>CAZEAM010000270.1:0-17834 GCA_964510285.1 uncultured Frankiaceae bacterium | reverse complement strand
TCGCCCGTCGCACCGAGGGTGAGGCCGGGAACTCCGAGCGGCGCGGCGACCCGGACCGCGAACTGCTGCCGGAAGTCCGAGCCGGGCAGCTGGTCGATGACCTCGACGAGCGCCCAGTACGCCGACGTCGGGGGGTACTCGGTCTGGGTTCCCGGCGCCCAGTCCAGGCGCCACGACGCGAGGCGCTTGCGACGCTGCTCGCGATCGGCGCCCTCCTCGGGCCGCATCGGCGCTCGCGGGAACCCCGCGGTATGGGTGAGCAGATGCTCGATCGTGACGTCCTGCTTGCCGTTCGCGGCGAACTCCGGCACGACATCCGCGACCCGCGTCTCGTCGGAGAGCACGCCCTCGGAGATCAGCGACCAGGTGAGACCGCCGACGAACGCCTTGGTGACGCTGAAGGTGACGAAGCGCGAGCCGGCCGGAGCACCGTAGGTCTCGAAGGCGACGATCTCACCCGCGTACCCGAGCGCGAGCTGTACGGCGGGCAGCGTCCCGTCGTCGACGTCGCGCCGCGCCCGCGCGAGGAGCGCGGCGACCGACGACGCCTCGACCGTGCTCATTCGCGAGACCGGCTCAGCCGTTCACCAGGTCGGCGAGCGCCTTGATGTGGTCCGGGTTCTTCACGCCCCCGACGAGCATCGTCGTGACCGGGCTCTGCCGCCACATCTCGAGCCGTTCCTTGATCCGGTCGAGCGGACCGCACAGCGCGATGCCGTCGGCAAGCTCGTCGGGCACGGCGCGCATCGCGGCCTCACGGTCACCGGCGATGAAGAGCTGTTGAACGACCTTGGCTTCCTCGGCGAAGCCGAACCGGCCGATCACGTTGAGATGGAAGTTGAGGTTCTCCGCGCCCATCCCGCCGATGTAGAACGCGAGCGTCCACTTCACGAACTCGATCGCGGTCGAGACGTCGTCATTGACAATGATGGTGACCGGGCAGGCCACCTCGAAGCCGTCGGGTGCGCCGGCGAGCGACTCGCGGTACAGCTCCTCGCCCCGCTCGACGTGGTAGAAGATCGGCAGCCAGCCGTCGGCGATCTCGGTGGCGAGCGCGACGTTCTTAGGGCCCTCGGCGCCGAGCAGGATCGGGATGTCGTCGCGCACCGGGTGCATCAGCAGCTTGATCGGCTTACCGAGCCCGGTGCCACCCGGATAGGGCAGCGGGTAGTGCTCGCTGTCGCTCGTGATCACCTCGCGCTTCCAGATCCGTCGCACGATGTCGACGTAGTCACGCGTCCGCGCCAGAGGCTTCGGGAACGGCTGCCCGTACCAGCCCTCGACCACCTGTGGGCCGGACACCCCGAGGCCCAGGATCAGCCGCCCGCCGGACAGGCCGTCAAGCGTCGCGGCGCTCATCGCGGTGGCCGCTGGGGTCCGGGCCGAGATCTGCACCAGGCCGGTGCCGAGCTTGATCCGCGACGTCCGCGCGGCGTACCAGGACAGCGTCGTGAATGCGTCCGACCCGTACGCCTCAGCCGTCCACACCGAGTGGAAGCCGGCGTCCTCAGCGGCGAGCACCGCCTCCGTCGCGTCGTCAGGACCCTTGGTCCAGTAGCCGAGCATCAGACCGAGCTTCAGGTCAGCAGTCATCCGTGCTCCTTCGATCCGTCACCGCCGGCCGGCCCGCTCAGCGGGGCAGCCCGAGAATCCGCTCGCCGATCACGTTGTGCAGCACCTCGCTCGTGCCGCCCGCGATGGTGAGTGAACGCGTCGACAGCATCCGGCGCATCGCGTCGATGCTCGTCTGGTCGGACAGCGCTGCGGCCTTCGGACCGATGATCTCGACGGCGAGCTCCGCCGCATCCTGGCGAAGGTGCATGCCGACCAGCTTCCGCACGCTCGACGCCGCGCCGGGGTCGGTTCCCGACACTCGGGCGAGCGTCGCCCGGGCCCCAAGCATCGCGTCGGCCTGGGCACGGCAGACCAGCTCGCCCACGCGCTCCATCGTCAGCGAGTCGTCGGTGTCCCCACAGCTCTCGACGATCTGCAGCACCTCCTCGATGCCGGAGGAGAACGCCGACCCGCTGCTCATCGCCACGCGCTCGTTGGCCAGCGTCGTACGGGCGAGCTTCCACCCGCCGTCGACCTCACCGACCACGCAGTCGTCCGGGACGAACACGTCGGTCAGGAAGATCTCGTTGAACAACGCCTCCCCGGTGATCTCGCGCAGCGGACGTACGTCGAGACCGGGCGAGGTCATGTCGACGAGGAAGTAGGTGATCCCGTCGTGGCGGCGCGCGCCGGTCGATGTCCGGGCCAGGCAGATCGCCCAGTCCGCCGTGCGGGCGGCGGACGTCCACACCTTCTGCCCGGACAGCGACCACCCGCCTTCGACCCGGGTCGCCTTCGTCGACAGCGAGGCGAGGTCGGAGCCGGCACCGGGCTCGCTGAACATCTGGCACCAGCTGATCTGCCCGTACAGCGTCGGCGGGACGAACCGCGCCCGCTGGTCGTCGGTGCCGTGCTGCAGGATCGTCGGGAGTGCCCAGTTGCCGATGATGAGGTCCGGTCGCCTCACGCCGGCCTTCGCGAACTCCTCGTCGATGACCAGCTGTTCGATCGGTCCCGCCCCGCGACCGTACGGCGCCGGCCAGTGCGGCACGAGGTAGCCGGCGTCCGCGATCGCGACCCGACGCTGCTCGGCACCGAGTCCGTCGAGCGTGGCGAGAAACCGGCGCACCTCGCTGCGGGAGGGCTCCGCCGCCGTGCCGAGGTCGAGGGTGCGGCTGCGGCGTACGCCGGCCCGGGCGAGGCCCGCCGCGGCAAGGTGCCAGCGGCCGCGCCGGCCGAGCAGCTGGCGGATCGACATCGCGCGCTTCAGGTAGAGGTGGGCGTCGTGTTCCCAGGTGAACCCGATCCCGCCGAGCACCTGGATCAGGCTCTTCGCCACCTCCACCGCCGCGCTCGGGGTGAGCGCTCCCACCACCGCGACCGCGATCGAACGCGTGGGATCGCCGGCCGGCGCCTCGTCGAAGGCGTGCGCGGCGTCCCACGCCGCGGCCCCCGCCAGCTCTAGCGTTGCAAGCATGTCCGCACAGCGGTGCTTGACCGCCTGGAAGGCGCCGATCGGCTGGCCGAACTGCTCGCGGACCTTCGCATAATCGACCGCGATGTCCAGGCAGGCGCCGGCCACGCCGGTCGCCTCCGCGGAGAGCAGGAGCGCCGCGCTGGCCGTCGCCTCGTTGTCGATCAGGCCGGCGAGCAGCCGGTCGGGATGTGGCGTGAGACCCTCGACGGTCACGATCCGCCGGGTCGGGTCGGTCCCGGGCGCCGAGCTCACCGCCAGCCCCGCGGTGTCGAGGACGTACCACCGGCCGTCGACCGGGGCGACCACTGCGCTGACGCCCGCGCCGCCGACGAGGTGGCCGTTGATGCTCACCGCGGCGGAGAAGCTGCCGTCACGCAGGCCGGCCGCGACCTGCGCCTTCAGCTCCTCGGAGCCGTACTGGGCAACCAGCAGCCCGGCCAGAAGAGTGGGCACGATCGCTCCAGGCGCGAGCGCCCGGCCGAGCTCTTCGACCGCGACACACAGGTCGCTGACCTGAGCGTCGAAGGGCAGCGCGAGCAGCTCCTGGCCGACCAGCGCCGGCCACGCCTCAGGAAGAGCGGTGTCGTCGCCGCCGTCGGCCAGCCGTCGCGCGGCGGCGGTCAGCCGGGTCTGCGCGGCGAGACCACGGACCGCCTCGGCGAGGGCGGCCTGCTCGTCGGAGACGGCGAGTGCAGCGGGACGCACCCACGAATACTAGAACAGGTTCCATTCCGCTGCGGGGCCTGGCTTGAGGGCTGTTTGCCCGCCGAAAATCACCTGACGACATGGGCCATCCGGTCCCTCGTACGGCGATCGATTCCGGGTACGTTGCTAGCCAATGGCAAGCATCTCGCCGGCGGTCACCAGCGTGCTCGGCCGGTTCGCGAAGGCAGCGGCCCCGTGCGATCTGGCACCGGGCGTGCCGCTGGACCTGCCCGGACGCGGGCGCACCTGCGTGATCGACCTTCCCGGACCGCCCGGCGCACCGACGCTCATCCTCGTGCACGCGCTGGCCACCACCGCCGCACTGTCCTGGTACCCGTCAATGCCCGCGCTTGCCGAGCGCTACCGGGTCATCGCGTTCGACCAGCGCTGGCACGGCCGCGGCATCCGCTCCGAGTCGTTCAGCCTCGAGGACTGCGCCGATGACGTCGCCGCCGTCGCGGACGCGCTCGGTGTGGACAAGTTCACGGTCGTCGGGTACTCGATGGGGGGCGCGATCGCGCAGCTGGTCTGGCGCCGCCACCGCAACCGGGTCGAGGGACTCGTGCTCGCGGCGACCGCGCGCAACTTCCGCGGCAGCGCCCAGGAGCGCCTGTGGTTCGGGCTGACCGGCGTGGCCATGAACCGGTTGTCCGCCCGCGCCCGGTTGGGGATGGAGCGGATGTCCGCCCGCCTCGCCGAGACCCCTGCCCCGCTCACCGCAGACACGTCGAAACTCGGGCCCTGGGCGATGGCCGAGTTCCGCAGCACCAGCGGATGGGCGCTGCTCGCCGCACTCGACGCGGTAGGGCGATTCGACTCCGCCGCGTGGATCAAGCGGGTCGACGTACCGGCCAGTGTCATCGTCGCCGAACGCGACCGCGCGATCCCGACCCGTCGCCAGCACAGCCTGGCCGCCGCGATCCCCGGCGCGATCAGCTACGAGTTCGCCGGCAGCCACACCGGGCTGGTGCTCGGCGCGGAGGAGTTCGTGCCGGTGCTGCTCGAGGCCTGCGATTCGGTCAGCCGGCGGAACCGGACGCGGCGCGCTTCTTAGCCGCCGGGCTCTTCCCGATCTGTTTCGCGGCTTCGAGCAGCTCGGTCACGGCGTCCGGCACCGCGTCGGCAAGGTCCCACAGCTCGGGCATCAGCTCGCGGCAGGCGATGAAGCCGAAGCCGATCGCGTCCATGTTGGACAGCACGGTGATGTTGAGGCCGGCGCCGTCCATCACCGGGCCCAGCGGGTGCAGCTCGACCAGCCGAGCCCCGTTGAAGTACAGCGGGATCGGCGGGCCCGGCACGTTGGAGATCACCAGGTTGTGTACGACGGGGTGACGGTTGGCCAGCCGCAGTCCGGAGTACATCCGGGCGGCCAGCGAGAACGTGTTGGGCGCGGCGTGCTCGGCCCAGTCCTGCAGGATGTGGGCGCCGACCAGCTCGTGGTCGGCCTTCGCACCCTCGTTGGTCAGCGCGATCTGCCGGAGCCGCTCGGCCGGATCGTCGACGTCGCTCGCGAGACTCGCGAACATGATGGAGATCTTCGTCGTCCCCTGCTTGTCCTCGCTGCTCGCGTGGACCGAGATCGGGATCGCCGAGATCAGTGACCGCTCCGGGAGCTCGTCGCGCACGATGAGGTAACGCCGCAGCGCGCCCGAGCACACCGCCATCACGACGTCGTTGATCTTCACGCCGAAGGCGTTCTTGATGGTCTTGAGGTCGTCGAGCGAGACATGCGTGTAAGCCACTGTGCGATGCGCGGTGACCGTCGCGTTGAACGACGTACGCGGCGCCCGGAACGGCGCCGGCATGCCGGGTGCGCCACCACCCCGGCGCTTCGCCAGCTTCCCGACGCCCAGCAACGTGCCGGGAACCAGCTTCGCGATGGCGACCGGGCGGCCGGCCCATTCGAGCAGCGAGCGGCCCACCAGCTCCAGGTCACTCGGCTTGCGCTCGGGCTCCCAGTCGTCGACGACCGGCTCCGGGACGGCGGACGGTTCAGGCTCGAGATCGAACAGCTCGGCCATCATGTTGGCGCCGGTCACCCCGTCGATGACCGAGTGATGCACCTTGGTGATGATCGCAATCAGGCCGTCGGCCCGGCCCTCCACGATCCACATCTCCCACAGCGGCCGGCTGCGGTCCATCGGCCGCGACAGCACGTCGGCGGCGATGTCGGCGGTCTCGCGGTCGCCACCCGGCGCCGGCACGACCGCGCGATGGAGGTGGTAGTCGAGGTCGAAGTCGGGATCCTCGACCCACATCGGCCGGCCGAGGTTGAGCGGGACGTTGGCCAGCTTCCGGCGGAAGCTCGGCACCCGCGGCAGCCGCGACTCGATGTAGTGGCGGTAGTCATCGAAGGAGTACGCCTGGCGGGCGCCCGAAGGATCGACGAGCATGAGCCCGCCGACGTGCATGTGCATGGTGGGCGTCTCGAAGTACAAGAACGCCGAATCCATACCACCAAGTCGCTGCATGGCGGAATCCTACGAACAAACTCAGTGGATCGGACCGGTGCTGACCGGCGTGGCCCGAAAGCAACTCACTGAGTACGGGAAGTCCTCAGTCATCACGTAGTGGTAGGTCGTGACGGCCTTTCCGCTGATCCTGACCTTGCTGGTGATGCCGTGGCAGACGTCCAGGTCACGGGTGGTCAGCACGTCGTTCGGGCCCCCTACCTGCGGTCCGGTGATCGGGAAGCCGTCCAGGGCCCAGCCAATGACGTGGTGGACGCTCACCTTCTTGATGCACGACGACAGCGAGTGGTAGTGGTACGTGCCCTGCATCTGGGGGTGCGCGTCACAGTGGTCCTGCACCTCCCATGCACCCGCGTCCCGGCCACCCGCATCGAAGGCGCTGAACAGCATCACGCCGGTCTTCATCACCCCGACTACGCCGCCCATGCACTGCGGCGTCCCGTAGGTGGGGTTCTTGGGCAGCGCGAGCGACACCGCCTGGGCGCTGATCGAGTTCGGGTTGCGGTCGTACTGGTAGGCGGGGTCGGAGCTGTCGATGGGGAACGTCCCGCTCGTGTGGGTCGGCAGGTCGTTGGTCTCGACCCGGCGCGTCTTGCCCTTCGTGGTGAAGCTGTGCTGCGCGTCCCAGTGCACCCTGCCCTGCACGTGAGCCTTCTCGTTGATGTCGTACTCGGTGTTGCCGTTCGTGAACCACGGCCCGCGCACCTGAGCGCCCCCGCCACCTTGTGACAGCGCCTGGGCGTACTGCGCGCAGGCGTACACGTAGCCCTTCTTCGCACCGGAGGTGCGGTACCTCCCGTCGCCGACCGGCAGCAGCCCGTCGGCGTACCGGTTGCCGTAGTCCTTGCCGGTGTCGAGCGTCAGGCGATGGCTGGACGAGGCGGCCGCCGCCACGGACGTGGGCGCCGCGCTATCCGATGTCTGCGCGCTGTTCGAGCCGCACGCCGTCAACACCGAGGCGACGATCAGTACGGCGAGCGCGGGCGTCCGCCGGTCGACCATGGGTATCCCCTCCGGGGTCATCCTGGCAGACTGGTTGCGTGGGGCAAAGGTTCATGCGGCTCTCAGCGCTCGGAGCGGGGCTCACGCTCAACGCGCTGCGCCCGCTCCCCAGTGGCAACCCGCTCGCCATCCCGAGCTTCTTCACCGGATGGCTCACCACCGAGCTGGCGCCGCAGAACCTCCTCGTTACCGCCGCGGCATCGAAGGGCCTCCTGATCGCCAAGCGCGGGCGGCTCAGCCGGCAGGACAAGATCGCGCTCGGTCTCAACGCCGTGTCGGCCGCCGGCCTGACCGCGCTCATCGCCCAGGGGTTGAAGGTCCGCACGGTCGTCGAGCAGGCACTCGCCGAAGCGCTCGGCTCCGACTACCTGGCGCGCCTCGATCCGGCTCCTGACAAGGCCGACCTCACCACTCCGTGGCGTCAGGTGCTGGCGCCCTGGCGCACGAGGCATCCGCAGGTCAAGCGCACCCGCGGCATCACCTACGCCGGCGGCGCGGACGCCGACAAGCGCCACCGCTTGGACGTCTACCAGCCGCGCGAGCCCGGCTCCGGTCGGCCCGTGCTGCTGCAGATCCACGGCGGCGGATGGGTGATCGGCAACAAGGAGGAGCAAGGGCTCCCGCTGATGACGCACCTGTCGGCGCGTGGCTGGGTGTGCGTGGCGCCGAACTACCCGCTGTCGCCGAAAGCGACCTGGCCGGAGCACCTGATCGCGGTCAAGCAGTCGCTCGCCTGGATCCGCCGCAACATCGAGCAGTACGGCGGCGACCCGTCGTACGTCGTGGTGACCGGCGGTTCGGCGGGCGGACACCTCGCGGCCATGGTCGCCCTGACCGCGAACGACCCGCAGTACCAGCCCGGGTTCGAGGACGTGGACACGTCGGTCAAGGCGTGCGTGCCGTTCTACGGCGTCTACGACCTCGCCAACATCCTCGACACGAAAGCGGGCGCGCGCGAGTACGACCACTTCCTGTCGAAGACCCTGTTCAAGAGCCGCGACCGCGCCGTGGCCCGCTCGGCGTCACCACTCACCCTCGTCCGGCCCGACGCGCCGCCGTTCTTCGTCATCCACGGGCGCCACGACTCGCTGGTCAACGTGGCCGAAGCGCGCGAGTTCACCCGGCGGCTTCGTGAGGTCTCGGAGTCGGTGGTGGTCTACGCCGAGCTTCCGGGCGCGCAGCACGCCTTCGACGTCTTCGCCTCGATCCGCAGCGCCCACGTCATCCGGGCGGTGGAGCGCTTCCTCGGCGTCGTGCAATGGAACGCCCAGGGAAGCCAGGGCAAACCTTCGAAATCACACACAAACGTTGCGCGAGTTGCCCCCTGAGGCGGTGTCACGTGCTCAGGAGTTAACCCTCGCAACGTTTGTGTGCAGGAACTGAGAGCTAAAGGGTGGTCCGGTTGTTGCTGCTCATGACCAGGGCGATCGTCGCCTCGAGGTCCTCGAGAACCTGCGACACCGTCATCCGGCCGGACAGGAACGTCACCACGTCGATCAACCAGACCTTGCCGATGATGTGCGCGTTGAGGATGTCGCGTTCGGACGGTCGGTCGCCGGGCTCGTGGGTTGCCGCCGCGAGAAACCCGACGAGTACGTCGTCGACTGCTTCGACGTCCTGGGCGGCGTCCGCCTCGGCACTCATCAGCGCTCGAACCATTGCGCCGGACAGCCGACGGTTCTTCGCGAGGAACCGCGTCACGTGGGCGACGACGCGGTAGACCCGTTCTTCCGGCGTACCGTCCTCGCCGGCCGGCACGCTGTCCTGTAGCTGAGCGAAGGTCCGGCCCAGCGCCGACACGAGCAGGTGCACCTTCGACGGGAAGTAGCGATACAGCGTGCCGAGGGCGACCTCCGCACGTTCGGCCACCTCTCGCATCTGCACCGCGTCGTAGCCGCCCTCGCCGGCGAGCTCGACCGCGGCGTCGAGGATCCGCTCACGCCGAGCGACCTGCGACGCCGGCGCCTCGCGGGTCGGGTCAGCCCGGGTGGAAGGCACTGCGGTTCAGTTCCCCGCCGACGCCGAGAGAAGCTCCTTGGCCGTCGACGCCGCCCATGGATAGTCCGCCTTGCCACTGGGTGAGCGCCGGATCTCCGGTACGACGAACACCAGCCGCGGGACCTTGTAGCGCGACACGCGGGTCGCGCAGTGCTCCTCGATCTCGGTCTGCGATGGGGCGGCGGCCTCCGGGCGGAGTTGTAGCAGCGCGGTCACGCGCTGACCGAACCGCTCGTCGGGCACACCGGTGACCACCGCGTCGTACACCGCGGGGTGCGCCTTCAGCGCCGCCTCGACCTCCTCGGGGAAGACCTTCTCGCCACCGGTGTTGATGCACACCGAATGGCGGCCGAGTACAGCGATCGCGCCGTCCTCCTCGATCGTCGCGGCATCGCCCAGCAGCACGTAGCGGACGCCATCGACGGTGACGAAGCTCTCCTTCGTCTTGACCTCGTCCTTGTAGTAGCCGAGCGGGACGTGACCGCGCTGCGCGACGCGGCCGACCTTGCCGGATCCGGGTTCGATCGGCTTGAGGTCCTCGTCGAGGACGGTCGTGCGGTCGTTGACCGTGAACTTCAGGCCCTTGTCCGGGCTGGAGCCGTCCTTGCCGGTGCCCTGGAAGCCGGTCTCCGACGCCCCGAAGTTGTCCATCAGCGCGACGTTGGGGAGGTGTTCCTTGAGCATGTCCTTCACGGTCTGGGAGAAGATCGCACCGGCCGAGCTCAGCACGAACAGGTTCGGCAGCTCCATCCCCTTGAGCGGACCGGCGAGCGCCTCCGCCATCGGGCGAGCCATCGCGTCCCCGACGATCGACAGCGAGTTCACGTTCTCGCGCTTGGCGACCTCGAGCACCTCGACCGGGTCGAACTTCTTGACCAGGATCACCTTCGACGCCTGCAGGAAGGCGATCCAGGTCGCCAGCTGCGCCGCGCCGTGCATCAGCGGCGCGACCGGGAACATCACCAGCCCGCCCCGGTTGGGTGCCCGTTGCGCGACCTCCTCCGGCGTGCTGACCGGTGTGCCCACCGGGTCGGCGCCGCCCATGCCGGCATAGAAGATGTCGTGCTGGCGCCACATGACGCCCTTCGGCATCCCGGTCGTCCCGCCGGTGTAGATGATGTAGAGGTCGTCGGACGAGCGCTGCGGGAAGCCGTCGCGCTCCGGCGACTGTGCCGCCAGCGCGTCAGCCCAGTCGACCGCGCCCTCGGGTGCCTCTCCGTCGCCGACCGAGATGAAGCTCGCGAGCTTCGGTGCCCGGTCCCGGACCGCGTTGATCCGCGGCGTGAACTCGGTGTCGTGGACCAGCGCGACCAGGTCCGCGTCGTTGAAGAGGTAGAGGAGCTCCTCTTCGACGTAGCGGTAGTTCACGTTGACCGGCACCGCCCGCACCTTGAAGCAGGCCACCATCGTCGTGACGTACTCGACTCCGTTGTACAGCTGGACGCCGACGTGGTTGCCCGGTTGCACACCGATCGACAGGAAGTGGTGGGCGAGCCGGTTGGCACGGGCTTCGAGCTCGGCGTAGGTCAGGCGGTCGTCGCCGCAGACCAGCGCCTCACGCTCACCTACGACGTCGACGAGCGACTCGAAGATGTCGCCGAGGTTGAACTCCACGAACTCGTCTCCTGACTAGGGGTGGTTAGGCGATGCCGTCCGTCGCGAGCGACGTCCGGGCGGCGGATGGCAAGGCGGAGGAGGAGTCGCGTAGCGGCGCTACGCGCGACGACGACAACGAAGCCAGTCGTCGCTCCGGGCGGCGCGCAGCAGGACAGTGCATCGTCTAACCACCCCTTATGCGGGCGTCGCCGCGAGCATCGCGCCGAGCGAGAGCAGCTGGCGGGTCGGCGTACCGAGCTCGTGCTCGATCTGCTTGCACCAGATGAAGTAACGGTGGATCGGGTAGTCGAGATCGACGCCGATCCCGCCGTGCAGGTGCTGGCAAGCGTGCACGACCCGCATTCCGCCGTCACCCGCCCAGTACTTCGCGATCGCGATCTCCTCGTCGGCAGGCCAGCCCTCGGACAGCCGCCACACGGCCTGCAGAGCGGTGAGCCGGATCATCTCCGCGTCGATGTAAGCGTCCGCCGCGCGCTGGCCGACCGCCTGGAACGACGCGATCTTCTTGTCGAACTGCTCGCGCTCGGAGGTGTAGCGCGCGGTCATCTCCAGCGCCGCCTTCACCACGCCCGCAGCGACCATCGACAGCGCGGCCGTGTGGTGGCGCACCAGGTCGGCGTAGGTCTCCGCGCCGTCGGCGACCACCTGCGATGCGTCCAGTACGGCTCCGGCGAAGGTCAGCAGCGCCTGCGGCTCGTGGTTGGTGGTGTGCAGCTCGGTGACCGTCACGCCGGCGGTGCCCTTCGGCACGAGCGCGAGGATCGTCTTGCCCTCGTTGGTTGCCGGTACGACGACGACATCGGCCTCCGCGCCGTAAGGCACGAAGCCCTTCTCGCCGGTGAGCACCCACGTGTCGCCGTCCTGGCGTGCGGTGAGGTCCGCCACGTCACCGAAACCGGTGGTCAGGACGGTGTCACCGGATGCGACGCCCGGCAGGTGCGCGGCAACCGCGGCCGGCGCGGATCTCGCCAGCACGTACGCCGTCGCGAGCGTCGCCACCGCGGGGACCGGTGCCACCGCACGGCCCACCTCGTCGAAGATCACCGCGAGGTCGAGAAAGCCAAGGCCCGCGCCGCCGTGCTCCTCGGGCACCCCGATCCCGGTGAGCCCCGACGCGGCGAGCTGCTTCCACAGCTGCGCGTCGTACACCGAGCCGTTCGTGCTCGCCGCCTCGAGCGACTTGAGGTGCTCGTGGGTGGCCTGTTCGGTGAGGATCTCGTGGGCGAGCGCCTGCAGCGCGACCTGATCCTCGGAGTAGGAAAAGTCCATCTCGTGTCTCTCCTCGTCAGATCGGTTATCGCAGGCTGCGAGGCATGCCGAGGCCGAAGATGGCGATCAGATCTCGCTGGATCTCGTTCGTGCCGCCACCGAAGGTGAGGATCAGCGTGCCGCGGTAGGACCGCTCGAGCCGGCCGGCCAGCACCGACCCCGGCGAGTCTCCCTTGAGCACACCTGCCGCGCCGAGCACCTCGAGCAGCAACCCGTAGCACTCGCAGTACTGCGTCGTGCCGTACACCTTCACCGCGGAGGAGTCGGCGATCGACACCTGCCCGATGCTGTCCTGCCAGACGTTCTTCCAGTTCAGCAGCTGCAGGGCCTCGAGCTTCGCGCGCACCTGCGCGAGATGGACCTGTACCCACTCCTGGTCGATCACCCGGCGCCCGTCCGGGAGCTTCGTCTCCTGCGCCCACTTCAAGACCTCGCTGTAGTTCTTCTCGAGGTGCGCGGGCACGGCGAGCGAGATCCGCTCGTAGTTGAGCTGCGTCGTGATGATCGACCAGCCCTTGTCGATCTCGCCGACCGTGTTGCTGACCGGGACACGCACGTCCTGGTAGTAGGTCGCGTACGTCGCGTGGTCACCGATCGTGTTGATCGGGGTGTAGGAGAAGCCCTCCGAGTCGGTCGGCACCAGGATGATCGAGATCCCCTTGTGCTTGCCGAGGTCGGGGTTGGTGCGGCAGGCCAGCCAGATGTAGTCGGCGTGGTCGGTCAGGCTGGTGAAGATCTTCTGGCCGTTGATGACCCAATGGTCGCCGTCACGCACGGCTGAGGTCTTCAGCCCCGCGAGGTCGGTGCCCGCGCCCGGCTCGGAGTAGCCGATCGACACGAAGCACTCGCCGCCAAGGATGCGCGGCAGGATGTCCTTCTTCATCTCCTCGGAGCCGAACTGCTGGATCGCCGGTCCGATCGTGTTGATGGACAGGAACGGCAGCGGCGCCCCGGCGCGCTGCGCCTCGTCGTAGAAGACGAACTGCTCCATCCGGCCGAAGCCCTTGCCGCCGTACTCCTTGGGCCAGCCGACGCCGAGCCAGCCGTCCTTGCCCATCTGGCGCACCGCGGCCATGCACTCCGGCGTGCCGAGCCCGCCGTGCGACATCGCCTGCGTCACCTCGGGCGTGACGATCGTCTTGAAGTACTCGCGCAGCTCGTCGCGCAGCTCGAGCTGTGAGTCGGTGTAGGCGATCCGCATCCGATCTCTCCTTATTACCTAGAAGCCCGCACTCGCCGTGGCGCCGCCGTCGACGGCGAGCTCGGCTCCGGTCATGTACGACGAGGCGTCGCTGGCGAGGAACACGATGACCTTCGCGACCTCGTCCGCCGTACCCATCCGCTTCAGACCCGCGACCCGGCTGGCGATGTACTTCCGGCCCTCGTCGTCGACCACCGCGCGTGTCATAGGGGTGTCGATGCCGCCCGGGTGGACCGAGTTGACCCTGATCCCTGCCTTGCCGTTCTCGAGCGCCGCGACCTTGGTGATGCCACGGACCGCGAACTTGCTCGCGGTGTAAGACCCGCAGAACAGCGTCGCGCCCAGTCCTTCGGTGGACGACAGGTTGACGATCGACCCGCCGCCGGCCCGCTTCATCGCCGGGATCGCGTGCTTCATCCCGAGGAAGGTGCCGATCAGGTTGACGTCGAGGATGCGGCGCAGCTCCTCGATCGGCGTGTCGGTGATCGCGTTGAACAGCAGGATGCCGGCGTTGTTGACCAGTACGTCGAGCCGGCCGAAGTCGCGCTCGACCTCGGCGACCAGAGCGGCCCAACCGTCCTCGTCCGAGACGTCGAGGTGGACGTAGCGGACCCGCTCACCGAGCTCCTCGGCGAGGGCCTTGCCCTCGTCGTCGAGGATGTCCGCCGCGATGACGGTGGCACCTTCTGCGTGAAGTCGCCGGACGGTGCACTCGCCCATGCCCCGGGAGCCCCCGGTGACGATGCAGACCTTTGCATCGAGCTGGAGGTAATCGCTCATGACTTGAGTGGGTCCGAGCCCACGACCCACATCGCGAAGAACTGCGCACCGCCGCCGTAGGCGTGGCCGAGCGCCCGGCTCGCGTTGGGCACCTGGTGCTCGCCGGCCATGCCGCGGACCTGAAGCGCCGCCTCGGCGAACCGGCACATGCCCGAGGCGCCGATCGGGTTGGAGGACAGGACGCCGCCGGAGGGGTTGATCGGCATGTCACCCGCCATCGACGTGCTGCCGTCGTCGACCATCTTCCAGCCCTCGCCCTCAGCCGCGAAGCCGAGGTTCTCCATCCACATCGGCTCGTACCAGGAGAACGGCACGTAGATCTCTGCGCAGTCCAGCTCACGGCGTGGGTCGGTGATCCCGGCCTGCGCGTAGACCTCCTTCGCGCAGTCGCGCCCCGCGTGCGGGTTCACGACGTCGCGGCCGGCCCCCATCGTCGGCTCGCTGCGGATCGCGGTCGAGTGGATCCATGCCGGCGGGTTCGGCGTCGCCTTGGCGGTGTCTGCGTCGGCGAGCACGATCGCGCACGCGCCGTCCGAGGAGGGGCAGGTCTCGAGGTAGCGGATCGGGTCCCACAACATCGGGGACTCACGGACCATCTCCTCGCTGATGTCCGGGATGTTCAGGTGGGCGTAGGGGTTCTTCAGCGCGTTGAGCCGGTCCTTGACCGCGACCTTGATCCCGATGTCGTCGGGCGCGTTGGCCCGACGCATGTACGCCCGGATGACCGGCGCGAAGAACCCGCCGGCACCGGTCACGTTGCCGCCCGTGAACGGCAGCCGGATCGACAGTGCCCAGGTCGCGTTGGACTCGCTCTGCTTCTCGAAGCACACCACGAGCACGCGCTTGTGGGCGCCGCTCGAGACGAGGTGCGTCGCCATCACGCCGGTCGAGCCGCCGACGCTGCCCGCGGTGTGCACCCGCATCATCGGCTTGCCCACGGCGCCGAGCGCGTCGGCGAGATAGAGCTCGGGCATCATGACGCCTTCGAACATGTCCGGCGCCTTGCCGATGACAACCGCGTCGATGTCCGACCACGTCATCCCCGCGTCGTCGAGCGCGCGCTTGGCCGCCTCGCGGACCAGCCCGGCGATCGAGACGTCGAGTCGCTTCGAGGCGTACTTCGTCTGGCCGACACCGACGACGGCAACCTGCGTCATCTCACACCGCCTTCGAGTACGCCGACCAGGTTCTGTTGCAGGCAAGGCCCGCTCGTGGCGTGGGCAAGGGCCTTGCCGACCTCGCCCGCAGCGACCGCCCGAGCGGCCTGGGCAAAGCGCTCCAGACCACCGACCATCATGGGCCCGGCTGCGCAGTGGGCCGGCACGTCGGCAAGCCCGAGCGCTTCACGCAGCAGAAGCTCCTGATGCGGATACGGCGTGTGCAGCCAGGCCGCCTGCACCCCTTCGGCTCCGGCGGCTTCGCCCGCGGCCTTGGCCGACACCGACACGGTGAGGTCGCGCACGCCGAGTGCCGGCGCCTCGATCCGGTGATCGATCCCGGTGACCCACACCGGATTCGCGGTCAGCTCGTTGGCACGGTCCCCCACCGCGAGCACCACGGCCGTTGCGCCATCGGCGACGTAGGTCGGCGGCACCTCGGGGACGTCGGCGAACCGGCCGCTGTCTCGCATCGCCTGCGCCTGCAGTCCGGCGAGCCCGCGGCCGTCGGGGTTGAGCGGAGCGACGGTGTACGGGTCGAGCTGCAAGGCGAGTGTGCGGTCAAGGTCGCCGCGCGACGGCCGAGCGAACGCATAGACGAGTGCGGTGTCGATGTTCTCGTGCTGCAGCACGGCGATCGCTTCGGCTAGGGCGAACGCGCCGTCCATCTCCAGGTGCGACTCGCGGATCGGCGGCCACGGCCCGACCGCGTCGAGTGCGCCGACGAAGGCGAACGGGAAGCCCTGCAGGTAGTCACTCGACCCTGACACGGTGAAGCCGACCTGGTCCTGCGTGAGGCCCGCGTCCGCCATGGCCTTGTGCACCACTGGCAGCAGCATCTCGACCTCGTTGCGCGCCGGCTCAGACGGCGTCTCGAACGACGCCGACGCGACGATCGCGACGGGCCTACGGAACTCGCGCATTACTCGGGGCTCCCGCGGAAGCGTGAGCGAAGCGAGCGCTTTCGTGGGGTCATACGTAGTCCTTGTAGGTCTCGTACGGCGCGTCCGGCTCATCGAGCGGGCGGTAGTACTTGATGTTGCCGAGGTCGGAGCGCCGGTCACCCTCGTCCACCCAGACCGGCTCGACCCGCATGCCGAGCCGAACCTCCGACGGGTCGATCTCCTGGATGAGAAACATCGAGGTGATGTCCGCGCCATCGAGCAGGATCCACGCCGAGACGTACGGCGCCTGCAGGCCCGGGCTCGGGATCCGGGTCACGCAGAACGTCGTCACCGTGCCCTTGCCGGACAGCTCCACCTCTTCGTCGGTCGCGACCCCGCACATCGCGCCCGCGCCGCGCGGCGGCATGTAGACCTTCTGGCAGTTGGGGCAGCGCGGCCCGACCAGCTTCCCCTGCTCCAAGGACCGCAGGAACCGCGACGCCGCGACGCCCGGGGTGTAGGAGAAGTCGAGCGAGATCGGCGTCTCGACGACGGTGACGGGACCGGGGGCTTCCGTCGTCTCGGTCATTGGGTCACCTCGAAACAGATGAGATCGCGGATCGAGCCGATGCGCTCTTCGGCCCAGCGGGCCTTGACCTTCGCCCCGGTCGAGATCGCGTCCGGCGAACCCGCGTCGACCGCGGCCAGGAACGCCACGTCGGCACCGTCGAGGCGCACCAGCGCCCAGGCGAACGGCTTGTCGAGTGGCTGACCCTTCAGCGGATTGTCGTTCCACGACCACGCCGTGACGACGCCGGTGTCGGCGACGTCGACGTACTCCGACAGGTCCTCACTCGTCACCGGGTCGTAGTCGACCGCCGGGACGATCACCCGGCCGTCGGACCCGCGGACACCGACGATCTTCGAGTCGCGCAGCCCGGTGAGGAATGCGCCGATCGCGGGACCGGTGGAGCGGGTGTAGGTGTACTCGACGACGTGCGGGGCGGTGAGAACGTCGTCGGTCACGACGCCGCCGGGATGAAGCGGACCGTCATTTCCTTGATGCCCATGATGAAGTTCGACCGGAGCCGGCGCGGCTCGTTGACGAGTTCCACCCGGTCCACGCGCTCGATCAGCGAGCGGAAGAAGCACTCGATCTCGAGCTTCGCGAGGTGCCGGCCGAGGCAGAAGTGCGGTCCGCCCCCGCCGAAGCCCACGTGCGGGTTCGGCTCGCGGGCGATGTCGAAGACGTCCGGATCGGTGAACACGGACTCGTCGCGGTTGGCCGAGGTGTAGAAGATGACGACCTTGTCGCCCTTCTTGATCGTCTTGCCGCCGAGCTCGACATCCTCCATCGCCGTACGACGGAACAGGTGCACCGGGGTGACCCAGCGCACGATCTCGTCCGCCGCGCTCGGGATCAGGCCCGGGTCGGCCTTGAGCTTGTCCCACTGCTCCGGGTGCTTGATCAGCGCGTACATGCCGCCGGAGATCGCGTTGCGAGTGGTCTCGTTGCCCGCGACGCCGAGCAGCATGAAGAACAGGTCGAACTCGAGCTCGGAGAGGACGTTGCCTTCCTCGTCCGGGCTGATCAGCTTGGAGACGATGTCGTCCTTGAGGTCCTTGCGCTTCTCGTCGGCGAGTGCGCTGGCGTAGGCCCACATCTCGGTGGCGGCGTCGAGACGCTGCTCTTCGGTCACGCCGTACTCGGGGTCGTCA
>CAZEAM010000269.1:0-2948 GCA_964510285.1 uncultured Frankiaceae bacterium | reverse complement strand
ACTGACGTGATCCCCGACACGGGGATCGACCCGTCGCGACGTATACATGCCGGGAGCAGGCTGCCGGCCACCGAGCACCTGATCGTCGAGATGGTCCGCCGCCTGACGAAACCCGCCTAGGAATCCCATGATGTGATGCTGTCACAAGCGAGCTGGTCGTGGCACCAGGTGCAAGCGTGGATGACCTGACCGTCTAGATGTCGGCGGCGCTCGAAAACTGAACACTTTCGGCGGCGAAAAGTGAGCACTCAACGATGGAGGAGTGAAGCGCCCCAGGTTTGATGCCGCATCCACCGTCCCTAGTACGTTGACCCCCGTGGCTGAAGATCTGGTGCTTGTCGACGAGCCCGCTGAGGGGATCCGGCGGATCACCCTGAACCGTCCCGAGAAGCGCAACGCGTTGTCCAACTCGCTGCGTCGGGAGCTGTTCGACGCGCTGTACGAAGGCGACGCAGACCGCGGCGTACGGGTGATGGTCATTCGCGGCGCGGGCAAGTGCTTCTCGGCCGGTTACGACCTCACTCCGAAAAAGGACGACCCGTTCCCGTGGTACTCCGCCGGTGGCGACGGCTACTGGCCGCGCAACGTCGTCAAAGGCTGGTTCGAGATCTGGGATCTCGCCAAGCCGGTGATCGCCCAGGTCCACGGGTACTGCCTGGCCGGCGGCAGCGAGCTGGCCACCGGCTGCGACGTCGTGTACGTCGCCGAGGACGCGACCATCGGCTACCCGGCGATCCGGACCATGAGCACGGCCGACATGCAGTTCCACCCGTGGCTGATGGGCATGCGCGCGGCGATGGAGCAGATGCTGACCGGTGACTCGATGACCGGCGTCGAGGCCGCGCGGCTCGGCTGGGCGACGCGCGCCTTCCCGGCCGAGGAGCTCGAGGCGAAGACGATCGAGATGGCGCTGCGGATGGCCAAGATTCCCGCGGACCTGTTGCAGATCAACAAGCGGACCGTGCACCGGGCGATGGACGTCATGGGTATGCGCGCGGCGATCCGCTACGGGTCTGAGCTGACCGCTCTCGGGCTCCACCAGCGCTCGTCCAAGGAGTTCCTCAAGGCCATGGTCGAAGGGAAGCTCGCGGACTCGCTCGAGAAGCAGAACAAACCGTTCAAGGACTATGGCCAGGCTGGTGCCGAGTAAGGCGCGGGACCTGACCCCTCCGTCGCTGGGTCCCGTCGCCCAGAAGAAGGGCGAGGGACACGCTCCTCCGGGCTCACGCCCCGCGCCGGACTTCGTCCGGCTGTGGCGTCCTCCCTTTCCGCTTTCGGTTCGGCTCACGCTTGCGACGCTGCGGCGGGGGCCCGGCGACCCTTGTCATCGGGTTGCTCCTGATGGGGCGATCTGGCGGACTTCGCGGTTGGACAGCGGGGCCGTGAGCTACTGCCTTGCGCAACGCGGTGGGGGCGAGGTTTCGGTTCGGGCTTGGGGTCCGGGCGCTGGTGAGCTGGTCGAGTCCGTGCCTGAGTTGCTGGGTAGTCGGGATGACCCGGACAGTTTTGAGCCGCGCGATGAGCGGGTTGCTGCCGCGCACAAGCGGTTGCGGGGGCTTCGGGTGCCGCGGACCGGGCGGGTGCTCGAGGCGCTGGTGCCCGCCGTACTCGAGCAGCGGATCGTCGGCGTGGATGCCTTCGCGCACTGGAGAAGGCTGGTCACGCGGTACGGCGAGGTTGCACCGGGGCCGGCGCCTGCCGGCATGAAGGTCATCCCGGCCAAGGAGGTCTGGCAGTCGATCCCGACGTGGGAGTGGCACCGAGCGGGTGTTGAGCAGCGCAAGGCGCGGACCATCGCACTGGCCGCGTCATACGCCTCGCGACTCGAAGCCGCTGCGCGCGAGGGCAACAACGGCGAGGTCTACCGGATGCTGACCGCGATCCCGGGAATCGGCGTCTGGACCGCCCACGAGGTCGGCGCTCGGGCACTGGGCGACCCCGACGCCGCACCGATCGGGGACTACCACCTGCCGGCGCTGCTCGGCGAGGCGCTCGGGGAGGGGCGGGCGATCCCCGAGGGCGAGGTCGAGGCATTCCTCGAACCATGGCGGCCGCACCGGTATCGGCTGGTGCGTGTGCTCGAGCTCACACCGGGTTCGCGGCGGGAGCGGCGCGGACCACGAATGTCGCGCCTGGACTACCGCGCGATCTGAGGTCTAAACCACCGAAACGGCGGGTTTCTCGCCCCCCTCAGCGGCGATAACTCCTTGCATACCAACGGTTGCAGTCCGCAGCCGTCAACAAAGGAGATGCAGCCATGGGTATCGGTGTAGGCCTGTTCCTGATCGCTGTCGGGGCTGTCCTTACCTGGGCCGTCAACGCAACCGCGAACGGTGTCGACATCAACACCGTCGGCGTCATTCTGATGATCGTCGGCGCCATCGGCCTCGTCCTCGACCTCATCATCTTTGCCCCGCGCCGGCACCGCTCGCGCACCGTGTCCAGCGGCGGCGTTCCGGTGAACAACGGCACGGTCGTCCAGGAGCGCGACACCTACGTCTAGACCGCACCACCCGCTCCGTCCGGCTCGGCAACGGGGGCGGGCGGCGCAACCAGGCAATCCCGCAACCGGGCTTCGTCGTACGGCGGAGCCCGGTTGCGGCTGCCGCGGGCTATTGACGGGACCGGCTGAGGCGCTACTGTAACGCCGTTACATTCGTCTCGGTCGGGGACGGTCAATGGACCACGAGCGCTACCTCGTCATCTCGGCGGACTGCCACGGCGGCGGCAACATCGTCGACTACCGCCCCTATCTCGCCAGCAGGTGGCACGACGACTTCGACGCGTGGGCCGCGTCGTACGAGATCCCGTACGAGGACATGAAAGGTCCCGACGGTGAGCGCAACTGGGACTCCGAGCGGCGGCTTGCCGACCTCGAGGCCGACGGCATCGTCGCCGAGGTGATCTTCCCGAACACCGTCCCGCCGTTCTTCCCGAAGGCGAGCCTC
>CAZEAM010000268.1:0-6448 GCA_964510285.1 uncultured Frankiaceae bacterium | reverse complement strand
CCGTCAAGAAGCCCACCTGGACCGAGCGGCTGCGCCGGCGGAAGTAGCGGCTACCGGCCCGGCGCGGTGCGCGCGAACATCCGGTCGGCGTCCCATCGGGCGAACCCGTGCCGCTCGTAGAGCGCGATCGCCCCGCGGTTGTCCTCCTCGACGTAGAGCAGGACGGTCGAGACCCCGCGGTCGGCAAGGTGGTGCATGCCGTGCAGCAGCAGGGCCTGCCCGAGCCCCTTGCCCTGCATCGTCGGGTCGACTCCGATCACGTAGACCTCGCCCAGCTCGGGGCTGTGCTGCTTGGTCCAGTGGAATCCGACCAGCGCACCATCTGACTCGGCCAGGAAGAATCCGGTCGGGTCGAACCAGGCCTCCTCTTCCCGGGCCCGGATGTCGTCCATGGTCCAGCTCGCCTGCTCCGGGTGCCCGGCGAAGGCCGCGCCGTTGACCGCGAGCCAGGTTTCCTCGTCGGCGTCGACGCGGAACGTGCGGACCGTCACGCCGTCCGGCCAGGACGGTTGGGCAACGCTCCCCGTCCCGAGCGGGCAGCGCAGCTGCAACAGGGTGCGTGCCGCGGTGAACCCAAGGGTGGGAAGTACGTCGTTGAGCGGCGCCTTGTCCCCGCGGGTCCAGATCCGCAGCGACGAGCCCGCCGCACCGGTCACGGCGCGCAGCAGCTCGGCCACGTTGCCGGCATCGCTGACCAGCAGCTCCGCGACCGGCTCCGCTCCGGGCGCGAGGTGGGCGTAGCCGAGCAGGCGGTCGTCGGAGAGCTGCAGGAAGTGGCGGCCGGGCGCCTTGCCCTTCACGGAGCTCACGACATGGTCGGACAGCGGGCTCGTGCCGGTCGCCGCCGCGACTGCGCTGCGCATCTGCATCACGTCGTACACCTGTCGGAAGGACAGGTCGTCGGTTTCGATGACTGCCACGCCGCTGACCCTAACGGCGCGACCGGTCAGCGCACGGAGACCGTGTCCGCCCGGGCGGCGTCGTGGCCGCGCTCGCCGTCGCCGTCTTCGGGGAGCGCGGCGATCGGCTGCGCGACGAACTTGTACCCGACGTTGCGCACCGTGCCGATCAAGGCTTCGTGCTCCGGGCCGAGCTTGGCGCGCAGGCGGCGCACGTGGACGTCGACGGTGCGCGTGCCGCCGAAGTAGTCGTAGCCCCACACCTCTTGCACTAGCTGCGCGCGCGAGAACACCCGGCCGGGATGCTGGGCGAGGAACTTCAGCAGCTCGAACTCCTTGAACGTGAGGTCGAGTGGTCGGCTTCCGAGCCGAGCCTGGTACGTCGACTCGTCGATCGCCAGGTCGCCGGAGCGGATCTCCTCCGCGGCACCGGCCTCGCGGGCCTTGGTCACCCGGCCGAGCGCCAGCCGCAGGCGGGCCTCCACCTCGGCGGGCCCGGCGGAGTCGAGGATGACGTCGTCCAGACCCCAGTCCGCGGCGACGGCGACCAAGCCGCCCTCGGTGACGATGCCGATCACCGGCGCCGACGTACCGGTCGTCTGCAGCAGCCGGCAGGTGGTCCGTGCCGATGACATCTCCCGGCGGGCGTCGACCAGCACCACGTCACACGGCGGTGCGTCGAGCAGGGGAGCGGCTTCGAGCGGGAGGACCCGTACGACGTGCCCGAGCAGTCCGAGGCTCGGCAGCACCTGAGCCGACCCGTCGGACGCCGGCGTGAGCAAGAGCAAGCTCGCCATTGTCGTGTCCTCCCGACCGCTTCGAACACCGTGGGGGAGGCGGCGCTGCCCGAACCCGATTGGTTAAGGATAGCGGAGTGGTGCACGTCTCCCGGCCGCACAGCATCGAGCTGATCACCGATGACGGAGTGCGCCTTGCGGCGGTCCACCTCGCCGGCCCGGACGACTCGCGACCGCTCGCGGTGGTCGTGGGTCACGGTTTCACCCAGTCGACCGCGCGGCCCGGCCCGCGGGCGGTGCTCGCCGCGCTCGCCGCGCACGCCGGGGTGATCGGGATCGACTTCCGCGGGCATGGCGCCTCCGACGGGCACTCGACGGTCGGTCACCACGAGATCCGCGACATCGACGCGGCCGTCGGCTACGCGCGCGAGATCGGCTATCGCCACGTCGTGACGTGCGGCTGGTCGATGGGCGGCAGCATCGTGCTTCGCCACGCCGCGTTGCACGGCGGTGTCGACGGCGTGATCAGCGTGTCCGCCGTCTCGCGCTGGTTCTACAAGGACACCAAGCCGATGCGCCGCGTGCACTGGGCGATCGAGACCCGGCTCGGCCGGCTGGTCGCCCGTCGCGTGCTGCGCACTCGCATCTCCAGCGACGGCTGGCCGGACGAGCTTCCCGAGGCGCCCGTGGAGGTGATCGGGCGGATCGCGCCGATTCCGGTGCTGATCGTGCACGGCGACGAGGACCACTACTTCCCGGTCGAGCACCCGAACGCGCTGTACGACGCCGCCCGCGAGCCGAAGGAGCTGTGGCTGGTCGAGGGTTTCGCCCACGCCGAGATCGGAGCCAGCCCCGAGTTGCTCGACCGGATCGGGCGTCACCTGCCCGAGCTGGTCGCACGCGGCCGTCGGGCCACGGCCGGCAACGGCTGACCGGGCAGACTGTCGGTCATGCTGCGACGACTGCTGATCGCCGTACTGGTCCTGCTCGTCGCCGCAGTCGTCGTGGTGGACCGGGTCGGAGCGCACGTCGCGGCGCACGTCCTGGCCGGCAAGCTGCAGACCGACGAGCACCTGCCCAACCGGCCTTCGGTGTCGATTGCCGGCGTGCCGTTCCTCACCCAGGCGATCGGCGGCAAGTACCACGACGTGAGCATCACCGCGCACGGCTTCAAGACCCCGGACGGCGTCACTGTCACGACCCTGAAGGCGACCCTTCACGGGGCGCACATCCCGCTGTCGAAGGTGTTGGGTGGATCGGTGTCGAAGGTGCCGGTCGACCGGGTCACCGGTACGGCGTACGTGTCGTTCGCCGACATCACGCGCTACCTCGGTGCCAACGGCACGTCGGTGACGCTGCGCCGAACCTCACCCACCTCGATCGAAGTGGCGCGCAAGGTCCCGCTCGGCAAACGCACCGCGATCGCGACCGGGATCGCGAAGGTCACGGTCAACAACGACCTGATCGTGCTGTCCGTCGGCGACATCGACTCGACCAGCATCGTGGGGGTGAAGCGGCAGCCTTCGCACGTGGTCCTGGTGCAGCCGTTCTCGTTGGCGGTGCCCTTGCGTTCGCTGCCGTTCCGGATCGATGTCAAGTCCGTGACGGTCGGCACGTCGGGGATCACCGCGACCGGTGCTGCCGACCACGTCACGCTCGGGAGCTAGTGCCGGGTGGACGTCGCCGACTACCTGTTGGGCTCGCTCGCTCTTGCGCTCGGGCTGTTGCCGTGGATCCCGGCGTCGCGACGCCTCGTGCGGCGGATTGCCCCGGAGTGGACGGGGGCGGAGGCGGCCCTCGCCTCGTCGCTGGTCGGCACGACGGGGGTCATCGTCGTGGCCGAGCTGCTCGGGCTGGTGAGTGGCTTCCGGCGCTGGCCGTTCGCGCTCGTGAGCGCGGCGGTGGCCGCGGCCGTTGCGCGGTTCGGAACGGCGCCGCCGTCCCGCGGCGGTCCCGCGAGGTCGTTCGCGCTGCCGCATGGCCGCGGCGCGCAGGTGGTGCTGGGCTGTGTCGTCCTGTGCGTCGGCGCGACGACCGCGTCCGTGCTGGCCCGCGACGCGGCGGTGCTGCACACCGGCCCGCTCGACCTCGACAGCATTCACTACCACCTGACGCAGTCCGCGCATCTCGTCCACACCCACAGCGACCTGCACCAGCATCACGCCGCGTCCTCCGACGGGACCGTCTACTACCCCTACGACGCGGAGCTGCTGGCCGCGATCGGGATGCTCGGCCCGCAGCCCGACCTTGTCGTCTTCGGCCTCAACCTGCTGTTCGGCTGGCTGGCGCTGTTGGCCTGCTGGGTGATCGGCGCCCGGTGGTCGGCCGGGGCTCCGGCGCTGGCGGCCGGCGCGGCCGTGATGGCGCTGCCGATCGTGTCGCAGGCGAGCACCGGGCCCGGGCTCAACGACCTGCCGTCGATGGCGTTCGTGCTCGCCGCGGTCGCCTGCCTGGCCGTGGCCGGGATACCCCGCGGGGAGCGGTCGCGGCCCGCTTGGCTGGCCGAGCTGTGTCTGGCGGGGCTGGCACTGGGACTGGCGGCGGGCACGAAGCTCAACGCGTTGCCGCTGGCGATTCTCGTCGCGGTGGCAGTGGTCGTCGTCGCGTCCGGTGACCGCGGCCGTGCCGCGCTCGCCTTGTTCGCGCCGGCCTTCCTGGCCGGCGGCTTCTGGTACGTCCGCAACTGGGTGATCGTCGGGTCGCCGATCCCGGATCTCAACCTGACGGTCGGCGGGCACGGCTTCCACGTCGTCCCCTACCCGGAGGTCAAGCCCTACGCGTTCACTGTGGCGCATTACCTCGGCAACGGGTCGGTGATCCGGCACTGGTTCGCCCCGGGGCTGCGGGTGGTCTGGACCGAGCTGTGGCCGGTGCTCTGCCTGCTCCTCGTCGCCGGCGTGGTGGTCCCGCTGTTCACCGAGAAGGCCATCTTCCGGCGGCTGCTCGGCGTGGCGGTCGCGATCGGGATCGTCGCCTATCTGGTCACGCCAACCACCGCGATCGGCAAGGAAGGCGCTCCGGTGCTGTTCGCGACCAACACCCGCTATCTGCTGCCGGTGCTGATCGTCGCGACGGTGCTGGTGGCCTCGGCCTCCGTGCTGCGCCGGTTCGCGGTGGCGCTGACGGTGTTCTTCACCGCGATGGTCGTTGTCCTTCTCGGGCTGGAGAACCTGCCCCAACCCATGGCCTACCGCCAGGGGCTCGCGGGCGCGCTGGTGCTCATCGGCATCGTCGCGTGGATGCTCGCCACCCGCGGCCGCCCGTCACTTCGCCCGGTGCGGTTGGCGTTCGTGGCCGGCCTCGCCGTACTTGCTGTTGCCTGCGGCGCCGTCGTGCAGCGCAGCTACCTGCATCACCGGTACGCCGGTCCGTCGGCGCTCGAGCAGCTGTTTCGGGGCGTCGGAGCCCTGCAGCACCAGCGGATCGGGGTGGCCGGGCACGGGCTGGAGTACGGCTTCTTCGGCCCGCACTTCACCAACACGGTCAACTACGTCGGGGTGACCGCTTCGTCGCACGCCTTCGACCTCCCGACCACCTGCCCGGCGCTAGTCGCGACGCTGCAGCGCCTGCACGACGACTTCGTCGTCGTCGAGCCGCTGGAGGTCGAGGAAACCGACCGCATCGACCGCTGGATGGCGGCGATCCCCGGCGTGCGCCGGGTGTTCGCCAACCCGGCGGGCACCGTCTACCGGATGCCGACGACCATCTCGCCCGCTGCCTGCGGGTGAAGCAGCGGAGGCAGCGAGTACGTCGGGGCCGGGTCCTCGGTCGGCTCGGGGCTTTCGGTCGGACTGGGCGGCGTGCTGGGGCACGCGGTGTCCGCCGGCCCGGGGGTCGACGCGGTGAGGGCGACCGCTGACACCGTCGGCGACGCGATCGGTACTCCGGAGTCGGTGGGGGTCGGTGTCGCGGTCGGCTGGTCGGTGGTGACCGGCGTCGGCGACTCGCACGGCTGCGGGTGCTTGTGGTGGTGACCGTGCCGGGTGGGCTGGCTCCCGCCGATCGGCGCTGTGGGCGTGTGGCTGGTGTGATGCTTCGGCTTCTTGCTGTGGTGCGCCGCCGCGGAGTGGCTGGCCGGGGTGATCACCTTGCCGCCTCCTCCGCCGCCCCCGGTTGCGGTCACCCCGATCGCGGCACCTGCCACGAGGACCGCGGCGCAGGCCCCGCCGACGCCGTACGCCACGCGGCGCTGCTGGCGCAGGTGCTGGCCGCGTGCAAGCACACCGGGCAGCAGGTCGTGCCCGAACGCCGGGGGCGTCGGGTCGTCGAGGCCCTCGAACAGGCCGCCCGGGTCGTCGATGCTCATCGGGCGAGCACCTCTCTGAGGGCGGACAGGCCGCGGCTGGCGTGCGTCTTCACCGAGCCGACCGAGCAGCCCATGATGTCGGCGGTCTGCGCCTCGGAAAGGTCGCCGAGGTAACGCAGGACGACGCTCTCGCGCTGGCGTCGGGGCAGTTTGGACAGTGCGGCGTAGAGGTCCAGCCGGTCGTCGGTGGACGCGCCCTTGGCGCCGGTCTGCTCGCTGGCGATCCGCTCGTTGCGCTTGACCGCGCGGGTGCGCGCCCGCAGCAGGTCCAGGGCGAGGTTGCTCGCGACCCGGACGGTCCAGGGTGCCGCGTGGTCCCGCACGCTCGACCAGCGGCTGAAAGCCCGGGCGCAGGCCTCCTGCGCCACGTCCTCGGCTTCGGAACGGTCACCGAGTAGCCGGTACGCGACGCGGTAGGCGTCGCGGATGAGCACAGGGAACACCTCCTCGAAGGTCGGAGCCGCGGCGACCGTGGCCGCCGACTCCTCGAAGGTCACATCTGCCTC
>CAZEAM010000267.1:0-2223 GCA_964510285.1 uncultured Frankiaceae bacterium | reverse complement strand
AGCAGCTGGCCGACGATCACCGGCGCGAGGCCAAGCGACAGCTCGTCGATCAGCAGCAACCGCGGTCGCAGGATGAGCGCCTTCGACAGGCCCAGCATCTGCTGCTCGCCGCCCGACAAGGTCGAGGCTAACGACGTACGCCGTTCGTAGAGCCGTGGGAACGCGGCGAAGCTGCGCTCGATCGCCTGGTCCAGCGCTTTGGCGTTGCGCCCCGCCGCGAACCCGAAGGTCCGCATGTTCTCCACGACGGTCATCGGCCCGAACACCGCGCGCCCACCGGGGATCTGGGTGATGCCGTGGCGGAGGCGGCGCTCCGCGTCGATGTAGGTGATGTTCTGGCCGCGGTACCGCACGCTTCCCGCACTCGGCAGCCCGATACCGGAGATGACCTTGAGGAGCGTCGACTTGCCGGCACCGTTCACACCGAGCAGCGCGACCATCTCGCCGTCGTCGACCGTGAAGTCGACGTTGAACAGCACTTGCAGCTTGCCGTAGGAGAAGTCGATGCCGCGGCACGCGAGCATCGGAAGGTGCCCACCGCGGTCGACGATTCGCTTGACCTCTTCCTGCTCGATGACCTCGTCGATCATCCGGTCGAGATCAGCGTCCACGTGCCGCGCGGCGAGCGTGATCACGAAGCCGCCAAGGATCCCGGGTACGGCGAGGCTCACCATCGAGCCGGCGATGCCGTAGCGCGTGTCGACGCCAGCCAGCAGGATCGCGCCGAGCAGGCTGCCGGCGGCGATGCACATCGCGGCCAGGCCCTGTGCATGGGGCCGCATTCGCGCCGGGACGACGGACATCAGAGACATGTAGAACGCCGCAGGCGCGATTCCGAGCAACGCGCCCGCGACGCCGAAGCACACCACAACGGCGGGGAAGACCGGCATCAACCCACCGATCGCCACGAACACGACAGCGCTGGCAAAGATGAAGCCGGCATTTCGCAGGAACCTCGCCGGGCTCTGCCGGAAGAGGCGCTCGCCGATCGGGCCGTACACGATCAGGCCGATCACACCAATGGCCGAGTAGAAGGCGAAGAACAGGCCGCGGTGCGCTGCGTCCAACCCCCAGCGACGGTCGAGGAAGAAAGACAGGAAGGTGAAGTACGGAACGATGAGTACGCCGAGGACCACCGCCCCGCCGTACAGCCACTGGTTGGTCGGCACCAGCCACATCCGCCGGCAGATCTCCCAGAAGCCCAGCTGGACGTCGGCCTCCGAGAGCGAGTCGGCGGAGTCCCCCTTCTTGTCGTGCACCGCGGCGCGAAGCCGCTCGGTGTCCCACCGCCCGTAGCCGGGGTCACGCAGCCCCAGCGCGCCGGCCGTGACGAGAACCGACGTCAAGCCCATGACGATGAACACGCCGCGCCAGGTCAGTCCCAGCACGCCGGCACACAGACCGATCAACAACGGTGCGATGACCTGGCCCACCGAGTAGAACGCCGAGTACGTGGACAGCGCTCGAACCCGGACCTCGGGGTGGTAGGAGTCCATGATCAGCGGCGAATGCAGCGACGTGACACTGCCGGTCGACAGGCCGTCGAAGATCAGGATCAGCACCAAGCCGAGCAGCGACGTCACGAACCCGGTGTAGAGCGTCATGAGGCTCCACAACAGCCCGGTGATGATGCAGATCATCGCGCGACGCGAGCCGTGCTGCGCGAGCCATGCGACCGGCAGGGGCGCCGCCGAGAACGCCAGGCTGTAGGCGGCCCGCGCGGCCGCGATCGCACCGATGCCGATGCCCAAAGACCGGCTGATGTCAGGCGCAAGCACGACGAACGCGTAGCCCTGCAGCTGGTCCGACGCGTAGAGCAGGCCGAGCGCGATGACCGGGTAGTAGGACAAGCCGTGACGCTTCACCAACACCCGGAACCGCTCGGTCTCGCCGGTTCCGACGACACCGAGCTTCTCCCGCGCCTCCGCTCGAAGCTGGTCCCGCGTCTGCACGATGTCGTCTAGCAACGCGTCGGCCCGGTCCACGGCACGCGTCATGACTCCACGCCCTTCTTCAGCTTGAAGTCGCGGTAGTAGGCGTGCTCGCCGATCCGGTGGCCGGCGGTGTCGATCAGCACGATCGTCACGTCGTGCAGCTGCCAGCTGTCGTTGTCATCGGTCAGGTCGGCAACGGTCCGCAGCGTGTAGGAGAGGTTCGTCGTCTGGTAGACCTGCCGGTCCAGGAGGCACTGCCTGAGGGCTCCCGCCGATGCGTCGCAGGACG
>CAZEAM010000266.1:0-1541 GCA_964510285.1 uncultured Frankiaceae bacterium | reverse complement strand
GAAGCGCGAGTGGCTGGCGTTCGACAGCGGCCTGCTCGACGACCTGCCCGGCCAGCTGCGCGCGCCGCGCACCCTGCTGACCACCGAGCCGGAGGTGGACGAGGCGTGGATCTGGATGGAGGACGTCGAAGGCCGGCCGGGAGCGACCTGGCCTGTGACCGACTACGCCAGCGCCGCCTTCGACGTCGGCACGACGCAGGGCGTCTACGCGAGCGGCGCGGTGGCGTTGCCGACCGACGAGTGGCTCTCCCGCGACTGGCTGCGCGGCTGGGTCGACGCGCTGGCCCGGCATGTCGGTCTGCTCGAGGACGACGACGTGTGGGCCGCAGAACCGTTGCAAGCATTGGACTTTCTGCGCGAGCGGCTGCGTGCGCTGTGGGCGCGGCGGGCGGACCTGTTCGAGATCGTCGAGTCCGCACCGCGCTGCGTCGTGCACTGCGACCTGTGGCCACACAACCTGATCGCCGCCGACGACGGCACCACGGTCGCGGTCGACTGGTCGCAGGTCGGGATCGGCGCCACCGCACAGGACCTCGACCAGCTGACCCTCGACCCGGTCTGGATGCAGGTGCTTCCCGGCGAGGACCTCGAGGCCATCGAGCGGCAGGTTCTGCCGTCGTACCTGGCCGGTCTGCAGGCGAGCGGGCTGGACGTCGACGGCGCGCGACTCGACGACTGGTACGCCGCGGCGGCCGCCCTGCACTACGGGCCGTTGCTCGCCATGTACGCCGCGCAGCTCGCCGAACCGGGGCGCGCCGACGCCCTGGAGCGCCGGCACGCCCGGCCGATCGCGCAGATCACCGAGGACAAGGGGCGGGTGGTCGCCCGGGCGCTGACCCTCGGCGAGCGGGTCCTGGGTTTGTAGGGTCGACGGCAGGCGGTCGGCGCCGCGGGTGCGGAGGAGGACGTGTGATCACCGCGATCGTTTTCATCTCTGCCGCAGTCGATCGGATCACCGAGGTCGCCGAGGCGATCGCCGCCATCCCGGGGGTGAGCGAGGTCTACTCGGTCACCGGTGAGATCGACCTGATCGCCCTCGTCCGGGTCCGGTCACACGAGGAGATCGCCGCGGTGGTCGCCGACCGGCTCAACAAGGTCGACGGCGTGCTGGCGACCGAGACCCACGTGGCGTTCCGCGCCTACTCCCAGCACGACCTGGAAGCCGCCTTCTCCCTGGGTTCGGACTGAGCGAACTCGGACTGAGCAAAGTGGCTTTGCCCACCGGAATCGCGCCCACCACCCCCTGAACCAGGGGGGTAAAGCCACTTTGCTTCGCTAGCCGGCGGCGGTCTTGCTGGCGGTTATCCAGGCCTCGTGCGCTTGGGCGGCGGCGCCGGAGTCCAGCGACTCGGCCGCCCGGGGTATCGCCGCCGCGATCTGGTCGGCGACCGGCGCGCGGCTCGGTCCGTCGTGCGCGACCAGGCCGGCCGCGGCGTTGAGCAGCACCGCGTCGCGCACCGGGCCGGTCTCGCCGTCGAGCAGCCGGCGGCTGATCGCGGCGTTGTGCGCGGCGTCCCCGCCCTTGAGCGCATCGGCGGGCG
>CAZEAM010000265.1:0-11481 GCA_964510285.1 uncultured Frankiaceae bacterium | reverse complement strand
TGGATGCGGTCCTGCATCGTGTTGAAGTGCACGGCCATCGTCCCGAGCTCGTCCTTGGTGCGGACCTTGACCGGCTGGATGTGTGGCTCGGTGGTCTGCGCCTCGTCGAGCCGGCCCTCGCCGAGAGCGACCATCGCGCGGGTCAGATCCGGCAGGGTACGGCGAGCGAGCGACCGGGCCGCGTCCCCGACCTCGGTCACCAGGTGGCTGATGATGCCGGGCAGGACGAGACCGACCGAGACGGTGAGCAGCGCCACGGCGACGAAGATGTCCTGCAGCGCAGTGACCAGCTCGGCCTCGCTCGCCGGCACGTGGTTGACCGCCAGCAGGTAACCGGTGCCGTCCAGCCCGATGACCGCGATCATCGCGCCGGAGAGCTTGGCGTGCAGGGACAGCCGGTGCGGGCGTGGCAAGCTGGCTCGGATCCGGTCACTGCGCCGGCGCCAGGCGAATGCGAACGACCCGCTGTAGGCGAGCACGAGGCCGAGCAGGACATAGCTCAGGCCGTACTGCTCGAACCCGAAGACGGTCGAGACGCCCCAGATCCCGGCCGCGACCATGCCCAGGCCGATCGTGCCGCGCGGCGCGCGCCACGGTCGCTCGCGCTCGGGTTCGTTGCGTCGCAACAGCCACACCGCGACGGATGGGAGGCAGATGCCGATCAGGTAGGTGAAGTTGGCGGCGGCGATGACGCTCGGCGGGTCGTCGCTGAGCAGGAACGCGATCGCCATGCCTGCGGTGAGCAGGGTGGCGACCCAGGGGGCGTCGTACTTGTTGCGCTTCGACAGCGAACGCGGCAGCAGGCCGTCATCGGCGAGCTGTGACAAGGTCCGCGCCGCGCCGGCCACCGGCTGCAACGTCCCGTGCAGCATGTTCGACACCATGAACCACACCGCGAAGGTCTTGCCCGCGACGCCGACCGCCGGCGCGAACGTCGGACCGAGCGCGCTGGCGAGGTTGCCTTCGAGCGGATGTACGCCGAGGGTGCCGAGCCAGATCACCGGGACGACGAGGAAGTAGAGCGTGGCCATCCCGGCAGCGCCGAACATCGCGCGCGGCAACGCGCGAGCCGGGTTGCGCATCTCGCCGACGTGACAGGCGGCGGCCTCGAAGGCCGGGGCGGCGAAGCCGATCAGGTACAGCCCGGCCATCGTGCTGGTCAGCGCGCCGAACGCGCCCTGGAACGGTGTCTCCAGGTGCCATGACCCGGCACGCTGCCAGTCGACCGTGCCGAAGATGACCGGGATCACCGACGAGGCGAGCGCAAGGGTCGCCGACGCGGCGCCGATCAGCGTCGCGGCCCGGGTGGCGCACTTGATGCCGCGCAGGTTCAGCAGCGCGAAGCCGGCGACGATCAGGCTGGCGATCAGGTGCACCGGCACCATCGGCAGGTACCACGCGTGCAGCGCCTCGCTGGCCAGGATCGCGGTCAGGCCGCAGGTCGGGATCCATCCCCACCAGTAGGAGACCCCGGTGAGGTTGGCGAGCACCGGGCTGTACGGACGGAACGCCTCGGCGCAGGTGGCGGCGATGCCACCGACCCGGTTCGGCCACATGCAGACCAGCTCGGTCCAGCCGGGCAGCGCCGCCCACGCGAGCAGCAGGCCGACGATCAGCAGCGGTACGGCGGCGCTGCCCTGGGCGAGGAACAGGGCGCCGATGATGAACAGGCTCTGGTTGCTCCCGCCCATCGCGAGGGCGACGGTCTCGACGACGCCGAGTACCCGCGGATGGTGTCGCTCCGCGTCCGTGGCGGGCGCGGATGGAGGCACGGCTAACAGTCGGCGGGCGTACGCCAGTTGTTAGCGATGCCGTTGGTGATCTTCCCTGGGCCGACCCGAAATGCCGCGGTTGTGCGGGTTGGTGGTTGTGCGGGCTAGTAGTAGTCGAGCTCGATGTGGGTGCCCTTGCGCTGGTTTCCGGTGGGCGCCTGCCGGAACACCTTCTGCGGTCCGCCGGGCGCGAATGCCTTCGGGTCGGCCTTGAAGCCCGCGTGCACGATCGTGGCGATCGCATCGCCCAGCGACATCCCGACGACGTTGGGCACCGGGTAGAGCCGCGGGCCCTTCGAGACGACCAGCGTCACCGCGTCTCCCGCGCGAACGCGGCGCCCGGCGCGCGGATCGGTGCCGATCGCCTGGCCGTCGGGGGTCGACTCGTCGTAGCGGCGCTCGACGTTGACCACGAGCCCGTCGCCCTTGAGCTCGGCGGTCGCGTCGGCCTCGCTCTCGCCGGCCACGTCTGGGATGACGACGGGCGCCGGCCCCTTGCTGACGTACAGCGTGACCTTGCTGCCTTCGTCCACGGTCTGCCCGGCGGCGGGGTCGGTCTTCACCACGTCGCCCTTGGCGATCTCGCTGTCGTAGATCTTCTTGGTGGCGCTGACACCGATGTGGATGCCGTTGAGGTTCGCCGTCGCGTCGGAGACCGACTCGCCGGCCAGCGACGGAAGCTCGTGGTGCAGCGGTCCGAGTGACATCCGCAACGTCACCGTGCCGCCGTTGGCGATCCGGTCGCCCGGGCCGGGAGACTCCTTCGCGACGGTGTCCTTGTCGAACCGGATGCTGTGCACCGGTGAGAGGTAGCGCACGTGCAGGCCGGCGTCGGACAACGCGGCCTCGGCTGCCTGCTGGCTGCGCCCGAGCAGCTCCGGCGTGTGCGTGTAGCGGCCTTCGGCGAAGTACCAGCCGAGGATGGCGGCGACCACGATCGCAACAACCACGACCGCCGCCACGATCGGACCGCGTCGTCCGTAGCGCTCGGTGATGCTCCGCCGCCGCGGCCGGTCCGGCGGTGGCGCCCCGACCGGCGCGGCCCCCTCGGCCGCGGTGACCGCCTGCGTCACCGCGGTGGTGGCGACCGGCGGCGGTTGCGTCATGGGTGCCGTGGTGGTCACCGGCAGTCCCGGTACGGCGGCGTGCAGGCCCAGCTTGTCGCGCACGTCGATGAGCGAGGCGTGCAGCTCGCCGGCGTCGGCGGGACGTTGCGCGGGGTCGCGCGAGGTCGCCCAGGTGACGAGCGCGTCGACCTGCGGCGGGATCCCGGCCGTTCGGGTGCTCGGGGCCGGCACGTCTTCGTAGGCGTGCTTGTGCAGTACGGCGTACGCGCTGTCGCCGGTGAATGGCACCCCGCCGGTCAGCAGCTCGAACATCACCACACCGGCTGAGTAGACGTCGGAGCGCTCGTCGGCGGTGCCGTGCTGGAACTGCTCGGGGGCGAGGTAGGCGGCGGTGCCGAACAGCACCGAGCCCGTGGTGGTCACCGTGCTGCCTGCGACCGCGCGGGCGAGGCCGAAGTCGGCGACCTTGACCCGCCCGTCCGCGGTGAGCAGCACGTTCTCCGGCTTGATGTCGCGGTGCACGAGGCCGGCCCGGTGCGCGACGGCCAGCGCCGCGAGGACGTGGTCCATGACGGTGAGGGTCTCGGCGGGGGACAGCGTGCCGCGGTCTCTCAGCACCTGGCGCAACGTCGCACCGGGGACGTACTCCATGACGAGGAACGGCCGGTCGCCGTCGGTGCCCTGGTCGTAGACGGCGACCACGTTGGGGTGCGACAGCCGGGCGGCCGCCCGGGCCTCCCGCTGGAAGCGCGCGAGCGTCTCGCGGTCACCGGCAAGGTGGGCGTGCAGCACCTTGACCGCGACGCGGCGGTCGAGCCGGGTGTCGGTGGCGAGGTAGACCGAGGCCATTCCGCCGTGGGCGATGAAGGACTCGACGGCGTACCGGCCTTCGAGCAGCCGACCGACCAGCGGGTCGCTCAGCGTGGAGTCCATCGAGTCGAGTCTAGGTGTCCAGGGGTCCCGGAACCGCGCTAGAAACGGCTGCGCAGGGCCATCACATTGCCGACGTACTGCTTGGTCGACGGGTACATGCCGTGGTCGCGCACCGACTGCAGCCCCTGGTAGTAGCCCGCGACTGCCTGGCGGACCGACTTCGCCTCGTTGGTCAGTACCGACAGCAACGCGACGCCGGCGGTGATGTTGTCGGCGGCTTTGAACAGGTCGAGCCTGCGGTGGACGACGACCTCGGAAACCCAGGCCCCGGTGTAGGGCATGACCTGCATGGTCCCGATCGCGCCCGCGGGGGACACCTCGCGCATGTTGAAGCCGGACTCCTGCCAGGCGATCGCGAGGGCGAGCGCGGGGTCGAGGTGCCAGCGCGCCGCGATCCGGCGGATCATTGCGGGGACCTGCTCGCGCGCGGGCTCGGGATGGTGGGCGAGGTATCGCCGCTCGCGGGCGATTGCCGACGTGGCGTGGTGCGCGGCGTGATGCACGCGTTGCGGGATCGCGAGCCGCTGGCCGAGCACGATGACGAGCGAGGTCGGGAGGTGGTTGCGCCGGGCGATCGCTTCGCGGGTGACGTGGTAGCGCGCCGCCAGCCCGTCGACGGTGTCGCCCTCGACCACCGTGTGCCAGCGGATCACAACGTGGCTGCTGCTGCCGTGGTGGTGGTGCCCGGAGTGGTGGGCGCTGCCGGTCGGGACCCGCAGGGTCTGGCCGGCGTAGATCAGGTCGCCGTTACCCGGCAGGTTGTTCAGTGCGACCAGGCGCTGAACGGTCGTGTGGTAGCGCGCCGCGATCGCCGACAGGGTGTCGCCGGAGTGCACCCGGATCAGGGTGATCCCGGAGGCGGAGGCGGTCACCACCGCCGCGAGTGCGAGCGGGATGGCGATCGAACGGACGGGCAGCTTCACGGGGAGGCTCCCTGAGGCGGGGAAGCATGGGCGGGCGGCCTGCGGCGCAGCGTTTCGCACCGTAGTTCCCATGTTACGGGTGTGACAAACGTGACACGCGTGAATCTGGCACGATCGTCGGGTGAGCGAGCCCCACACGCCCGAGGGTCGCGCGTGGACACTGCTCGCGCTGCCGCCGCTGCCGGCCGAGGTGCTGGCGATGCTGTTCGCCGACGTCCCGGTCGAGCTGAGGGTGCCGGAGGCGCGGACCGCGGAGGCGACCGCCGCGGCCGCCGCGCAGGCCGACATCCTGCTCGGTGACTGGACCTCGACCCTGCGGGTCAGCGCCGAGCTCGTCGCCGCGGCGCCCCGGCTGTGCTTCGTCCAGCAGCCCAGCGCCGGGGTGGACGCGATCGACGTCGATGCCTGCGCCGCGGCCGGCATCGCCGTCGCCAACGCCGGCGACGCCAACGCGGTGAGCGTTGCCGAGTGGTGCGTGGGAGCGACCTTCGCGGCGATGCGGTCGTTGCCCTACGCCGACCGGGAGGTGCGCGCGGGCCGCTGGCCGCAGCTCGAGATCGCCAGCCGCGGCGGCGGCGAGGTGGCCCGGCGGCGGGTCGGGATCGTCGGGATGGGACGGATCGGCCGCGAGTGCGCGACCCGCTACGCCGCGCTCGGCTGCGACGTCGCGTACTGGAGCCGCACGAAGCGCGACCCCCAAGACGCGGGCGGCGCCCGCTGGATGCCGCTCGACGACCTGCTGCGCCACTCCGAGGTGCTGGGGGTCGTGATCGCACTGGCCGCGCAGACCCGCGGGCTGCTCGGCGCCGGCCAGCTGGCGTTGCTTCCCCCCGGCGGCTACCTCATCAACGCCGCGCGGGGCGGGATCGTCGACGAAGCTGCGCTGCTCGCCGCCGTGCAGGCCGGCGCGCTTGCCGGAGCGGCGCTCGACGTGTTCGACACCGAGCCGTTGCCCGATCCGCACCCGTTCCGGGACGAGGACCGGATCGTGCTCTCGCCGCACGCCGCGGGCGCGACCCGTCAGGCTCAGGCGCGGCTGATCGAAGGAATCGTCGCCAACGTGCGCAGGGCCGTGATGGGTGAGCCGGTCCGCTACGTCGTCAACGGCATCGACCCGCTGATCAGGCGCCGGGACGCCTGACGCTCACCACCCCGTTGTCGATGTGGGTGTCGAAGCACGGCGCGGGCGCGGTGGCCGGACCGTGGACCACGGCGCCGTCGGCGAGCCGGAACGTCGAGCCGTGCCACGGGCAGACGATGCAGCCCTGACCGCTGGACGCGACGAACGACCCGGCGGACAGCGGAGCACCGAGGTGCGGGCAGCTGTTCGCCAGCACGTCGACGTGCGCGCCCCGGCGTACGACGAGCAGATCCACGCCTTCGACCTCGCGGCGGGTCGGTACGCCGTCGGGCAGGTCCTCGAGCCGGGCGAGGGCATGCCAGCCGGTCGGGAACCGCCTGACCGCATCGGTCGCGCGGGACACACCGGCGCCCAGGCGGTAGGAGAGGTGCCCGCCGAGGTAGCCGGCCGCGGTCACGAACCCGAGGCCCGCCAGCGACCAGGCCCGCCCGCGCAGGTGGCTGCCCCGGGCGCGCGCAGCCAGCGACCCGACGTAGCAGGCGAACGCCCCGCCGGCCGCGGCGGCATGCACCAGACCGACCCGTTGCCGCGGCTCGTCGAGCTCGGACCAGTCGGCCCATCCGGCGAGGACGGTCGGGACGTAGGCAGCGCATCCGGTGGCGATCAGGCTCGACGCCGCCGGGCCGCCGCCCGGAGTCAGGTCGACGACGGCGGCGGCGGACCACATGCCGATCGGGACGTGCGTCAGCAGCGGGTGCAGGGGGTGCCCGAGCCAGACGCCGTGCAACGTGTCGCGCACGGCGCCGGGCTTGAGCGCCGCCCGGATGATCCCGCGCACCGCACCGACCACCGGGTCGAGCCGGCGGGCGCTCTCCAGCCGAGCGACCGCGCCGGGCACCTTGCTCGCGGTAGGCACCTAGCTTCTCTCTCCCATCACGCCCTGTGTGGGCGACGAGGCCATCGCGTGCCAGCGCCGGGGGATCCGGCCGGCCGCGTGCGCGAGCCGCCCGGCTTCGACGGCGCGCGCCATTGCGGTTGCCATCATGACCGGGGAGCGGGCTCGCGTCACTGCCGAAGCGACCAGCACCCCGTCGCAGCCGAGCTCCATGGCGCTCGCCGCGTCGCTCGCCGTACCCAGCCCGGCGTCGAGGATGACCGGGACGCTCGCCCGCTCGACGATCATCGCGATGTTGTGCGGGTTGCGGATGCCCAGCCCCGAACCGATCGGGGCGCCCAGCGGCATGACGGCGGCGCATCCGGCTGCCTCGAGCCTCGCGGCGAGGACCGGGTCGTCGTTCGTGTAGGGGAGTACGACGAAGCCGTCGGCAACGCAGCGCTCGGCCGCGTCGAGCAGCTCGATCGGGTCGGGCAGCAGGGTGTGCTCGTCGGCGATGACTTCGAGCTTGATCCAGTTGGTCTCGAGCGCCTCCCGGGCGAGGCGCGCGGTGAGCAACGCTTCGCTCGCCGTCGCGCATCCCGCGGTGTTCGGCAGGATGCGGATCCCGAGCCGGCGTACGACGTCGAGGACCGACCCGGCCGCGTGCGGGTCGACGCGGCGCATTGCGACGGTGGTCAGCTCGGTGCCGCTCGCGACCAGGGCGGCCTCGAGCGCGTCGAGGCTGGCCGCGCCGCCGGTACCCATGATCAGCCGCGATGTCAGCTCCACGTCGTCGATCACGAACGGGTCGTCACTCATCCGGAGCTCTCAACCTCCCTGCACTGCGGTGAGCACCTCTATCCGGTCCCCGTCGCTCAGCGGGTGCGATGCCCAGTCGTGGCGAGGGATCACCTCGTCGTTGACCGCGACCGCGCATCCGGTGCCGTCCGGGGTGAGCAGCGCGACCGCGACGGCGACCGTGCTGCCGGACGGCACCTCGTGCGGCTGACCGTTGAGGGTGACCGTCGTCATGCCCGGGCTCCGGCGAAGCGCTGCGGCGAGACCAGCGGCGCCAGGTCGTCCTCGGCGGCGCCGGTCACCGCCGCCACGACCAGGTCCGCGGTGATCGGCGCGAGCAGGATGCCGTTGCGGTAGTGCCCGGTGGCGAGGACCAGCCCGCCGACCTCCGTCGTACCGACGATCGGGCGGTTGTCGGGCGAGCCGGGGCGGTGGGCGGCGAGGGTCTCGACCAGCTCCAGCTCGTCGATCGCCGGAAAGACCGCACGGGCGTCGCGCAACAACTCGCGGACCGCGCCGGCCCGCACGCTGTAGTCGAACCCCGCGTCTTCGACCGTGGCGCCGACGACCAGCTCGCCGTCCGCGCGGGGGACCAGATACACCTCGTGCCCGTTGACGAAGCCGCGGACGGTGCGGGTCGGCAGCTGCGCGCTGGTCGGGCGGGTTCGCAACCGCAGGATCTCGCCCTTCACCGGGCGCACCTGCGGGCGGACCGCGTCCGCAAGCCCGCCGATGCCGGTGGTCCAGGGGCCGGCCGCCAGTACGACGGCTCCCGCGCTGATCTGCGCGCCGCTTCGCAGCTGCACTCCCCGGACCTGGTCGGCCGCGATGTCGATGCTGGTTGCTTCGTCGCGCCGGAGCGCGCCGCCGGCCTCGACCGCGGCGAGCAGCGCGGCGCACAGCCGCCGGTTGTCGACCGAATGGTCGCTTCGCACGACCAGCCCGCACCGTACGTCGGGGCTCAGTCCCGGCTCGAGGGCGCGACACTCGCGCGAGGTCAGCAGGTCGGCGTCGAGCCCCAGCGAGCGCTGGAACTCGTGCAGGTCGGCGAGCACCGCGCGGTCACCCGCATCAGTGGCCACCACCACCATCCCGTCGGTGCGCAGCCCGACCTCGCGTGCCGTCGCCGCCTCCAGGTCCGCGACGAAGGACGGGTAGCGGCGCAGCGACTCGACGCCGAGCGCGAGCAGCTGCTCCTCGCCGTACCGGACCTCGGTGACCGGGGCGAGCATTCCGGCGGCGGCCCGGGATGCCGCGCTTGCCGGCGACGGGTCGACGACCGTCACACGCAGGCCGCGTTGCATGAGCCGCCATGCCGCGGCGAGACCGATGACGCCTGCGCCGACCACGACGACATCGGGCGTCGCGTCCTCGGCGGCCACGTCCGACTCCCTTCGCCGGCATTACCCGGATCAGGTCCAACGGTCGACGGCGGTTGCCGTCCTCTCAGCCCGTGGGCTCCCGTGCGGTTCCCACCGTACGCCCGCCGTAGGGTTGGCCTTGTGCAGGCTCTCAGCGCCGAATGGCTGTCGGTCGGCCAGCTTGCGGAGCGCCTGGGGGAACGGCCGAGCCGGATCAAGGACCTGATCCGCGAGGGCCGGCTGGTCACCGTCGGAATCGGCGATCCGCCGGTGCCGAGCGTGCCGGCCGAGTTCGTCCATGACGGCGAGCTGATCAAGGGTCTCGCGGGCGCGCTGACCGTCCTCGCCGACGCCGGGTTCTCTCCGGAGGAGGCGGTGCGGTGGTTGCTCACCGACAACGACGCGCTGCCCGGCCGCCCGGTCGACCTGATGGCGGAGGGGCGGCATACCGCGGTCAAGCGGGTCGCGATGGCGCTCGCCTTCTAGGGAGCTCGGGTGGACGCAGCCGCGCGGCGTGGCCGCCTCGCCGAGGCGCGGCTGTACCTGTGCGTCGACGGGCGCCGGGACAAGGGCGACCTCGAGCAGTTCCTCGACGCGGCGCTGTCCGGCGGCGTCGACATCGTGCAGCTTCGCGAGAAGGGGCTCGAGGCCCGCGATGAGATGGCGCTCGCCGAGGTCTTCGCTGCCGCCGCAGAGCGACACGGCGCACTGTTCGCGGTCAACGACCGCGCCGACCTCGCACGGGTCGTCGGCGCGGACGTGCTGCATGTCGGCCAGGGTGACCTGCCGGCCGGCGCGGCGCGCTCGTTCGTCGGGCCCGACGTCGTCATCGGCTCGTCCAGCCACTCCGAGGCCGAGGCGGCGGCGGCGAACGGCGACCCCGACGTCGGCTACTTCTGCGTCGGCCCGACCTGGCCGACGCCGACCAAGCCCGGGCGGCCCGCTCCCGGTCTCCCGCTGGTCGAGTACGCCGCGTCGCTGGCCACCGACCGGCCGTGGTTCGCGATCGGCGGTGTCGATGCCGACACGATCGGGCAGGTGATCGACGCGGGGGCGCGCCGGGTCGTGGTGGTTCGGGCGATCACCGAGGCGGAGGATCCTCGAGCGGCCGCTGCCGATTTTATGAAGCGACTCGAGGACTGATGCTCTACCTGCTGGTGATGGCGGGTTGCTTCGTCGTCACGCTGCCGCTGGAACTGCTCATCGGAGCCCGGGTGTACTCCCGCCCGCGGCGGCTGCTCCTGACCCTGGTCCCGGTGCTCGCCGTCTTCGTCACCTGGGACGTGCTCGCGATCCATGCGCACTTCTGGTTCTACCGGCGGCTCACCGGCGTGCGGCTGGGCAACCTGCCGATCGAAGAGCTGGTGTTCTTCGTGGTGATCCCGATCTGCTCGATCCTGACCTTCGAAGCGGTACGGCGACTGCGGCCGGCCTGGGGGCTCGAGGACCGGTCGTGACTTACACGGTCGCGGCGCTCGTCGGGGTCGCCTTCGCGGTGGTCCTCGACCTCATCGTGCTGCGCACGCGGTTGTTGCGACGCAAGGCGTTCTGGGCGTCGTACGCGATCATCGTCTGCTTCCAGCTGCTGGTGAACGGCATCCTCACCGGCAACCGGCTGGTCGTGTACTCGCCGGGTCAGATCCTCGGCGACGCGACTGCGCACCTGCTCGGTCACTGGCGCATCGCGGACGCGCCGGTGGAGGACCTGCTGTTCGGCTTCTCGCTCGTGGTGCAGACGCTCGCCTGGTGGGTGTGGTGGGGTCGCCGGTTGGCGCACCGTCAGGCGATCAGCCCGAGGGCTCGGAACTTGTCGTAGTCACGCTCCGCGGTCTGCCACGCGACCCGCTCCAGCTCGTCGACCGCGCGGGTGAACTGTTCGAGCTCCTCGTCGGTCAGTGGCGGGACGTCGGGCAGCGGGATGTCGTCGCAAGCCGGATCGGGCCCGATGTCGGGTAGTCGCTCCGTGAGGTCTGCCCGGTCGTCCAGGTCCGCTGGTTCGTCGTCTGGGGGCGGCTCGATCAGGTCCACCGGATAGCTGGCCGGCTGCCTGACATGGCGGAAGCCGAGCCGGCTCGTCCAGGTCTCCGAACCGTCCGGATTGACATCGACTCGCCACAGCCGTCGAGTCTTGAGGTTGTGGTGGCGCCGGCACAACGGCCCGATGTTCGTGGTGCTCGTGCGGCCACCGTCGCGCCAGTCCTGTCGGTGGTCGTCGTCGCAGTTGATCGCTGGTCGGTTGCATCCCGGGAAGGTGCAGGTCGGATGGACGGCTTCGACGATCCGGCGGATCAGCTTCGTGGGCCGGTAGGAACGGCGCCCGACGTCGACCACGGTGCCTTTGACCGGATCGGTGATCAGCCGCCGCAGGTCGGCATTGTCTGCAAGCTGACGGGCGAGCTCGGCCGTGATCGGGCCGTACCCGGACAGCTCGCCGGGGCGGTTGGTAAGACCGAGATAGGTGGTGAGGTCGATCGTGAGGAGCGCTCCCACCAGCGGCCGCTCGGCTGTCCGCTTTCCCAGCACCGCGTTGGCCAGTGCGGTGACGCGTCGAAGCCCGATCGGGCGGTCGTCCCCGTCGCGCTGCAGCTGTGCGGCGTCGCGATCGATGGCCGCCTTGATGAGGGACATCGTCGCTGCGTCACCTTGGGCGAGCAGGCCGGCCATGTCGT
>CAZEAM010000264.1:0-1874 GCA_964510285.1 uncultured Frankiaceae bacterium | reverse complement strand
CGTCGCCCTGCGCGCCGATGCCGGCGTTGTTGATCAGGATGTCGAGCTGGCCGAGCTGGCCGACCACTGACTGGATCGCGCGGTCGACCGACCCGCGGTCGCTCACATCGCAGCTGACGTGTGTGGTGCCGTCGGGCCCCGTACCTGCCAGGTCGAGGGCGGCGACCGTCGCGCCGCGATCGCGCAGCATCTCGGCCGTGGCAAACCCGATGCCGCTTGCGCCACCGGTGACCGCCGCCACCAACCCGTCGAACTCGCCCACCGAACACCCCTGTGGTCACTCGTTCGTGCCCGTGCGAATATCTACCCACTCATAAGTTTTAGAGCGTTAGGCGATCATACGGTGACGGACTTCCCGGCGGGCTTCTTCTGGGGCAGCGCGACCGCTGCCCACCAGGTCGAAGGTGGCAACACCAACAACGACTGGTGGGAGTGGGAGCACCGCGCCGAGACGACCGCCAAGGAGTCATCCGGCGACGCCATTGACCAGTGGCACCGCTATGACGAGGACTTCGCGCTGCTCGCCTCGCTCGGCCACAACGCCCACCGGTTCTCCCTCGAGTGGTCACGCATCGAGCCGGCGGAGGGCGAGTTCTCCAACGCCGCCCTCGACCACTACGCCCGGGTGCTGGAGAGCATCGCCAGTCACGGCATGACGCCGTTCGCCACGCTCTACCACTTCACCCTGCCGCACTGGTTCGCACAGGCCGGCGGCTGGCTGGCGCCGAACGCACTGGAGCGGTTCGAGCGGTACGTCGAGAAGGTCGGCTCCACACTCGGCGATCTCATGCCGTACGTCTGCACCATCAACGAGCCGCAGATCGTCGCCCTGATGGCCTACGGCACCGGCCAGTTCCCGCCAGGGCACCAGGACCTGGAAGAGGCCGGGCAGGTCAACCAGACCCTCGCCGCCGCACACCGCGTCGCGGTCCGCGCGCTGCGACGTACTGCGCCGGACGCGAAGGCCGGCACCTGCCTGCAACTGCCGCCGGTGGAGCCGCTGCAGCCGGACAACGAGGCCGACATCGCGGCCGCCGCGGGGCTTCGCGGCTTCCTCATCGACACCCATCTGGACGACCTCTGCAAAGGCGGAGACGACGTGGGTGACTGGGTCGGGCTGCAGTACTACACCCGGATCCGGGTCAGCGCCGCCGTCCCCGGTTTGCTGGCGCCGGCACCGGCGGGCACCGAGACCACGCAGATGGGCTGGGAGATCTACCCGCAGGGCTTCGGCCAGATGCTCCGGCAGGTCGCCACCATTGGACTGCCGGTGATCGTCACGGAGAACGGCATCGCCACCGCCGACGACGCGCAACGGGTCTGCTACCTGGACCTGCACCTGCGCGAGGTGAAGGCGGCAATGGACGACGGCGTCGACGTGCGCGGCTACCTGCACTGGAGCTCGTTCGACAACTTCGAGTGGGCGCACGGCTTCGCGCCCCGGTTCGGCTTGGTCGCGGTCGAACGCGACCAGGACTTTCGGCGCGTGGTCAAGCCGAGCGCCGAGCGCTACGCCGAGCTCGCCCGGACCGGATCGCTGAAAGCTCTGCAGGCATGAGGCTGATGCGAATCGGCGAGGCCGGACACGAACGCCCGGCGGCGTACGTCGACGACGAGACCTACGTCGATCTGTCCGACGTCGTCCCCGACTTCAACGAGGCGTTCTTCGGCGACGGCGGCCTCGACCGGATCGCAGCCGTCGTCGCTGAGCGCACCGCGGCCGGTCAGGTGCAGCCCTTCGCGGGCGAGCGGATCGGTTCCCCGATCGCGCGTCCGCACCAGATCATCTGCGTCGGCCTGAACTACAAGGACCACGCCGCGGAGACTGGTCAGGCGGTGCCCGACGAGCCGATCCTGTTCACCAAGTCACCGAA
>CAZEAM010000263.1:0-15868 GCA_964510285.1 uncultured Frankiaceae bacterium | reverse complement strand
GCGAGCGTGGCGGTGCCCTGGTCGGCCGGGCTGTCCAGCGCCGGCACCCGCGACAGGTCCCCCTCGGCCACCGTGTTGAGCAAGTGGGACAGCCGTCCGACGTCGCCGACCAGACCGGCGCGTTGCCGCAGCGCCGTGTCGACCGCGTCGTGCGCCAGACCGGCGAGCCCACCCGCAGCCCACCCGGACAGCGGGCAGGCCGGCAGGATCACGATCAGCTCTCCCACGCCGGCCACATCGAGGGTGTGCGAGAAGCCGGCGGCCGCGTAGATGCCGGCGGCCGCGAGCGCGCCGATCACGAGGCCGAGCAGCGGGCCGAGGACGGCGCCGCAGACCACGACGAGGGGCAGGAACAGGACCCACGCAGGGCCGCCGACACCGTCCGCGTTGGCGACCACGCCGGTGAGCGCGACCAGCAGGGTGGACATCAGGATCGCGCCGAACACGCGGCGCTTCGTCACGCTCAGTCCCGGGGCCACCGTCGGGTCGGTGACCATGCCGGCCAGCGACACCGCGGACACGGCGGCGACCAGTCCCCACACCATCACCGGGACGGAGTGAACGACGAGCGACTTGGAGTCGACCCGGGCCGCGACGGTGGCGCACGCCGCGAGCAGCAGCAGTCCGCCAAGGGTCACCTGCTGCGCGACCAGCAGCACCCGGCGGCGGAACTGCAGCTCGCTGCGCAGGCTGTACAGGCCCGGGACCGGCGGCTCGGCCTCGTCAACCACGAGCGGCTCGACCCCGACCAGCTGCGCCAGGCGCCGCTCGACGTCCGCAGGCAACGCCGTACTGATCTCAGCCGGCGCACGACCTTCGGGAGGCGGTGAGTCGAGCGTGCGATCCAGCACGCGGGCCTCTTACGCCCCGACCTTGAACGCCGCGATCGACGCCCGCAGCTCGGCGGCGAGGTTGTTGAGCTCGGCCGCCGCGGCCGCCGCCTGCTTGGACCCGACCGCGTACTGGCGAGAGACGTCGGAGACCTGGGTCATGGCGGAGACCACCTGGTCCGACGCGGAGCGCTGCTGCTGGGTGGCGATCGAGATCTCCTTCGCAGCCGTGGTCGTCTCGTCCACCATGCCGCTGATCCGCTCCAGTGCCTCCACCACGCCGCGGGCCAGATCGGAGCCGGTCCGGACCTCCTTCGACCCTTCTTCGCTCGCGATGATCGTCGCGTTGGTCTCGGACTGGATCTCAGCGACGATCGAGGCGATCTGCCCGGTCGACTCCTGGGCGCGCTCGGCCAGCTTGCGCACCTCCGCGGCGACCACGGCGAAGCCGCGGCCGTGCTCGCCGGCTCGCGCGGCCTCGATCGCGGCGTTCAGCGCCAGCAGGTTGGTCTGGTCGGCCAGGTCGTTGATCACCTCGAGGATGCGGCCGATCTCCTGGCTCTTCCCGCCGAGGGACAGCGCACGCGCGGCGATCGAGTCGACTCGCGAGGCGATCTGGTCCATCGCGTCGACGCTCGACTGCACCGCGGTGCGTCCCTCGTCGGCGTGGCGAAGCGTCTCCGCGGCATAGCGCGCGACTGCCTCCGAGGTCTCCGCGATCTGAGCCGCGGTCGCCGCCAGCTCCTCGATCGTCGACGTCGTCTCGGTCACCGCCGACGACTGCTGGCTGGCTGACGCGGCGTGGTCCTCGGCGGTCGCGAGCAGCTCGCCCGCGGCGGCACCGATCTGCTCGCCGCCGCTGCGGATCTGCTGCACGAGATTGCGCAGGTTGGTCAGCGTGTAGGAGAACGCGCCGGACAGCAGCTCGAGTGCTTCGTGATCGGCGTCGGCGGCGGCGAGCTGCACGGTCAGGTCGCCCTCAGCCGCCTTCGACAGGACCTTGGACAGGTCGCCGACACGGGCCTGGAGCTCGTCGCGCTCGGCTCGGGCCATCGCCCGCATCGCCCAGATCGACTGCGACAGCGCACCGTTGAACCACGCGATGGCCGGGAACACCGGCAGCACCAGGACCATCCAGGCCACGGTCGAGGAGTCGAGGCTGTGCGCGATCTCCGAAGCCGCGACCAGCGCTCCGGCGGTCACCACGCCGAGCAGGACGCTCTGCCACTGCCGCAACGTGGTCGCGGCGAACAGCAACGCCGGTAGGTAGAGGATCCAGAACGGCCCACGCAGGCCGCCGGTGATCGCCACGGCGCCGCTCACCGAGACAATCGTCGAGATCAGCAGCAGCGCGCGATAGATCGAGATCTGGTTTCGGATGTGCGCGCTGCGCGTGGCGAGGTTCGGAAGCACCGTCATGAACAGGGCGTTGAAGGCGCCGACCGCCTCCCACACGTAGACCGCGTGGAGATGGACGTGGATCCCGTTCGCCGGATGACGCTCCAGGACGACGGCGCCGATCAGCGCCAGCGCGATCCCCACCCAGGTCGAGCCGGCCGCCACCAATGCGAGCCGTCGGCTGTAGTCCACCGCCGAAGCGCCGCGCGCGGCGGGCCGGACGGGTTGAGCTTGGGTGGTCACGCTGTTCCCTTTCTGGCGATCGATTGCCGGCCGCTACGCCGTACGGCGGCCACGCGGCAAGCTCTCTCGCAGCCGGAGCACGGCTGCCACGTCGAGTACGGCGATCGGACCGTCGTCGCGCGGCACCTGACCACAGAGCAACCCGCTGCCGTTGGGCGCGCTCACCGGGGGGAACGCCGCCACGTCGTCGCCGAGCATCGTCGTGCCTTCGACCGCGTCGACCAGCAGCCCCACGACGATGGCGCCCTCCGCGAGGACCAAGAGCCGCGCACGGTCGTCGAGCGGGTCGGTGTCGCCTCCGATCAGCCCGCGGATGTCCAGGACCGGCAGGATCCGGCCGCGCCAGTTCGCCACTCCCGCGAGCCACTTGGGCAGGCCCGGGACCCGGGTGATGCCCGGCGCCCGGCCGACCTCGGCGACGCTGGACAGCTCGACGGCGAACCGGCCCCCTCCGAGCCGCGCGACGATGGCGTCGGTGGCCGCGGCGACCTCGGGGTCCTGCGTCGGGGCGTCGGCGACCGACCGCAACGGTGAGTCGTTCACGAGTCTCCCTTCGGCCGATTCACCCGCGTGGTGTAGCGGCCAGTCAGCGCAATCGGGACGATCGCCGCCAGAAGTCCCCCCAGACGGGTGACCACACCGACCCCGACGACCCCCGGAGCGGCCGGCAGGGCGCCCGCAACAACGACGTCCCCGCCGGGCGCAACGACCGTAACCGTCGCCATCGCGGCGAACCAGCCCGCAGCCGGAGCAATCGCCCCGGCCGTCGTACCGGTCCCGAGGCCGCCGAGCAGGCCGATCCCGAGGTTGCCGACCAGGGCGAGCACGGCCGACAACCCCTCGACGCCACCGGGCAGCCGCACCGGGACGAGGAAGGCCTCCACGGTGCCGGTGAGCAGCCCGAGGCAGGCCAGGACCACGCAGGTCGCCGGCAGCAGGGCGCGCCGAGGCCAGGCCGGCAGCGGCTCTGCGGCGACCGGGCCCCCGTCGGGAGATTCGGTTCCGTCCTCGGACATCGCACCGAGGCTAAGAGGCTGCCGAGCGCGCTAGGCCGCCCGGAGCACCTCCTGGATCTCCGGGCCGATCAGCTCGTTGCGCTCCATCAGGGCGTCGCGGAGCGCCTCCACCCGGTGCGCGTTGGCGTCGAGCAGGGCCTTGATCGCGGTCTTCTGCTCCTGCAGCAGCTGCTCCACCTTCGCGCGACCGTCCGGGTCGGCGAGCACCCGCCCGACGATGTTGGTGTCGCTGAACGCGCTGCCCTGCACAGCCGCGAACGAGATCAACGAGCCGGTCATGCCCGCCGCGCCAACCATCTGGGCGGCGACGTTCGTCGCGTAGAGGAGGTCACCCGAGGGACCCGTCGACACGTCGTCGAAGAAGATCTCCTCTGCGCACTGGCCGGCCAGCGCGATCTGGATCAGGGCGATCAGGTCAGCCCGCGAGCGGGTGTACACCTCCTCGCTGTCACCGTGCGCGAGCATCCCGAGCGCGTTGCGACGCTTCACGATCGAGAGGATCTCGAGGCGGCGCTGCGGCGCGACGAGGTACGCCGCGGTCGCGTGACCGGCCTCGTGCGTCGCGATCAGCCGCTTCTCGTACGCCGTGTAGCCGACCGGCTGGCCGAGCCCGACCTCCAGGGTCAGCCGCGCCTCGGCGACGTCCTGCCACGCCATCCGGCGGTCGCCACGGCGCACGGCGCCGACCAGCGCCTCGTCCATGAGCTGCTCGATGCGGACCGGGGTGTATCCCAGCGTCACGCTGGCGAGGGCGTCGCGTGTCGCCGGGTCGTCGAGTTCCTCGTGGTGCGCCTTGCGGTCGAGGAAGTGGTCGACCAGGCGCCGGCGGCCCGCCTGGTCGGGCAGGTCGAAGTGCAGCACCCGGTCGAACCGGCCCGGGCGGATCAACGCGGGGTCGAGGGCATCGGCGCGGTTGGTGGCCGCGATCAGCAGCACGTTCGCGCGGCGCGCCGGCGGCCGGTGGATCTGGCGGTTGGCCGGCAGGAACAGGTTCAGGAAGTCGGCAAGTGCGTTCCAGACTCTGGCCATGCCGAGCGGCTGGTCGAACGACTGCATCTGCACGAGCAGCTCGTTGACCACACCGCCCACGCCCTCGCTGATGTATCCGTGCGTCACGGGAGGCGACGGCGCCGCGCGCAGGTAGTCGGCGGGCAAGGTCGTGACGGCGCCACAGCACTGGATCGCGGACTCCACGGCGGACCGGTCGGTCATGCTCATCCCGTGGCGGACGCCGCCGATCGCATCGATCTCCTCGATGAAGCCGATGGCGCCGCCGGTCGCGAGGGCGGCTTTGCGCAGCGCCTTGAAATAGGAGCGGATCTTGCCGGCCGTCGCGCCGTAGAACATCGACTGGAACGACGTTCCCGACACGAACAGGAACGGCACGCCGGCCTCGGCCGCCATCGCCTTGGCGATGTGCGTCTTGCCGGTGCCGGGAGCGCCTTCGAACAACAGGCCCCGGCGAGCCCGGCCACCCATCTCGGCGGAGAAGGTTCGCGAGGACAGGAAGAGGTTGATGGAGCGCACCACCTCCTCCTTGACCGGCTTGATCCCGACCACGTCGGACAGGCGCACGTCGATCTCCTCCGGGCGGAAGGTCAGGTGCGGCGAGCGGCGTGACCACACCAGCATCCCGACGTACCCGAAGGCGAGCAGGACGAAGAAGAGGACCGGTACGACGAGCAGCCAGTTGACGTGCGGCACGTGGAAGAAGTTGACCGGATGCCCAGCGCCGATCTTCCACCACAGCAGCGCGGTGGGGACGCCCACCCAGATCGCCAGCCGGCGCAGCCGCCGGCGCCGCATCCGCTCCCGGTCGTACCCGACATCGGCCCGGCCGACCGCGAGGACGCCGTCGCCCTCGACCGACCGCAGCCGGTCAGCGGCAGTCGCCGCTGCGCTTTCCACCCCTTGGATGTGACCCGCGCGGCGTTGGTCAAACCGGGCTAACCGATCTTCCTCCGTTCGGCGTAGTCACGCTGAGCCGAACGCGCTCAGAGTCCCGCGAACAGGTCGGACTCGCGCTCGCCTTCCGCCGGTCCGGGCCCGCTGACCAGGCGATAGTGCTCGAGCGCGAACAGGCCCTGGCCGACGTCGTTCGACAACGCGAAGAAGTGCCCGTCCACCGCGATCTGGGTCGGGTAGGCGCGCATGGCCTCGACCTTCGCCGGCAGGTACTCCCGCGCGTCGATCGCGGTCGTGATCTGCTCGTCCGGGACACCGAAGCCGATCTCCTCCGGCGAGCTGACACCGAACGGCGCTTCCTCGCCCATCTCCTTGAGCGCCGCATACCCCAGCTCGAGCAGCGACCGCGGGATCGCGGTTTCGTAGAGCTTGCTCGGCGCCCACGGCTCGCCGGCGTCGGGATACCGCTCCGGGGCACCGGCCGCCTCGAACGCGCCCACCGTCACCCGGTGTGCCTGGATGTGGTCCGGGTGGCCGTACCCGCCGTTGTCGTCGTAGGAGATGACCACCTGCGGGCGGACCTCGCGGATGACCTTGACCAGCTCACCGATCGCCTCGTCGAGGTCGGCGCGCCAGAAGCAGGCCGGGTTGTCGTTGGTCGCGGTGCCCATCATCCCGGAGTCGCGCCACCGCCCGGCGCCGCCGAGCCAGCGGTGATCGGTCACCCCGAGCGCAGCCATCGCGGCGTCGAGCTCACCGATCCGATGCTCCCCGAGGCCGCCGTCGCGGTCGCTGGCCAGGTGAGCAAGCTCCGGCACGAGGATCTCGCCCTCCTCGCCGAGCGTGCAGGTGACCAGCGTGACGCCCGCGCCGGCCGCGGCGTACAGCGCCATCGTGGCGCCGGTGGCGATCGTCTCGTCGTCCGGATGAGCATGGACGAGCAGCATGCGTCTCGCGGGAAGGTTGTTGTCCACGTCCTCCACCCAACGTGCACCCGACACCGGAGCCGGCTTTCACCGGCGCTGACAATGGGGAGGCTATTCCGGAGAGGACGGCTTCCCACCCGAGGAGGACCGAGATGGCAGAGCTGCTGAACGACGACGAACTGCGCGAGGCTCTGGACCGGCTCAGCAACTGGCACGGCGACCGCGCCGGGATCAGCCGCACCGTGAGCGTCCCGGCCGGAGAGCAACCGGCGCTGCTCGAGGAGATGGAGCGGGTCGCGCGCGAGCTGAACCACGACCCGGACCTCGACATCGCCGGCGACAAGGTCACGATCGTGATGTCGACCCACTCGGCGGGCGGGGTCACGAACCTCGACGTGGAGTACGCCCAGCGCGTGGACAGCCTGCTGGCCACTGCTGAGTAGGTCGGCTCCGCTAGCGTCCGGCGCGTGAGGGAGACGCCGGCGGAGATCGCCGCCCTGCAGGAGCTGCTCGACCGCAGCGCCGCGAGCGGAGGCCCCCACCTCAGCGGCATCATCGACGCCGACCGGCGACTGACCGCCGTCGCGCTGTGCGAGCGCCTGACCGGGATGCGGCTGCTCACCGTTGCCACCGTCACCGCCGACGGCCGGCCGTTGACAGGTGCCGTCGACGGCTACTTCCTGCACGGCACGTGGTACTTCAGCACGAGTCCCGACTCGGTGCGGGCGCGGCACCTGCGCGCCCGGCCCGCGGTCAGCGCCACCCACCTGCCCGGCGAGTCCCTGCAGGTGAGCGTGCACGGCCGGGCCGAGCTGTTCGACTTCTCCGACCCGGCGCACGGAGCGCTGCTGAAGCAGGCGATGCTCGACCACTACCTGCCGATCCAGGGGCCGTCGTTCGAGGAGTGGATCAACAACAACGAGGATGAGGGCGCGATCGGCGCGCGCATCATCGCCGACAAGATGTTCACCTTCTACCTGGAGAGCTCGCAGTGAACCCACACCCGTCGTTCGACGGCAAGCACGTGGTCGTCACCGGCGCGGCGAGCGGGATCGGCCGCGCGGTCGCGATCGCCGCTGCCGACCGGGGCGCCATCCTGCACATCACAGACCGCAACGCCGCCCAGCTCGACGAGACCGCGGCGCTGATCAAGGCGGGCGGCGGCCGCGTCGGCGCGGTGCGCGCGCTCGACGTACGGGAGATCGGCGAGGTGCGCGGCTTCGCCGGCGCGGTGCACGACCAGGCCGTCGCGGCCGACGTCGTGATGAACGTCGCGGGCATCGCGATCTGGGGGACCGTCGAGCGGATGACCCACGAGCAGTGGCGTTCGGTCATCGACGTCAACCTGATGGGACCGATCCACGTGATCGAGTCGTTCCTGCCGAAGATGGTCGAGGCCGGTCGCGGGGGCCATCTCGTCAACGTGTCCTCCGCCGCCGGACTGGTCGGGCTGCCGTGGCACGGCGCCTACAGCGCCAGCAAGTTCGGGCTGCGGGGCCTGTCCGAGGTGTTGCGCTACGACCTGCGCCGGCACAACATCGCGGTAAGCGTGGTGGCGCCGGGCGGCGTCGACACCCCGCTCACCTCGACGATCGAGGTCGCGGGCGTGGACACGGCGAGCAAGCGCTTCCAGAAGATGCAGGCCCGGTTCCGCAAGCGCGCGGTGACCCCCGAGGAAGCCGCCGAGGCGATCATCAAAGGCATCGTCACGAAGCGCTATCTCGTCTACACCTCCGGCGACATCCGCCTGCTCTACCTGATGAAGCGGTTCGCGCCGCACGTCTACAACGTCTTCATGCGAGTGGCGAACGCCGGCATGTATCGCGCGATGAAGACCGGCTCATGACCGGTCCGCGGATCGCGCCGGGCCGTCGGCGTGACATCGGGCTCGCCAACTGGACGATGATCTCGGCGGGCGCGAAGGTCGCCGGCGTACCGGGCCTGCCGCACCTGTTCACCACGATGGCGCGCCACCGGTCTCTGTTCCGGGCCTGGTTGTTCTTCGCCGGGCGACTGATGCCGCGCGGCAAGCTGCCGCGCCGCGACACCGAGCTGGTGATCATCCGTACGGCGTGGCGCAACGGCTGCGACTACGAGCTCGACCATCACCGGCGGCTCGGCAAGCGAGCCGGGTTGAGCGACGACGAGATCACGCGGGCCGCCGGCGAGGGGTCGGACGGGTGGGCGCCCCGCGAACGAGCGCTGCTCAGTGCCTGCGACCAGCTCTACGAGACGCGCAACCTCGACGACGTGGCGTGGGCCGACCTGCGCACGCACCTCTCAGAGCGCGACGCGATCGAGTTCCTGCTGCTGGCCGGGCACTACGGGATGCTCGCGACCTTCATCAACACCCTGCGCATCGAGACCGACCACGCGTGAGGCAGCGGTGACGTCCGGCGCACCGTGGAAGTCCGAATCACTCGAGGCCCTCGGCGTCCCGTCGATGATCTCGACGGCGGAACAGCGCTATCTCAAATGGCTCGGCCGCACGTACTGGCAGGGTGCGGGCGACGTCCTTGAGATCGGCCCATGGCTCGGCGGGTCAACGGTCTGCCTGGCCCGCGGGATGGAATCGAGCGGTCACGACACCACGGGCCGCCTGCGCGCGGTGGACAACTTCGTGTGGCGGGAGTTCATGGCGGACCGCGCCGCGTTGGATCTGCGTCCGGGCGAGTCGTTCGAGCCGCAGTTCGTCGCCAACCTCGCGACGCACGCATCCACCGTCGTACCCGAGCTGGCCCAGCTCCCCGATGACCATCCCGAAGGAGATCCGTTCGCGGCGGACGCCCGCGGCGCGGGTGACTCGCCGGAGGCACCGGCGTTCCACTGGACGGGTGGTGGTATCGAGGTCCTCTTCGTCGACGGGGCGAAGTCATGGACCGCGATGCGACACCTGCTCGCCGAGACGGCATCGTCGTTGCAATCCGGCCACTCGCTGATCGTGTGCCAGGACTACGCCTACTGGGGCGGCTACTGGGTGCCGATCGCGATGGCGGCGCTCGGCGACAAGGTCGAAGCGGTGCATCGCGTGGCACCCGGCGGAACCGTCACGTTCCGCGTCACGCAGCAGCTGTCAGCGCACGACGCCGCCGCGCTCCCCGAGTTCGCGGATCTTGCGGTGGACCAGGGCCTCAACCTGCTCGCGACGGCGGCAGCCGCGATGAAGGCGCGCGGCTGGTCATACGCGGGGTGGGCGGTCGACGTGGCGAGAGTGCGCTTCCTGGCGCACCGTGGTGAGCGGCAACGGGCCGTCGACGAGCTCACCCGGCTGTGCGAAACCTGGCCGTTGCTGCTGCCGACCACCGAGCTCGACGGCGCCCGCCGGTGGGCGAGTGAGGCGACCAACGCGCCGGCCCCCGTCGTACCGCATGCCTGGATGCGTCGGGTGATCCGGCGGGCGCTCGCCGGCAGGCGCTGACCGGCGTCAGCGCGCGAGTTCGCCGGCGTTGACGAGCAAGGTCTGGCCGGTGATGCTGCGCGCGCGGTCCGAGAGGAAGAAGCCGACCGCCTCGGCGACGTCGCGGTCGGTGGCCATCTCGCGCAGCGCGAACTTCGCGTCGAGGTCGGCGCGGATCTCCTCCTCGGGCCTTCCTTGCACGCCCGCCTGCCACTGGACGTAGAGGCCGACGTTGGGTCCCCACATCCAGCTCGGTACGACGGTGTTGACCCGGATCTTGTGCACGCCGAGCTCAGGCGCGAGCGCGTACATCATCGACACGCCGGCGCCTTTGGACGACCCGTAGGCGATCTGCGGGACGTCGCGCGCCGGATAGATCCACTGCTGCGAGCCGACGAAGACGACCGAGCCACCCTGCTTCCTCAGGTGCGGAAACGCCGCACGGACGGTCGCGGCGGTTGCGAAGACGTTGATCTCGAAGGTGTCGCGCCACTGCTTGTCGGTGTTGGACTCGATGCCGCCCGTTGCGCTGTCGGCACTCGCGCAGATCGCAAGCCCGTAGAGTGTGCCGAACCGCGCGACGACGGCGTCCATCAGCTGCGGCAGCTGGTCGGAGTCGGTGATGTCGGTCGCGCGGTAGCCGACCCGCTCGCCCGACGGGTCGATCTCCTCGGCCGCCTTGCGCAGGTTGTCCTCCCGGCGGGCGGCGAGGAACACGCTGGCGCCGTCCCGGTGCGCAACGGTCGCGATCTCCTTGCCGAGGCCGGGACCGACCCCGACCACCAGCACCGACTTGCCGTCCAGCATCGTCACCCCTCCGAGTCCGCCACTACCTCGTCGGCAATCGCCGCCAACGTCGTCAACCGTTTGTCCTTCGCCCCGACGATCTGGACCAGCCACCGCCGTGCCTCCGACAGGTCTACCTTGCCGAACCGCAGCAGCTCCTCGATGTCCGCCCAGTCCTTGCGGCGGTCGAACAGCGCCTTGAAGACAAGCAGATCGGTCGCCGAGAGGATCGGAACGCTGGCATCCAGCATCGGCACGAGCTCGGCTCGCGCATCGATCGCGGCATGCAGCGCGTGCTGCGGGAAGAACAGGTCGAGCGGGATCGGTGGACCGCCCTCCGGCAACGGCCACAGCAGGCGGACCTGGCCGTCTCGCCGGACCACGCTCACGTCCCGGTCCGTCCACGGCACGTCGTCCGGGAGCAGCTCTAAGACCCGGCGGGCCGCCTTCGGATCGGCACTGACGTTGAGGTCGATGTCGTTGGTCGCGCGGGCCTGCGCGACGTGGTAGGCGAGCGCCAGCGCGCCGCCGATCGCGTGCGGGATGCCCGCCCGGTCGAGCCGCCGGTGCACGTCGACCGTCCGCTCGAGGACGATCAACGGCGAGCTCGTCATCCGGCCTTCAACCGCCTGAACGACGGGTAGGCCAACGGTCCGGGCGCGCGGCGCGGTAGCGCCATCGCCAGCGCCGCGACCTGTTCGAGCTGGGTCGCCGCGTCCCGGCCGCGCTCGACGCTGGTGCTCACCGCGATCGACCCGCCGCACGCCTCGATCAGCCGGATCAGCGTGTCCCCGCCGGGCACCCGGCGCCCGTTCTCGTAGGCGCTGATCAGCGTCGACGCGACGCCGCTGCGGCGGGCCAGCTCGTGCTGCGACAGGCCGGCCCGGCGACGTACGTCGCGCAGCAGTTCACCGGACCGGCTCATGCACCCACGATATCCAGGGGTTGACGGATTGCGCTACCCCTGCCCTACGCACTTGTCAGGGCGTGCGCCCGTCATAGCTGGTGCTCGGCCTGACAGGTTGGAGGTCAGGACTCGAACAGCGCGGCGAGGCGGTCGATCGACGCCTGCAGCCGATCGGGCGTTGTGGCGCGCGCTCGTTGCAGTCGAGTTCGGTCGCGAAGGTTGGTCCAGTCGTAGGTGTGCACGACCTCGGTGCGATCCGCGGCAATCGGGCGCAGCGTCCATCGCCACAGGTGGCCGGGCGACGGCTTGCCCGGGACGTTCGGGAGCCAGGCGATCAGGCGCCCTTCCTCGAACTCCACGACGCGGTTCTCCCGCTTGCCGCCCCGCTTGAGGAACATCACGAACACGTCGTCCACCTGGTGGACGCGCTGGCCCTCGGGTGCGCGGTTCAGGTTCTCGTTGCCGTCCCACGCCGGCTGGCGCGACGGATCCGCGATCTCCTCGAAGACGTCCGCGACCGGCGCGTTGACCACGCCGCTCGCGCTGACAACGCGTGATTCGTCCGCCACCTGCCCACCGTGCCGTCTACTTGTCAGGCCCTCAACCCGTTATTGCGCGCTGACGGCCTGACAGCTCGCCGTCAGGCGTGGCGGTTTCCATCCATCGCCGCGTTGGGCGCGGCCTGCGCCACCAGGTCGGGGACGACCTCGGTGAGCGCGGCCGGGTCCCAGATCCCGTCGGTCTCGGCGTACGGCCCGTTGACCCATCCTTCGAAGACGGTGATCCGACCGCCGCGTACGCCGAAGACCCGGCCGGTGATCCCGGCCGACGCCTTGCTGGCAAGCCATACGACGAGCGGCGAGACGGCGGCGGGCGGCAGCGCCTTCGCCGCGTCCTCCTTCTGGAAGCCGGCGAGGTCCTCAGTCATGCGGGTGAGGGCGGTCGGCGAGATCGCGTTGACCGTCACGCCGTAGCGACCGAGCTCGCCCGCCGCGATGATCGTCATCGCCGCGATGCCGGCCTTCGCCGCACCGTAGTTGGTCTGGCCGAGGTTGCCGAACACGCCGGACGCCGAGGACGTGTTGATGATCCGGGCGTCGACCTCCTTGCCCGCCTTGGACTGGTCTCGCCAGTAGGCAGCCGCGTGGTGCATGACGCCGTACGTGCCTTTCAGGTGCACGGCGATGACCGCGTCCCACTCGGCCTCGGTCATGTTGACCAGCATCCGGTCGCGCAAGATGCCGGCGTTGTTGACGACGGCGTGGATGTCGCCGTACTCGCCGATCGCCTGGTCGACGAGCTCCTTCGCCCCGGTGTGCGTGGCGATGTTGCTGGTGTTGGCGACGGCGACGCCTCCGGCCGCGGTGATCTCGTTGACAACGGCCTGCGCCGCTCCGGCGTCGCTGCCGGTGCCGTCACGCGCACCGCCGACGTCATTGACCACGACCTTCGCACCCTCACGGGCGAACAGCAGCGCGTGCTCGCGCCCGATGCCGTTACCCGCGCCAGTGACCGCCACGATCCGGCCGTCACAGATCCCCATTCGCGTGCACCTTCCTCGTACCGAAGCCGCCGATCGGACGCCGATCAGACGCCGAACCAGACGTGAGCGAACGTCGATCAGGCGTCGAGCGAAACGTATCCCGACACCAACCCGGCCCTCTTCCGAACCCCCCCGATTCGCCGAACTTGCACTTTCGCACCGTTTCTCCGCGAATTTCGGTCGGAAAGTGCAAGTTCGCGGGGCGGGGGCAGGCTAGACGTTGAAGCGGAACTCGACCACGTCTCCGTCTTGCATGACGTAGTCCTTGCCTTCGATGCGGGCCTTCCCGGCCGAGCGGGCGGCCGCGATCGACCCGGCTTCGACGAGGTCGTCGTACGACACGATCTCGGCCTTGATGAAGCCGTTCTGGAAGTCGGTGTGAATCACCCCGGCGGCCTCGGGAGCCGTTGCACCCTTCTTGATCGTCCAGGCCCGCGACTCCTTCGGCCCGGCGGTGAGGTAGGTCTGCAAGCCGAGCGTCTCGAACCCGACGCGGGCGAGCGTCGCGAGACCAGACTCGGCCTGCCCGTACTCGGCCAGCAGCTCAGCGGCGTCCGCGGCATCGAGCCCGATCAGCTCCGACTCGAGCTTCGCGCTGACGAACAGTGCGGGTGCAGGCGCCACGAGGGCGGCCAGCTTGTCGCGAAGACCGCGGTCGCCCAGGTCGGTGTCGTCGACGTTGAACACGTAGATGAACGGCTTGTCGGTGAGCAGGAACGAGTCGCGCAACGCGTCTCGGTCCAGCGATGGGTCGCTGGAGATCGGACGGCCCTCGTCGAGCACGGCGCGCGCAGCCTGTACGGCGGCGAGCTCGGCCCGCTTGTCCGGCTTCATCCGCGCCTCGCGTTCGAGGCGTTCCAAGCGGGCGTCGACCGTCTGCAGGTCGGCGAGGACCAGCTCGGTGTTGATCGTCGCGATGTCGTCCGCCGGCTCGATCCGGCCGTCGACGTGGGTGACGTCGGGATCGGCGAACGCCCGGACGACCTGGCAGATCGCGTCCGCCTCCCGGATGTGCGAGAGGAACTTGTTGCCCAGCCCCTGGCCCTCGCTCGCGCCTCGCACGATCCCGGCGATGTCGACGAACGTCACCGTCGCCGGCACGATCTTCGCGCTGCCGAACAGCTTTCCGAGCACCTCCAGGCGCTCGTCCGGGACGTTGACGACGCCCACGTTGGGATCGATCGTCGCGAACGGGTAGTTCGCCGCCAGCACGTCGTTGTTGGTCAGCGCGTTGAACAGCGTCGACTTCCCGACGTTCGGCAGCCCGACGATCCCGATGGAAAGACCCACATCTCCATTGTCGGGTACGCCGCTCCCCCGAAATCCCGGTGATCATGGCGAAATGGTCAGGACACGCGGGCGTGTCTGCCGAAAACGCCATGATCACGCGGTTGTGGTGGCCGCAAAGGTGCGTCGGTCGGGGAAATTGTCGTTCCGCCACGCGACGATTCGGTCATGACGCTTGCAGTGGCCATCGTCGCGGTCGCGGCGGTCTTCCTCGGCTTCGGGATCGGCGCCCAGGTGGCGCGCACTCGGGGAGCCAAGCTCATCGAGGCTGCTCGAGCCGAGCGTGACGCGGCAATGTCCGACCGTGAGCAGCTGCGCGCGGACCTGATCGCATCCGGCACCGAGCGCGACCACGCGCTGGCCGAGCGCGCCGAGCTGCGGGCCGAGCGCGACGCCGCGTTGAAGCGGGCGGGCCAGGCCGAGCAGCAGCTTGCGGCGACCGGCGCCCGGCTGCAGGCCCTCGCGGAGGCCGAGAGCCAGATCAAGGACACCTTCGCGCGGATCACCAGCGAAGCGCTGGACACGAACCGGCAGCAGCTCCTGGAAGTCGCCGACGCACAGTTCCGACAGGCGGGGCAGCCGTTGACCGAGACGCTGAGCAAGGTCGAGAGCCAGCTTCGCGAGATCGAGCGCAACCGCGCGAGCGCACAAGCGGTGCTCACCGACCAGATCAAGTCCGTGCGGTTGACCGGCGACCAGCTGCGCGCCGAGACAAGCGCCCTCGTCAATGCGCTGCGCAAGCCGCAGGCGCGTGGGCAGTGGGGCGAGCTCACGCTGCGTCGCTGCCTCGAGCACGCCGGCATGCTGGACCGCTGCGACTTCGTCGAGCAGGGCTCGATCTCGACGTCCGAAGGTGTGCTGCGACCCGATCTCGTCATCAAGCTCGTCGGCGACAAGAACATCGTCGTCGACGCGAAGGTGACCCTTGCCGCCTTCCTCGAAGCCCACGAGGCCACTGACGACACACTTCGCGAGGACCGTCTCGCGGCGCACGCCAAGCACCTGCGCCAGCACGTCGACTCACTCGCCGGCAAGGCGTACTGGGAGCACCTTTCTCCGGCGCCCGAGTTCGTCGTGCTCTTCGTTCCGGGCGACGCGTTCCTCGCGGCCGCCCTCGATCGCGATGCGACCCTGCTCGAGGACGCCTTCCGCAAGCGCGTCCACATCACAACGCCGACGACGTTGATCTCGGTGCTGCGCACGGTCGCCTACGCCTGGCAGCAGCAAGCGCTCGCCGACAACGCTCGCGAGGTCTTCGACCTCGGCCGCGAGCTGTACAAGCGGCTCGGCACGATGGGCGGCCACGTCGACCGGCTCGGCAGGTCGCTGACCAGCGCTGTCGACCACTACAACCGCACGGTCGGCTCACTCGAGTCCCAGGTGATGTCGACGGCGCGCAAGCTCAACGACATGAACGTGACCGACGAGCCGCTGAAGGAGCTCGCCGGGATCGAAGACACGATTCGACCACTCGCCAAGGCGGAGCTGGTCGCCTCGGCCGAGGAGGCATCGGCGCTGGTCGCGATCTCGGGTCTGGACGACGCCCGGCGCATCGAGGACTACGGGATCAATGTCCCAAACGAGGCGGAACGCGACCGTCGTACCGGTTCCTGACTCCGCGGCGCCGCTG
>CAZEAM010000262.1:0-4317 GCA_964510285.1 uncultured Frankiaceae bacterium | reverse complement strand
GCGACGTCCACCCGCACGCTCCGGACGGGGCACGCAACCTGCTGTTCCGCAACCGGAAGGTGCCGCTGACCAGCCTCGAGTCGACCATCCTCGGGCTCGACGAAGGTCCGTCGACCGGCGCTGCCGCACGCCGCAACGCGGCCGGGTACGTCGTCGCCGGGCACCGGCTCGGCTTCGCGACGAGTCTGCCCGCCTTCGCCTACGGGTACCCGTTCGGTCACCGGCCGCGGCACTTCCATCCGTGCGATGACCTCGCGCTCACCTACATGGCCTGCATGAACAAGCTGGGGGTGGACACGGTCATCCAGGCCGAGGCCAACCCGGGCCGCTGGGCCGCCGACGGGGGCGGCGGCTACTGGCAGCCGTTGGAGTGGATGGGTTCGGCCTGGCGGGCGGTCGCCGACCCGACCGTGCGCTTCCGGTACGCCGTCAACCCGATGCTGGTCGGCAACCTGCTCGACCTCGACTTCGACGGCCAGTCCGCGATCCTGGCGCGTGGCCACCACGGTCGGCCCCGGCACTACGTCGGGAACCGCGCCCTGGACCGCGCCGACGGCGACCCCGCCGCCGCCCGCGTGTATGCCGGCGGCAAGCCGCAGTTCGTCGCGCTGGCGCCGTGGGTCCGGCCGGACGGCTCGCGCGCCGCGTTGCGTGCGGCGGGTGCCAGACTCGCCGCCGGTTCGGCCGCCCCGCAGGAGAACCGCTACCTCGAGACGGCGGTGTACGCCGACCTCACCCACGGAAGGGACCGCCGATGACCAGCCTGACCCGCCGGGACCTGCTCGCGGGCAGCGCGCTCGGCGCCGCGGCGACGCTGCTGCCGTGGTCGTCGGACGAGGCCGTGGCTGCCGCTCCGGCGCGCGGGCGCTCGCGCGCCGATGTCGTGGTGGTCGGCGCCGGGTTCGCCGGGATCACCGCGGCCCGCGACCTGCGCGCCGCCGGCATCGACGTCGTGCTGCTCGAGGCACGGGACCGGGTCGGCGGGCGCACCCTCAACCACCCGATCGACTCCCGCCACATCGTCGAGGTCGGCGGCCAGTGGCTCGGTCCGCGCAAGTCGCTGTCCGACCGCGGGCTGTCGGACCCGGCCAACTTCCCGACCGACGACGCGGTCACCGGCCAGAGCCACATGTGGCGGCTCGCCCGCTCGACCGGGGTCGCGCCGTACCCGACGTACAACGGGGGCAAGTACGTCGACTACCGCGACGGCAGCCGCGCGACGTACTCGGGACGGATCCCGCTCAACACGCCGACCGGTGCGGTGGAAGCGGCGGAGGCGATCCTCGCGATCGACAAGCGGTGCGTGACGGTGCCCCTGGACGCACCGTGGCGCGCGGACCACGCCGCCGAGTGGGACGCCATGACGGTGCAGTCGTGGATGGACCACGGCGACCGCTTCGTCGGACAGCCGTTCGCGGGCCTGGTCACCAAGGACGGTCGACAGCTGGTCGAGCTGGCGATCGAGTCGGTGTTCTCGGCCGAGCCGCGCGACGTCTCGATGCTGCACGCACTGTTCTACACGCACGCCGCCGGCAGCTTCGGTTCCCTGGTCAACACCCACGAGGGCGCCCAGATGTACCGGCTGCACGGCGGCTCGCAGCTCATCGCGATCCGCGCCGCGAAGGCCCTCGGCGACCGGGTCCGGCTGGCCTCGCCGGTGCGCCGCATCGACCAGGACGCACACGGCGTCACCGTCCGCGGGGACGGGTTCGAGGTGAAGGCCCAGCGGGTGATCGTCGCCATCCCGCCCACCCTCGCCGGGCGCATCGACTATCGCCCCGCGATGCCGGGCCTGCGCGACCAGCTCACCCAACGGATGCCGATGGGGACCGTGATCAAGGTGCAGTGCGTGTACGACGAGCCGTTCTGGCGCGCGGACGGCCTCGCCGGCCAGGCCACCTCGGACACCGGCCCGGTGAAGATCACCTTCGACAACTCCCCGCCCGAGGCGAGCGCGCATCGCGGCCCCGGCGTACTCATGGGCTTCATCGAGGGCTCGGACGGCCGGCGCGCGCTTTCGAGCTCACGCGAGCACCGCCGGCAGGGCGTCGTCGACAGCTTCGCGCGCTACTTCGGGCCGCGGGCGCGCAAGGTCGTGAAGTACGTCGAGAAGTCGTGGGCGGACGAGGAATGGACCCGCGGCTGCTATGCCGGCTACTTCGGTCCCGGTGGCTGGTCGGACTTCGGCCGGGCACTGCGCGAACCGGTCGGCCGGATCCACTGGGCGGGGACCGAGACCGCCACGGTGTGGTCGGGCTACATGGAGGGAGCGGTCCGCTCCGGCGAGCGCGCCGCCGCGGAAGTCCGCCGCGCGCTCAGGTCGGCGAAGAGACGCTGAGGGAGTAGCGGCCGCCGTCCGGATACAGCCAGACCTCGCGACCAGAGCCGCGCTTCACCAAGTCGGCGTGCGCGCCGCGCACCGTGATCCGCCCGTGAAACACGGCGGGCACCTCGACCAGGGCGGCGCCGGATCGGTCGCCGGCCGCGACACGGGCCGACGTCGCAACGATCCGCGCGATCCCGCGGAACGGGTCGCTGACGGCGCGTAGCAACGTCCCGGCGGTGAGCACCGGGTACACGCGCGAGGTGCGCACGATCCGCTTGGGCTGCGGGACGCCGCGCTGGTGCTTGCCCCAGAACGGCGGCCCGTAGATTCCCCAGAAGGTGTCCGGCGCGGTGTCGTTGGCGTTCTCCTTCCACAGCCACAACGTCCCGCCGATCCGCAACCGCTCCTGCTGCGCGAAGTGCTGGGCGAGCACGTGCGCGTCGCCGGCCGGCGGCCCGCCGTACTCCCCGACCCAGAGTGGGAGGCCGAGCGCCTTCGCGTCGGCGACCACGGCGCCGTAGTCCGAGGCGAACGTCGCGATCTCGGGGGTACCGGCGACCGCGCCGAGCGTGAAGACATCGGTGTAGACGTGCGGGGCGTAGACCGCGTTGGGGTAGTCCGAGTACGCCGACCACGGCGTGAAGACGGAGCGTTGCGCGGTCGTGTTGCGCTCGACGCCGGGCTCGAAGAACAGCAGCTGCCGGAAGCCCGGCACCGCCGAGCGGATGGTGCGAGCGACCTTCGCATAGAACGGCAGCATCTCCGCGGTGTTGTCGACCACCGGCAACACCCCGGGCTGCGGTTCGTTCATGAGGTCGTAGCCGGCAACCGCGGGCTCGTGCGCGAACCGCTTGGCGAGCACCGCCAGCACGTGCGCGTAGTGCTCCTGCAGCCCCACACCGTCAGGGGCCGGCAGATCCGACCAGAACGCCTGCGCGTTGCCGATGACGGCCAGGTCGAGCTCGCGGATGTTGTCGAGCGTGCACGCCGGAAGCCGCGACCGGGTCGCCCACCGCGGGGCGCCGTCGTAGCCGACGGTCGGGCCGAACGGCGCGGGGCAATCGCCTTTCGACTTGGTGTAGACGTACTTGCTCCACGCGTCGCCGTGCATGTCGATCGTCGTCCAGATGCCCTGCCGCTTGGCCCACCGGACGACCTGCGCGATCCGCGCGACGTAACGACGGTCGATGTGACCCGGCCGCGGCTCGAGCAACGACCACGACACATTCAGCCGGATGTTGTCGTAGCCGAGACGGCGCATCTGCGGGAGGTCGAACCAGCAGATCGGGACGCCCTCGACGTGCCGGTCGTCGCGCGGGCACTTGTGGTGGCGGTACGCCGCCGGCGAGATCGGGTACGGCGTGCGCAGCGAGGGCTTCCAGTAGTCGACGATCCCGTCGATGTTGACGCCGCGGAGCAGCACAGCGCGCCCGTGCGCGTCGACGATCTGCCGCAGGCCGTTGCTGCCGGTGCGACCGACCGACAGGAAGGTCAGCGGTCGCTTGCCGGTCGCGCGGTAGGTCGGACCGTGATGCGGCGACTGGGCGTTCGCGACGCCGGTGACCGGCAGGCTCGCCAGCGCAAGCGCCCCTGCCACACCGGCCGCCGCGGCGATCTTCCTCACGAGCCGACCATGTCACGGACGACCGAGTCGGCGAGCAGACGGCCACGCACCGACAGCACGACCCGGCCGCGAGCCAGCGCCGCCGCATCCACCAGCCCGTCGTCGGCGGCCCGCGACGCCGCCTCCCGCGCGGCGTCGTCGAGCTCCGACGTCGGCAGGCCCTCCCGCAGGCGAACGCCCAGCAGGATGCGCTCGACCCGCTTGTCCTCGGCGGTGAGGATCTCGCGGGCGGCCGCGGGCGAGCGCGACGCGGCAAGCCGCGCGGCGTAGTCACGCGGGTGCTTGACGTTCCACCACCGGACACCGCCGACGTGGCTGTGCGCTCCTGGGCCGATGCCCCACCAGTTGGCGCCGGTCCAGTACAGGA
>CAZEAM010000261.1:0-2013 GCA_964510285.1 uncultured Frankiaceae bacterium | reverse complement strand
GCCGGCCGGGTTCTTGGTCGTGACGTAGACGTCGACCACGTCGCCGCGGGTCAGGTCCATCGGCGCGTGCCCGCGGCCGACCGGGATCGTCACGTACCGCTGCCCGGCGAGGATCGTCGGCGCACCGGTCAACGCCGCGTTCGGCACCAGCTCGCCGGCCGCGACGTAGCGCGTCACGAGATAGCCGACCGGCGGCTGACCCGCCGCGATGTATCGCGCGCCCTGCCCGTCGAACCTCACCCGACCGACGGCGAGGTCGGCCGCGATGAGCCGCTCACCCGGCACCAGAGCGCGTCGAGCGACATATACCGAGACGTACCGGTCGGCGGCCGCCAGGACGTGCGCGCCGATCACGATCGGCACGACGACGAGTACGACGCCGACGACGAACCTCACGTCGAACCATCTCGGGGACCGCAGCCGGCGGGCCTGCGATGGGCTCTCGCTCATGGCGCGCGATCCTGCCCGACCGCGAGCCGCAACCGTTGCACTCGTCCACAGGCCGCTAGCCGAGCCGCGGCCGCAGCACCGCGACCGCACTCAACGCGAGGGTCCGCACCCCGCGGACGGCCGCGGACCGGCGCGGCTCGTCGAGCGCGTGCTCGGCCAGATCCAGGTAGTCGGTGCCGACCCGGTCGACGGTTCCGGTGAACGTGGTCCCGTCCGACAACACGACGCCGGTCACCGTGCGATCACGGGCCAGCACCCGCAGCACGTGGGCCAGACCCGACTCCGACGACAGGTCCGCGCGATCGGCCTCGCGGGCCGCCACCGGCAGGTCCCGCGCGCTGGTCACGTGCCGGGTCGCGACGACGGCCGGCACGCCGCCACGCACGTCGAGCAGCAACCAACCCGGCCCGACTTGCCGCAGCTCGCCGTGGACCACGCCGACCTGCGCCACCGACAGCTCCACCGTCCGGCGGGCAGCAGCCCGCAGCCGACCGTCGAAGGAGGTCGCGGCGAGCTCGCGCCGGGTCCGCTCGACGATCTCGGCTTCCAGCCTCTCGTCCGCCACGGCCTCGAGCTGCACCTCGAGATCGGCGAACAACCCGTCCCAACGCACGATGTCTCCTTCGACCGAACCGGGCCCGGCTTCGCGAACCGCCGGAGTGTGCCACCGATCCGGTTGCCCACAGGCCGGCAATCCGCCTTGACGGTGAGCCCGCACCGGCCGCACTCTCCCGCACCGTTCGCACGATCGGGAGGCAACGATGGGCACCGACAATCCGCAGTCCGAACCGTTGGCGAAAGTGCTCGTCCTGCGCCGTCCGCCACGTCACGAAGGCCCGTACGACGACGAGCAGGCGGATCCGCCGGCGCACCTTGTCGACGGGAGCCTGGCGCTGTCGTTCCCGCCGTCGGTCAGCACGGCGTTGCCGCTGCGCCTCGTCCCGCCCGCGCGGGCCCAGGAGCCGGCCGCGGTCACGACCTCCCCCGCACCGAGCCCACGACGGTTCGTCGCGCCGTTCGCCCAAGGCATCGCCGAGATCCTGATGGGGATCCGGCCACCACAACAGCTGGCGCAGGTCACCACGCTCGACGTGCTGGCGCAGCTCGAGCGCAACGCCGGACGCCTCGCCCCCCGCACGCCGCAACGCGCGCTGCCCCGGCCACGGGTGAGCTCGGTGCGGTTGTGCGAGCCCGCGACCGGAGTGGCCGAGGTGTGCGCCGTCGTGGACACCGGTCCGCGCCGCCGCGCGATCGCGCTGCGACTGGAGCTGGTCGCGCAGCGATGGCAGTGCACGGTGCTCCGAGTGGGTTGACGCCGCATGGGCTGAAGGCAGCAACGCCCCTTGTCCGCTCCCTGCCAATGCCGGTCGTGGCCGTGGGGAAACAGCGATCTGCTCTGGCGCCCGTGCGCGCGGCGTCCCTATGTTCCGCCCCCAGTTCGAGACGGGAGGGAACATGCACGTCGTACTGGTGGAGCGGCCCGCGACCGCGGCCCCGACGCCTGCCCTGCACCTGGTCACCGAGCGGCGGGTGCCGGCGCGCCGGACCGGCCGCGACCCGCGA
>CAZEAM010000260.1:0-3600 GCA_964510285.1 uncultured Frankiaceae bacterium | reverse complement strand
CAGCTTGCGGATCAGCGGGTAGGGCAGCATCTCGCCGGACTCGAGGGCGTCGACGTGCGGCCGGATCTCCGCGTTGACGAAGTCGCGGATCGCGTCGCGGATCGCGAGCTCGGTGTCAGACCACTCGTACATGAGGTTCCTTCGGTCAGTCGGCCAGGGCGGTGCGGGTGGTCAGTCGGCCAGGACCGCGAGGCCGTCCTTGATCACGACGTCGTCGCCGACCCGGGTCTCGTAGGCGTAGCTGGTCGCGCCCTGCGACGAGCCGGTGGCGTAGAAGGTCGACTCGATGTCCTGACCCGGGATGACCGGCTTGGAGAAGCGCACCGCGAGGCGGCGCAGGCGGTCAGTCTGCCCGTCGCCGAGCTCGGTAAGTGCCGCCCACGAGGTGAACGCCATCGTGCACAGGCCGTGCGCGATGATCCCGGGCAGCCCGACCGACTTCGCGAACTCCGCGTCGAGGTGGATCGGCATCGGGTCGCCGGACGCCGGCGAGTAGCGGAACGTCTGGTCCTCGTCGACGTGCTGCACCAGCTTGGCGTCCGGCGCCTGCGCCCGCGCCGCCTCGTCGAAGGCATGCGTCGGCGCGAGCTCGCCGACCGACTCGCCCGCATCGATCCCGCGGATGAAGGTCGATACGTACTGCTCGTTGACCAGCTCGCCTGCGGCGTCGTGGGTCTCGATGTACACGCAGCCGACCGTGCCGCTCGGCTTGGCCGAGTAGCCGATCACCTTGCCGCGAGAGGTGAGCGCGTCGCCCGCCCTGATCGGGCGGTGGAAGGTGAAGTCCTGCTCACCGTGCAGCACGAACGGCGCGATCGACTCCGGCGCCACCGCGAAGAGCTGGCTGAGCAGGATGTCGAAAACGGGTACGACGGCGAACACCGGCGGGGCGATCTCGCCGGACAGGTGCGCGGCGATCGGGTCGTTGGTCGCGGCCGCGTATGCCGCGACCCGCTCCGCGGTGACGTCGAAGCGCTTCGGGTCGCTCCAGACACCGACCCCTTCGGGCTTGAACGTGGTCTCGCTCATCTGTTGGCCGGCCGGTACGCCGTGACGACCGCGGCGCCACCGAGCCCGATGTTGTGTTGCAGCGCGACCTTGGCGCCGGGCACCTGGCGTGCGTCGGCCTGGCCACGAAGCTGCCAGGTGAGCTCGGCGCACTGGGCCAGCCCGGTGGCACCCAGCGGGTGTCCCTTCGAGATCAGGCCGCCGGACGGGTTGACCACCCACCGGCCGCCGTACGTCGTGTCGCCGTTGTCGACGAGCTTGCCGCCCTCGCCCTCGGCGCACAGACCGAGCGCCTCGTAGGTCAGCAGCTCGTTGGCCGAGAAGCAGTCGTGCAGCTCGATGACCTGCACGTCGTCCGGGCCGATCCCGGCCTGCTCGTAGACCTTGCGCGCGGCCTCCTTGCTCATGTCGTAGCCGACGAGCGTCGCGGCCGAGTTGTTCTCGAACGTGCTGCGCATGTCGGTGGTCATGGCCTGGCCGACGATCTCGATCGCCTGGTCGCCGAGGCCGTGCTCCTCCACGAAGCGCTCGCTCGCGACGACGGCGGCACCCGAGCCGTCCGAGGTCGGCGAGCACTGCAGCTTGGTCAGCGGCAGCTTGTCGTAGATGACCTTCGACTCCTTGATCTCCTCGAGCGTGTACACGTCCTGGAACTGCGCGTACGGGTTGTTCACCGAGTGCCGATGGTTCTTCTCGCCGATCTTGGCGAAGTGGTCGGGGGTGGTGCCGTACTTCTCCATGTGCTCGACGCCGGCGGCCCCGAACATCCACGGAGCGAGCGGCATCGCGAGGTCGTATTTCTCGTTCAACGCGAGGACGTGCTTCTGCATCGGGTTCTCGCGGTCCTCGAACGTCGCCTGCAGCGAGCCGCGCTGCATCTTCTCGAAGCCCAGCGCGAGGGCGCATTGCGCGACCCCGCTTCGGACCGCCTGTGCAGCGAGGAACAGAGCGGTGGATCCGGTCGAGCAGTTGTTGTTGACGTTGATGACCGGGATGCCGGTCAGGCCGAGCTCGTACACCGCGCGCTGGCCGCAGGTCGACTCGCCGTAGACGTAGCCGACGTACGCCTGCTCGATCTTGTCGTAGCTGACGCCGGCGTCGTCGAGCGCCTTGCTGCCCGACTCGCGAGCCATGTCGGGGTAGTCCCACTCCCGGCTGCCCGGCTTCTCGAACTTCGTCATGCCGACGCCGACGACGTAGGTCTTGGCAGGCATTGCTCTCCTTATGTCTCGCTCTGCGGGAATCTGTTGCAACGGTGAGGTACGGCGGTGGCCGGCCACCCGCTCGGCTCCGCTAACAGTCAAGGATGACTGTTTCCACGCCGAGCGTCAACGGCGGTAACCGGTCCGGTGACCCCACTCCGAGGGTCGTAGCGCAGCGTCCGGAAACTTGGTGGACTGACGGTGGAGGCGACGAGCAATGGACGACAGCGAGTTCCACAGACGGTTCGACCAGGTCGGCACATACGTCTCCTGGATCACCACCGTCGCGCTTGCGGCGACCCTGAGCTTCGACCAGTACGGCTCGAACCACCCGCTTCGCCACTGGGTGTACGTGACCCTGATGGCGATCTGTGCGGCGATCGCCGTCGGCTACAGCGTCCCGCTGATCCTCGCCGGCCGAGGCGATGGTGGCGGCCGGCTCGCCCTGAGCCCCTCGGGCTCGGTGGCCCAGCTCGCGCTGAGCACCGCCGGGCTCACCTGGCTGTGCGCGATCACGGACGGCATCGAGCGGCCGTTCTGGCTGTTCTTCATCGTTGCCCAGATCCCGGCTGCCATCAGCGTGCGGGTCTACGTCACCGTGATCTTCGGCTTCCTGTCCTCGGGCGGCGTCGTCCTGGCCTCCTTCATCGCCGGTACGGCGACCGACAACAACCGCGGCTCGCTGCTGTTCGTCTGCACTCTGCTGCCGGTGACGGCGTACTACGTCGGGATGATCACCGACGCGATCCGCCGAGCGCAGGAACGGGCGGTCGCCGACAAGGAGCGGCTGGGCAGCGGGGTCGAGCAGCTTTCGCTGGTCATGGCGCATGCGGCAAAGGGTGAGCTGAACAGCGGCGTCCCGGTGGACTCGTTCGACGACGACACGCTGCGCGCGCTCGGCGGCTCGCTCGACCACACCCTCGGGTCCCTGCGCACGCTGGTCACGTCGATCCGCGGTGGCGGGGACCAGATCCTCGCGTCGGCGCACCAGCTGCTGGCGACCGCGGAGCAGCACGCGGCGTCGGCGACACAGCAGTCGAGTGCGGTGTCGGAGACCACGTCGACGGTCGAGGAGCTGGCGGCGACCGCGGCGCAGATCGCGGAGACCTCGGAGTCGGTGGCGCGTTACGCCGCGGAGACGTTGCGGCACGCCGAGGAGGGCCAGGAAGCGGTCACCGCGTCGGTCGAGGCGATGGATGCGATCGCCGCGCGGGTCGAGCAGATCGGCAGCCGGGCGCTCTCGCTGGGAGAGAAGGGTCAGGAGATCGGCCGGATCCTCGACGTGATCAACGACCTGGCCGACCAGACCAACCTGCTCGCGCTCAACGCCGCGATCGAAGCCGCCCGGGCCGGGGAGAACGGCCGCGGGTTCGCCGTGGTCGCCGCGGAG
>CAZEAM010000259.1:0-4545 GCA_964510285.1 uncultured Frankiaceae bacterium | reverse complement strand
GCAAGCTCGCGAAACTGGTAGACGACCGCCGCCGTCGGCGCGTGGATCCAGGCGCCCAGCATGGGCAGCCGGATGATCGGGTCCGGTGACTCCGGGATCGAGGCGAACATCGGGTCGACGTCGTAGTCGCCGGCATGCGCGACGTGCACGCTGGCCACCTCGTCGGGGTTGGGCTGCAGCGCGTCCGCGACCGGACCGGCCCACACGACGACCGGCGTGATCCGGTAGCCCGACCGGGTCGAGTAGTCGTCGAGCAGGCCAAGTACGACGTGGGGGCCGAGCGCGAGGCCGAGTTCCTCGCGAAGCTCGCGAAGCGCCGCCTGCGCGGCGTCCTCGCCCTCGTCGAAGCGTCCGCCGGGCAGCGCCCACTGACCGGGATGCGCGCGCAGCTTGGCGGCCCGCCTCGTGACCAGGATGCCGGGACCTGGCCGGTCCTCGACGACCGTGACCGCGACGGCGGCGGCGCGCCGGCCCTCGAGCTCGTGCGCGCGCCGGTCGAAGTCGGCCAGCCGCCTCGCGAGGGTGTCGCGGTCGAGGTCGTTGGCGGCGTTCGAAGCGTCGCCGCTGCGCCGGCCGGCGGCCGACCGGCTGCCAGCGCCCTCGCCCGCGTCCGGATCGTTCAGAGCAGCGGCCCGACCGTCGTACCGAAAGCCGTGACCTGGTCGACCAGCTCGGTCACGGAACGGCTCGGGAAGCGCACCTGGAGATGGTTGACGCCGAGCGAGGTCCAGGCGCGCATCGCCTCGGCGATCTGCTCAGGCGAGCCGGTCACGGCCGGCCGGCCGAGGTCCCACGACGGCTCGCCGACGTAGATCCATTCGCTGATCGCGCCGATGTCGCCGGTGTCGTCACCGCGCTCCCGGCGGAACAGCTCGATCATCTCGGGCATCTGGTCCTGCGGCGTTCCTTGCGGGATCCAGCCGTCGGCCCGCGCCGCCCGCCGTACGGCGGCCGCGACCGACCCGCCGAACCAGACCGGCGGGCGCGGCTGTTGCACGGCGCGGGGTTCGATCTCCATCTGCCCGACCTTGCCGCTCGCGAGCGCCTGCTCGAACACCGGATAGGCCTCGTCGGTCAGCCTCGCGCGCTGGGTCACGTCCAGGCCGAGCGCGGCGAACTCCTTCTCGACGTGCCCGACGCCGAGACCCACGATCACCCGCCCTCCGGAAAGCAGGTCGAGCGTGGCGAAGGACTTGGCGCTGACCAACGGGTGGCGGTAGGCGAGGTTGAACACCGTCGACAGCAGGCGGGTCCGCGAGGTCTGCCCGGCAAGCCAGGCCAGGGTTGCGATCGTGTCGTACCAGACCGCGCTCATCCGCGGTGACAGATCGTCGGGGATGGCCACGTGGTCGCACACGCCCACGTAGAAGAAGCCGGCGTCGTCGGCGGCTTTGGCGACCGCGAGCATCTCGGCCGGGCCGGCGTCGATCTCCCACGGCTCGACGAAGTACTTGCTCTGCGCCTGGACCGGCAGCTGCATGCCGTAGACGACCTTGCCGGCCGGGACGATCGGAGCCATGGTCGGATCGTAGTGGCCTTCCGCTGTTAACCTGACGGGGTGTCAGAAACCGCCGCGCGGGAGCGGGTGCCAGCGGTCGAGGGCTGGTTCACCATCGACGACAACCCGGCACTGATCGGCAACCGCTGTACGACGTGCGGCACGGTCTTCTTCCCGAAGGCGTCGAACTTCTGCCGCAATCCCGACTGCAGCGGCGAGGCGTTCGAGGACGCCGAGCTCTCCCGCATCGGCACGATCTGGTCGTACACCGATGCGCAGTACCAGCCGCCCCCGCCGTACATCGCCCGTACCGACCCCTACGTGCCGTTCGCGCTCGCGGCCGTCGAGCTCGAGGCGGAGCAGATGGTCGTCCTCGGCCAGATCGCCGACGGCTTCGGCGTGGCCGACCTCGCGGTCGGGGGGAAGGTGGAGCTCGTGGTCGAGCCGCTGTACTCCGACGACGACAAGGACTACCTGGTGTACCGCTGGAAGCCGGTCCACTCCACGGAGGTGAGGGCCTGATGTCGGATGTCGTGGTTGCCGGGGTCGGTATGCATCCGTGGGGCAAGTGGGGTCGCAACTTCGTCGAGTACGGCGTCGCCGCTGCCCGGTCGGCGCTGGCCGACGCCGGCATCGGGTGGCGGGACGTGCAGCTCGTGTCGGGTGCGGACACGATGCGCAACGGCTACCCCGGCTACGTCAGCGGCGCGACGTTCGCGCAAGCGCTCGGCTGGACGGGCGCCCGGGTCACCTCGTCGTACGCCGCCTGCGCGTCGGGCGCCACCGCCCTCGAGGTCGCGCGGGCTGAGATCCTCGCCGGTCGGTGTGAGGTGGCGCTGGTGGTCGGGGCCGACACGACGCCCAAGGGCTTCCTCGCCCCCAACGCCGGCGATCGCCCGGACGACCCGGACTGGCTGCGCTTCCGCCTGCTCGGCGCGACCAACCCGACGTACTTCGCGTTGTACGCGCGCCGCCGCATGGCGCTCTACGGCGCGACCGAGGAGGACTTCGCGTTGGTGCGGGCCAAGAACGGCCGGCATGGGGTCGACAACCCCAACGCGCGCTACCGCAAGGCCTTCACCGTCGAGGAGATCCTCGACTCCGCGATGGTGGCCGACCCGTTGCGGCTCCTGGAGATCTGCGCGACGAGCGACGGGGGCGCGGCGGTGGTCCTCACCAGCGCCGACTGGGCGGACCGGCACCGCATCGACAAGCCGGTCGGCGTGCGCGCGATCTCGACCGTGACGCCGGCCTTTCCGCAGACGGTGATCGAGATGCCGAACTTCTCGACCGACTCCGGGGTGGCGGTCCCGGATGCGGTGATGCCGTTCAAGTCCGCGATCGCACATGCGGCGTACGAGGAGTCCGGGATCGGCCCGGAGGACCTGTCGCTGGCCGAGGTCTACGACCTGTCCAGCGCGCTCGAACTCGACTGGTACGAGGACATCGGTCTGTGCAAGGCGGGGGAGGCCGAGCGCTTGCTGCACGACGGCGACACGACGATCGGGGGCCGGATCCCGGTCAACCCGTCGGGCGGCCTGGCCTGTTTCGGTGAGGCGGTTCCGGCGCAGGCACTCGCCCAGGTTTGCGAGGTGGTGTGGCAGCTGCGCGGCCAGGCCGGTGCGCGCCAGATCGAGGGAGCCACCGCCGGGATCACCGCAAACCAGGGCCTCTTCGGCCACGGTTCGTCGGTTTTGCTCGCTGTTTAGGCTTTTCGTATAGCTCTTTTTTGCTATTGCCCGGATTGGGTGGTGTCGCCAGCCTTTGGTGAGGACTCATGCCTTCACCAAAGGGGGCCGGCATGGCGAGCTTCCAGAAGGCCCTCACCGACGTCGTCGCGGGCGAGTTCATCGTCCTGTTTGCATTAGCCGTCTGGCAGTGGCGCCGGTATCGCGCGCGCGGCGCTGGGTGGGCGGCGGGGTCGTTCAGCCTGCTCGCTGCGATCAGCGTGACCGGGCTCGTCATGCAGTGGACCGGAGTGCTGGCGCCACCGGCCTGGCTGGTCAAGACGCTGCTGACGACGATCCTGCTCGTGCCGTACACGCTGTACCGGTTCGCGGCCAGCTTTGCGCCGGTGCGCAGCTGGGCGAAGCGGCTGGCGGACTGGCTGACGCTCGCCGCGGTCACCGGCACGTTGATCATTCCCTACCTCCCGTTTCCGGGTCAGGAGCCGCCTCCGGGCTTCCTCGCCTACCGCACCCTGATCACCCTGCAGTGGGGCCTGCTGTTCGGGTTCGTCGCGTTGCGGATGTGGCGGGCCGGGGCACACCAGCCTCAGGTCGCGCGTTACCGGATGCGCATCCTCGCCATCGGCGCGGCCGGGCTCGACGTGCCGGTGATTCTCGGCACGTTCGGGTGGAGCTACCACCCGACAGTGCAGCTCGCGAGCGCCATCAACACCGCGGTGATGGCGCTGCTGTTCGGGCTGGGCTTGGTGCTCCCCGGCGCGGTCCGGTCGCTGTGGCGCAACCGTGACCGCCGCGCCATGCAGGTGGCGATCGCCGATCTGGTCAGCGCGTACTCCGCCACCGATGTCGCGTCCGGACTCCTCCCGCACGTTGCCGCGCTGACCGGTGCCGGGGACGTCGCGCTGATCGACGCGCAGGGCGCGCAGGTCGCGCAGTACCGCGCACCGCACGTTCCCTCGCAACGACGCTCGGAGGAGTCGGGCGCCCGGACCGTGCCGCTGGAGGTGCCGGTCGGTCGTTCCCACCGCCTAGTGGTGCGTAGCGACCCCTACCTTCCCTTCTTCGCGCGGGGCGAGTTCCGGGCGCTGAGCGGTCTGGCCGAGTTCGTCGGGCTGGCGATCGAGCGCTGCGAACTGCTCGAGCGCGAGCGCGCGGCGCAGGCCCGGCTGTCGCACCAGGCGACACACGACGCGTTGACCGGCCTGCCGAACCGGTCGTTGTTCGCCGATCGGCTCAACGACGCCCTCGCCCGTGCCAAGCGGCACTCCTCGGCACTCGCGGTCATGTTCCTCGACCTGGACCAGTTCAAGCTGGTCAACGACGGGGTGGATCACGCGACCGGGGACGAAGTCCAGGCCG
>CAZEAM010000258.1:0-4158 GCA_964510285.1 uncultured Frankiaceae bacterium | reverse complement strand
ATGACCGGGATGACGCCGGCCTGGTTGACCTTGAGCGGAATGTAGGTCGAGGTCCCGCCGTACATCCGGCGCCCGATCATGCGCTTCGCGTACTGGACCGGGATCCGTCTCTGGCCCTGCTCCATGAACACGATGCCGACGATGATGAGCACACCGATCAGCAGCACGATGATGAAGGTCGTGAGGCCCTTCTCCTGGTAGATCGCGCTGCCCTGGCTCGGGAACCGCGCCGCGATCGACGTGAAGATCAGCAGCGACATGCCGTTGCCGATACCGCGGTCGGTGATCAGCTCGCCGAACCACATGATGACCGCGGTGCCCGCCGTCATCGCGATCACCAGCACGGTGATGTGGAAGACCGAGGTGGAGTGCAGCAGGGGGATCTGCTGTCCGGAGGCGTCGGTGCACTGCAGCAGGCGGCCGCTGCGGGCGAGCGCGACGATGCCGGTCGACTGCAGGATCGCGAGGGCCACCGTGAGGTAGCGGGTGTACTGGGTGATCTTGGCCTGGCCGCTTTGCCCCTGATCCTTGAGCCGCTCCAGACGCGGGATCACCACGACGAGCAGCTGCAGGATGATGCTGCTCGTGATGTAGGGCATGATCCCGAGCGCGAAGACGGTGAGCTGAAGCAATGCGCCGCCGCTGAACAGGTTGATCAGCTGCAGGACCGAGCTGTTCTTCTGCAGGTCGAGGCACTCGTGGACGTGTCCGTAGTCCACGCCGGGAGCCGGCAGCGTCGATCCCCACCGGAACAGGGCAAGGATCGCCAGCGTGAACAACAGCTTCTTACGCAGGTCCGGGGTGCGGAAGGCCCTGCCAAAAGCGGAAAGCACGGCTCCTCCTGGTACGGACTGGCGGGTCTGGCGACTGTATCCGGCGGGCTCGCCGGGCGAGGCGTTACAGGGCGGTCGCGGTCCCCCCCGCCGCAACGATCTTTTCGCGTGCGACCTGCGAAAACGCGTGTGCGCGCACCGTCAGAGCCACCCCGATCTCGCCGTTGCCGAGAACCTTGACGAGCTCGCCTTTGCGGACCGCGCCTCGGGCGACCAGTACGTCGGGATCGACCTCTCCGCCGGCCGGAAAGAGCTCGGCGAGCTTGGAGAGGTTGACCACCTGGTACTCGGTGCGGAACGGGTTGGTGAAGCCCTTCAGCTTCGGCACCCGCATGTGCAGCGGCATCTGGCCGCCCTCGAAGGAGGCCGGAACCTGGTGGCGCGCCTTGGTGCCCTTGGTGCCCCGACCGGCGGTCTTGCCCTTCGAGCCCTCGCCGCGACCGACCCGGGTCTTGGGGGTGTGGGCGCCCGGCGCGGGACGCAGGTGATGCACTTTCAGCGTCATCGCGTCTCGACCTCCTCGACTTCAACGAGGTGAGCGACGGTGCGGACCATTCCTCGGATCTCGGGACGGTCCTCGTGCACCACCACATCACGCATGCGCTTGAGTCCCAGCGTTCGCAAGGTCTCACGCTGACTGTGCGTACCGCCGATCGGCGAACGCTTCTGGGTGATCTTCAGCCGGCCCATCAGGCACCCGCTCCGGCACGTGCGCGCAGCATCGCGGCGGGAGCCACGTCCTCGAGCGGAAGACCGCGGCGCGCCGCGATCTCCTCCGGGCGGTGCAGGTCCTTCAGCGCCGCCACCGTGGCGTGGACGATGTTGATCGGGTTGGACGACCCCAGCGACTTCGACAGCACGTCGTGGATCCCGGCGCACTCCAGGACGGCGCGCACCGGACCGCCGGCGATGACACCGGTACCGGGTGATGCCGGCTTGAGCAGCACGACTCCGGCAGCGTCTTCCCCCTGGACGGGATGCGGGATCGTGCCCTGGATCCGCGGGACGGCGAAGAAGTGCTTCTTGGCCTCCTCGACACCCTTGGCGATGGCCGCGGGGACCTCTTTGGCCTTGCCGTAGCCGACCCCGACCTGGCCGTCGCCGTCGCCGACGACGACGAGGGCGGTGAAGCTGAAACGCCGGCCACCCTTGACGACCTTGGCGACCCGGTTGATCGCGACGACACGCTCCAGGTACTGGCTCTGCGCGGCACCGCCGCGGTCGCCACGGCCACCGTCGCGGCGCTCACGACGCTCGCCGCCGCCAGCGGCACCGCCGCCACGCTGTGGTCCAGGCACTAGAACTCCAATCCCGCTTCACGCGCCGCGTCGGCGAGCGAAGCAATCCGGCCGTGGTAGCGGTTGCCACCGCGGTCGAAGACGACCTTGGCGATCCCGGCGGAGCCGGCACGCTCGGCGACGAGCTTGCCGACCTGCGCAGCCCGCGCCTTCTTGTCACCCGACGCGCCCCGGATGGCTTCGTCGAGGGTCGACGCCGACACCAGGGTACGGCCGACGGTGTCGTCCACGATCTGCACGTAGATGTGACGGGCCGATCGCGTCACGACCATGCGCGGACGCGCTGCGCTTCCCGACACCTTCTTGCGCACCCGCAGGTGACGACGCGAGCGGGAGGTGCGCCGCTTCTCAGCGACTCGAGGTCCGCTCATTACTTGCCAGCCTTTCCAGCCTTGCGGCGTACGACCTCGTCGGCGTACCGCACGCCCTTGCCCTTGTACGGCTCGGGCTTACGGATCTTGCGGATGTTGGCGGCCGTCTCGCCGACCTTCTGCTTGTCGATGCCCGACACCACGAACCGGGTGGGCGACTCGACGGCGAAGCTGATGCCGTCCGGCGCCGGTACCGGGACCGGGTGGCTGAAGCCCAGGGCGAACTCGAGGTCTTTGCCCTTGGCCTGGACCCGGTAACCGGTGCCGACGATCTCGAGGGTCTTCGAGAAGCCGTCGGTCACGCCGATGACCATGTTGTTGACGAGGGTGCGGGTCAGCCCGTGGCGGGCCTTGCTGTCGCGCTCGTCGTCCGGCCGCTTCACCAGCAGCTCGCCGTCGACCTGCTCGACGGTGATCGGCTCCACGACGGTGTGGCTGAGCTCGCCCTTCGGGCCCTTCACGCGGATGTCGCGACCGCTGATCGTGACCTCGACGCCGGACGGAACCGGGATCGGCAGCTTTCCGATTCGACTCATCTCAGGCCTCCCGTCACCAGACGTAGGCGAGGACTTCCCCGCCTACCCCGGACTTGGAGCACTGCCGGTCGGTGCGCAGCCCGCCGGAGGTCGAGATGATCGCCACGCCGAGCCCACCGAGCACGCGTGGCAGGTTCGTCGCCTTCGCGTAGACCCGAAGACCCGGCTTGCTCACCCGCTTCAGCCCGGCGATCGAACGCTCGCGGTTCGGGCCGTACTTCAGGTTGATGGTGAGCGTCTTGCCCGGGCCGGTCTTGCTCGCGGCGTCGGGCTCCGCCACGGACCAGCCGGCGATGTAGCCCTCCTGCTGCAGGATCTCGGCGATGTGCGCCTTGATCGAGGAGTGCGGCATCGACACGCTGTCGTGGTACGCCGAGTTGGCGTTGCGCAGACGCGTCAGCATGTCTGCGATCGGGTCGGTCATGGTCATTTCACGAAAGCCTTTCTCGCTTCGCTCGAAACGCTCCCGCGAGGGGAAGCGCCCGAGCTGGTTCGAGTGATGTGCACGAGGTCGTCGGCTCCTTCTGCTACCACGAGCTCTTGGTGATGCCGGGCAGCTCGCCGGCGTGGGCCATCTGGCGAACGCAGATGCGGCACAGACCGAACACGCGGTAGACCGCGCGGGAGCGGCCGCAGCGCGAGCAGCGGGTGTAGCCGCGCACCGCGAACTTCGGCTTGCGCGCCGCCTTGGCCCGAAGGGCTTTGGTTGCCATGTACTCACTGCTCCTTGAAGGGGAAGCCGAGCGCCCGCAGCAGCGCGCGCCCCTCGTCGTCAGTTCGGGCGCTCGTCACGAGCGTGATGTCCATGCCGCGGACCCGGTCGATCGAGTCCGGGTCGATCTCGTGGAACATCGACTGCTCGTTGAGACCGAACGTGTAGTTGCCGTTGCCGTCGAGCTTGCGGGCGTCAAGCCCACGGAAGTCACGGATCCGGGGCAGCGCGATCGTCAGCAGGCGGTCGACGAACTCCCACATCCGGTCGCCGCGCAGCGTGACCTTGGCGCCGATCGGCATGCCCTCGCGCAGCTTGAACTGGGCGATCGACTTGCGGGCCTTCTGCACCAGCGGCTTCTGCCCGGTGATCAGGGTCAGGTCGCGGACCGCGCCGTCCATCAGCTTG
>CAZEAM010000257.1:0-1538 GCA_964510285.1 uncultured Frankiaceae bacterium | reverse complement strand
CGCTCCGCCGCCGCCCACACCATCGGTGCCACCGAGGAGACGTACTCGGCGCCGAGCGCGCTGTCACCGGCGACCGCCCTGGCCTTGAGCAGAGCCTGGAACTCCCAGGTGCTGGCCCAGCGCTCGTAGTACCCGACGTGGCTGGCGAGGGTGCGGACCAGCGGGCCGGCCTTGCCCTCCGGGCGAAGCGCGGCGTCGACCGGCCAGATCGACCCTTCTGCCGTCGTCTCGGAGCAGGCGCGCATCATCGCGGCGGCAATCATGGTCGCGTCGGCTGCGGCGTCGGCAGGCTCCGCGACGAACACCACGTCGACATCGCTGACGTAGTTGAGCTCGCGCCCGCCGCACTTGCCCATCGCGATGACCGCCAGCCGCGGGTTCGCGCCCTGACGCTCCTGCTCCGCGATCCGAAGCGCTGCACCGAGTGTCGCCTCCGCCAGATCGGCGAGCTCGGCCGCGACGTCGTCGACCGCGAGATCGGCCCACAGGTCGCGCGCCGCGAGTCCCAGCAACGCCTTGCGATACCCGATCCGCAGCCGGTCGTGCGCCGCCCGCCCGGAATGGCCGTCGATCTCGCGTTGCAGCGCCGCCTGCAGGCCGAAGCGGGTCGGGCGCACCGCGGCGGCATCGTCGTCGGCGAGCTGTCGCCACTGTTGCGGATGGCGGGCGAGCCAATCGCCGAGTGCCGCACTCGCCCCGAGGACGGTCAGCAACCGCTCGCGCAGCCCCGCTTGGGTCGAGACCTTCAGCAGCAGCTCGTCACGGTCATCGGTCGACGCGACCCGTTCCAGCGCGGCCAGCGCGAGGTCCGGGTCCGCGACCCGGCCGAGCACCTCGACAACGGCGTCGTCGGCCCGCAGCCCGAGCTCGGTGAGCCGGCGTACCGCCGCGTCAGGATCGGTGAAGCCGGACCTCGCGAGCCGGCCAGTGCTGCTGGCCGTGCGGTCCGGTCGGGTCACAGTCCGGCACGCTACTGCGGCGGGCGGCGCGGGTTAGGCGACTGCGCTGGCGTGCTGCGACGCGACCGATCCGGAGCGGGCGATCCGGACCGTCGCTTGACGCCGCGGAATCAGCGTGACGTGCCGGACCCGCGGGGCCTCGCTGCGGGCCCGGGTTGCGGTGAGCTCGACCCGCGTGAGCAGCTCTCTCAACACGATTCGCATCTCGGTGGTGGCGAACGCGGCGCCGATGCATCGTCGGTTGCCGCCACCGAACGGCAGCCAGACCGACGGGTCCGGTGACCGGCCGCGGAACCGCTCCGGATCGAAGGCGTCCGGATCCGGGTAGTACGCCGGCGAGTGGTGGATCACCGGGATCGCCGGGTCGACCAATGTCCCGGCCGGCAGCCGGTAGCCGCCCACCGTCCATTCCTGGGCGAGCCGTCGGCTGATGTCGGGTACGACGGGGCGCAGCCGCAACGTCTCGTTGACGACCGCGTCGAGGTAGTCGGTGTCATCGGTGCGCGCGGCCTGGCGGGCTCGCTCGAGCACAACCGGGTGCCGGACGAGTCGCTCGACGGCCCACGCGAGGCCGGTGGC
>CAZEAM010000256.1:0-4381 GCA_964510285.1 uncultured Frankiaceae bacterium | reverse complement strand
CGATGCCAGGTCCCAGAGCGGAGGCGCCCCTGGGCTGACAGCTCTGCTACCTAGTTAGGCAGCGAGAGCGAGCCGGTTGTTATCGGCATTTATTGAAGTTGCCGCGAGTGGTTTGCGAGATCACGCGACATCCTCGGCCCGCTTCCCTTGAATCGACGTCCGAAGTCGAAACCGTTCGCCCCCTTCGCAGGGTGTAGTGCTCTGACACGACCCAGGGTACCCCTCCGCGACGCCTGATCAATCGATGATCACTGGGAATAAGATATACCCCCTAGGGGTATTGTCGAAACGTGGACACGATCTGGGACAGCCTCGATGAGGCCTTCTTCATGTTCTGGCAGACCTTGTGGGCGCTGGTCCTCGGCTTCGTGCTCTCCGGCGCCGTACAGGCCTTCGCCTCACGGCGTGCGATGCTGCGCACGCTGGGCGACCACCGGCCCGGCTCGATCGCGCGCGCGTCCCTGTTCGGGATGATCAGCTCGTCGTGCTCCTACGCGGCGAGCGCCCTCGCCCGGTCGTTGTTCGGCCGCGGTGCGGACTTCACCGCCTCGATCGTGTTCATGGTCGCCTCGACGAACCTCGTGTTCGAGCTCGGCCTCGTCATGTGGCTGCTGCTCGGCTGGCAGTTCGCGGTCGCCGAGTTCATCGGTGGCGCGATCATGATCACGATCCTCGCGGTGACCCTGCCGCGCTTCGCCCGGCGGGACCTGCTCGAGGCGGCCAGAGCGCGCGGCGGTGGCGCCATGGGCGAGGGCGCCGAGTCCGCCGTCCCGTTCGCCGACCGGCTGCGCGATCCGGCCCGGCGTCGCGCCGCCGCGCGCTACACCATCGCCGACCTGTCGATGCTGCGCCGCGAGATCGTCATCGGCTTCGTCGTCGCGGGCTTCCTCGCCGTCGCCGGGCCCACGTCGGTGTGGGAGGCCGTGTTCGTCACCGGCCACGGCGCGCTGACCACCATCGAGAACGCGGTCGTCGGCCCGATCGTCGCGTTCGCCAGCTTCGTGTGCTCGATCGGAAACGTGCCACTCGGCGCGGCGCTCTGGCAGCACGGTGTCAGCTTCGGCGGCGTGGTCGCGTTCATCTTCGCCGACCTGCTGACGCTTCCCCTCGTCCTGATCTACCGGAAGCTGTACGGCGCGCGGCTCACGGTGCGGCTGGTTGGCGTCCTGTGGTTCGCCATGACCGTCGCCGGGCTGCTCACCGAACTCGTCATGCGGGCGGCCGGCGGCATTCCCGAGCACCGCCCCCAGCTGATCGCGCCGGAGCGGTTCGCGTGGGACCACACCACGGTGCTCAACATCATCGCCGTGGTCGTCCTTGCCCTGGTCGTGCGCGCGGCGTGGCGACCGGACGAGGGTGAGGCCACCGACCATGCCATCGACCCGGTGTGCGGCATGCAGGTCGAGAAGGCGCAGGCGCCGGCCACCTACGGCGACGGCGAGGAACGGGTCTACTTCTGCAGCGAGCGCTGCAAGGACCACTATCTGAAGAACCGGGAGGCGGTCTCATGACTGCGCAGCGTGGATACACCGCGGACAAGGCGGCCTACCAGCGGCGGCTGCGCCGCATCGAGGGCCAGGTGCGCGGCATCGCGCGCATGGTGGAGGAGGACGAATACTGCATCGACGTCCTCACCCAGGTCTCGGCCACGACGAAGGCGCTCCAGGCGGTCGCGCTCGGGCTGCTCGAGGACCATCTCGGCCACTGCGTACGCGGGGCGGTCGACGGCGAAGACGCCGACACCAAGCTGCGGGAGGCGTCGGACGCGATCGCCCGCCTGGTCCGTTCCTGACCGCGCGACCGCCCCGCCAATATCCACAGCCGACGCCGAGAAGTTCTTTGTTCACAACAAGATTCCGCTATTGACTTCCTCGTAATTCGAACGTATGTTCGAATCGTGTTGGACCCCGGATTCGACCGAATCTTCGGAAAGACGGATGCGCGGATCGCGGCGCTCGAGGAGATGCCGGTGGGGGCCGGCCTGGCCGCGGCACTCGTGCGGCTTCGCAGCGTGCAGATGGACGCCTACGCCGCCGTTCGGGTGCACGCGCTCTGGTCGAAGGTGATCGCCTGGGCGACGGCACAGCAGATGATCGCCACCAACGACTCGATCAGCGGGATTCGCGGCCTCGTGGAGCCGCCCACTGATCTGAACGAGCCCTACCGGCTGGCCGCTCAAGAACTCGCCTCCGCGACCTCGATCCCGTATGGGACGGCGCGGGCGCAGGTCGACCTGGTCGACCGGGTCGGTGCGTGCATGCCCGCGAGCTGGACGGCACTCGACAGCGGTGACCTGTCGCTGACCCACGTCAAAGCGCTGCATCGCGCCAGCCGCGACTGCCCCCCGCAGATCGCGGCCGCAGTCGAGGCGCAGCTGGTTCCGCGTGCCGTGGCGCGCGGATGGACACCGGGCCAACTCGCCCGCGAAGCCCGCAAGCTGATCATCTCGATCGATCCGGACGGCGCTGCCGAGCGGGAGGAAGCAGCAAGGCAACGCTCCGACGTCGAGTTCTTCCCGGGCGAGGACGGGATGTGCTCCCTCAACGCCTACGGCCCCGCACCGATGGTGCGGGAGTTGGCGGACGTGATCGACGAGCGTGCCGCCGGGATGAGACGTGACGGTGACGACCGACCGATCGGGATGCGTCGCTTCCAGGCCCTGTGCGACGCGGTGCTCGGCTCGTCAGCGCAAGCGACTCCGGAGTCGCGCCGGGCCCACACCGTGGTGATGGTCGACCTGTCCACGCTGCTCGGTCTCAACGACCAGCCGGGCGAGCTGGTCGGCTTCGGGCCGATCACCGCGCAGACGGCTCGGCGGATCGCGGCTGACTCGACGCTGCGCCGGCTCGTCACCGATCCGGTCACCGGGAACGGCATCGACCTCGGCCGCAAGTACCGGCCTTCCCAGTTGCTGCGCGACCTGGTCCGGCTGACCAAACCTCGCTGCTCGATGATCGGCTGCAACCGCCCGGCGTACCAATGCGAGATCGACCACCGCCAAGAGCACAACCGTGGCGGCGACACCAACGACCAGAACCTGCAGCCGTTGTGCAAGCTGCACCATCAGCTGAAGACGATGAAGCGGTGGAAGGTCGGCGTGAATGCCGATGGCCAACCGACGTGGACCAGCTTCCTTGGCTTCACCTATGTCTCACACGACCAGGACCCGCGGGTCGGCGATTCTGACCCGCCGGCCGAGGCTGCGTAGCCCTCAGATGCGGCCCTTGTTCCTGCGACCTGACTCGCGCTCGATCTCGCGGGCCGCGTCGCGCGCGGCGAGTGACTGCCGCTTGTCGTAGGCGCGCTTGCCTCGCGCCAGCGCGATCTCGACCTTCACCTTGCCGTCCTTGAAGTACAGCTGCAGCGGCACGAGCGTGAGACCCGACTCCTTCGTCTTGCCGACCAGCTTCGCGATCTCGGCGCGGTGCAGCAGCAGCTTGCGCCGGCGGCGCGGCTCGTGGTTGGTCCAGGTGCCCTGGGTGTACTCCGGGATGTGCAGGTTCTCCAGCCACACCTCGCCGTCGCGCACCGTCGCGTAGGAGTCGACGAGCGATGCGCGGCCCATGCGCAGCGACTTGACCTCGGTGCCCATCAGGACCAGCCCGGCCTCGTAGACGTCCTCGATCGCGTAGTCGTGGCGGGCCTTGCGGTTCTGCGCGATCAGCTTCCGGCCGGATTCCTTGACCATGACCTGCTCGGGCCGTCAGCCCGCGGCGCCGGCGTCGGCGGTCAGCCCGGACAGCACCTGAACCGCCCGCTGGTAGAGCACCGACTGCGGAACCTCGGCGCCGAGCAGCACGTCGGGCGTGAGGCCGACCCCGTCGAGCCAGCGGCCGTCCGGCGTCAGGTAGTGCCCCACCGTGAGCTCGATGTTGGAGCCGTCGGAGAGCCGGTCCGGCGCCTGCACGCTGCCCTTACCGAACGTCTGCGACCCGACGATGACCGCACGGCCGCGGTCCTGCAGGGCGCCGGCCACGATCTCGGCCGCGCTTGCGGTGCCGCCGTTGACCAGTACGACGAGCGGGATCCCGGTGATACCACGCCCACCGCGCGTGTACAGCGGCGCCGGCTGGCTGCCGCGCTGCACGTAGGTCGCGACCGTCCCGCCGTCGAGGAACGCCGACGCGGTGCGCACCGCCTCGTCGAGCAGGCCGCCGGGATCGTCGCGCAGGTCGAGGATGATGCCGTGCAGGTGCTGCCGCGCGGCAGCCTCGACCCGGGCCCTGACCCACTGCCCCACGCCCCGGGTGAACATCGCGATCCGCAGCCGCTCTACCCCCGGCACGACCCGGTCCGCGCTCACGTCCCCGTTGCGGATCGAGGCGCGGGACAGCACGTGGGTGATGGCGTGGCCGTCGCGCTCTACCCGCACACTGACGTT
>CAZEAM010000255.1:0-2162 GCA_964510285.1 uncultured Frankiaceae bacterium | reverse complement strand
GACAACGAGGACTCCCCAGCGTGCGTGAGTGAGCTGACAGGACGGGCGGAGCAACGGCGGCGACTGCGTGTGACGTGTGACCAGCGTGACCGAGGAGACCACCGTCCACACCGCCATCCACAGACTGTGGATCTTTGGAGGGACGCGTGCCCGGTCCAGTTGGGCGCAACGTCGCCGACGTCAACACGTGCGTGTCCACACCCCGGTTTCGCGGGGCGCTGGGGGAAGGTCGGCGGCGAAACGCTAACAGCCGCGTGGCCCGCGCAGCAACGGTCTGCTCCGGATTCCCTCGCCTGCTCCGGCGTGTCGTCTTGACAGGGTGTCAAGGTGGCCGGCGACGACACTTCCCGGGGTGGTTTGACCTGCCTTCACGCTCGCCCGTACCGTGGCTGGGCGCGTTCGCTGGAACGGGTGGCTCCCGATCGCAACGCCCACAGACCTCGCAGCGCCGTTCGCGCTGCCGCTCGACCTGGAGACTGAGGCCGTCATGAGCAAGCGCACGTTCCAGCCGAACAACCGTCGGCGGGCCAAGACGCACGGATTCCGGCTGCGGATGCGCACCCGCGCGGGCCGAGCGATCCTGTCGGCTCGCCGCCGCAAGGGTCGCGCGAGCCTGTCCGCCTGACGTTTCGGTCGGGATCTCGCCAGTGCTGGCGCGCTCATCGCGGCTGCACCGCCGCGCGGAGTTTCGCACCGCCACCCGTCAGGGCCGCCGGGTAAGCGCCCCCGGGCTGGTCGTGCACGCTCACCTCGAGCCCGCCGCGGGTGGGCCGCGGGTGGGTTTCGTGGTCGGCCGGCCGGTGGGACCCGCGGTGACCCGCAACCTGGTGCGCCGCCGGCTCCAGCACCTGGTCGCGGAGCGCCTGGACCAGCTGCCGCCCGGCACCCGGCTGGTGGTGCGGGCCACCCCGGCAGCCGCTGGACGCACCTTCGCGGCACTCGGCGAGGCGCTCGACGCCGCGCTCGCCAAGGCGTACGCCCGATGAGCGGGCCGGTCAAGCGGGGGCCTGCGAGAGCGATCGTGGGCCTGCTCCACGTGTACCAACGGTGGGTTTCGCCCCTTTTTGCCCCACATTGTCGGTATTACCCGAGCTGCAGCAGCTACGCCGTCACCGCCGTCACGCGGTACGGCGCGCTTCGCGGCGGGTGGCTGGCGGTGCGCCGGCTGGCCCGCTGCCACCCGTGGCACCCGGGCGGGGTCGACCCGGTTCCCGAGCGCAGCGACGTCGCAGGTCCGACCCCTGAGCGGAGAACTCGATGGGCTTCCTGAATCCGCTCTACCAGGCCGTCGCCTGGCTGCTCGTGCAGATCCACGCCGGGGTCGCCCACATCGTCGGGGAGAGCGCGGCGTGGTCGGTGGCCGTCGTACTGCTCACGGTCGCGATGCGGCTGGTGCTGTTCCCGGTGTTCGTCAAGCAGATCAAGAGCCAGCGGGCCATGCAGGTCCTGCAGCCGAAGATGAAAGAGCTGCAGACGAAGTACAAGAACGACAAGGAAAAGCTCAACACCGAGATGATGGCGCTGTGGCGCGAGGCCGGCGTCAACCCGCTGTCCGGATGCCTCCCGCTGCTGCTGCAGATCCCGATCTTCATCGCGCTGTTCCACACCCTGCGCGAGATCAAGCCGAAGACCTCGACCTGCAACACCCACCTCGTCACCTGTTTCCCGAGTGACATAGCCGGTTTCCCCCAGAAGGACCTGTTCAGCGCCGCGCACGCGAAGCTGTTCGGGATTGCGCCGATCTCGGCGTCGTTCAAGACCGCGCAGGACACGCTGCTTGCCCTGGGTGGTCACCAGGGCTCGACGCGCGCGGTGTGCCTGATCCTCGTCATCGTCATGGCGGCGACGACGTTCATCACGCAGCGCCAGCTGATGGCCCGCAATGCTGCTTCGTCGGTGGGCGGTGAGGCGCAGGCCGCTCAGATGCAGCAGATGCAGAAGATCATGCTCTACATCTTCCCGGCGATGATGCTGATCTACGGCTTCTACTTCCCGGTCGGCGTCTTGCTCTACTGGCTGACGACCAACGTGTGGAGCATGGGCCAGCAGTACGTGATCATCCATCGTCAGGAGGCGCTGCCGGCGGCGCCGACCACGGCGCCGAGCGGGCCGCCGCCCGGCGCCAAACCGGTGAACCGCCAGCGCGGCGGCCCTCCGAAGCC
>CAZEAM010000254.1:0-3156 GCA_964510285.1 uncultured Frankiaceae bacterium | reverse complement strand
GTTGCGGGTGAATCCGACTGCCGGCGTGATCCGCCAGTCGCCGCGCATCATCTGCAGCACCGCCGCCGCCGCACCCGGCTGACCCTCGAGCCGGGCGTGGACCGCAGCGGTCGCCCGGCGTCCGAAGATCGCCGTACCGGCCAGCAGCCCGCCGACCACCCCCATCACCGAGAAGATGATGGGCTGCCCGATCAGGATGCCGACCACGACGAGTACGGCGAGGGTCAGCACCGCCGGCCCCACGACGTACGGGATCAGTCGCGGGTCGTTCTCGCGGGTGAGCTTCCAGACCGCGCGCATCTGCGCGACGCGGCCCTCGGGCGCGTCGCCGGCGGCGGGGGCGTTCTTGCCGCCCCCGGCCTGGGCTTTCTTCGCAGGCGCGGACGGCTTCTTCTGGCGGGCCATGCCGCGAGTCTAGGAGCCCGCCGCCGGCCCGATGCGTGGCCGGCGCGGCACCTGTGCAGCGCCGCTAGTGCCCGACCGCCACCGGGCCGAGCGACTTCTCGTGCGCGGCCACAACCCCCCGCACCACCGCCTCGGCGGCAGCCCGGTCCCGGGCCCGCTTGGTATCGGCGACCATCGCCGTCCAGGCATTGCGGCGAGCGCGTCCCTGACCGCCGTCGGGCCAGAGTGCCACGATGAGGTTTCGCACGATGTCCGGCATGTTCACCAGGCTCCCCGCTCGATGTGCCGCACAGGCTTCCCCAAGGTGGACGCGGCTAAACGGGAAGGCTCGAAGATCTTTTGGCGCGGCGGTCCATCGCCTGCGCGTAGAGCCGCCCGGCCCGGTACGACGAGCGGACGAGCGGTCCGCTGAGCACACCGGCGAACCCCATCGCCTCGGCGACCTCGCGCAGCTCCACGAACTCCTCCGGCTTCACCCACCGCGCGACGGCGTGGTGGCGGGGCGAGGGCCGCAGGTACTGGGTGATCGTCACCAGGTCGCAGCCGGCGTCGCGCAGGTCGGTGAGGGCCTGCTCGACCTCCTCGCGGGTCTCGCCGAGCCCGAGGATCAGGTTGGACTTGGTGACCAGGCCGGCGCTGCGCGCCGCGTTGATCACCGAGAGCGAGCGCTCGTAGGAGAACGCCGGGCGGATCTGCTTGAAGATCCGCGGCACCGTCTCGAGGTTGTGCGCGAACACCTGCGGGTCGGCGCTGAACACCTCGTCGAGGCACTCCGGCCGGCCGCTGAAGTCCGGGACGAGGATCTCCACGCCGGTCCCGGGGCAGACCTGGTGGATCTGCCGGATGGTCTCGGCGTACAGCCAGGCGCCTTCGTCCTCGAGGTCGTCGCGGGTCACTCCGGTCACCGTCGCGTAGCGCAGCCCCATGGTTTGCACGGACTCCGCCACCCGTCGGGGCTCGTCGCGGTCGAGCGGCTGCGGCTTGCCGGTGTCGATCTGGCAGAAGTCGCAGCGCCGGGTGCAGGCGTCACCGCCGATGAGGAAGGTGGCCTCGCGGTCCTCCCAGCACTCGTAGATGTTGGGGCAGCCGGCCTCCTCGCAGACCGTGTGCAGGCCCTCGCGCTTGACCAGCGACTTCAGCGCGGTGAACTCCGGCCCCATCCGGGCGCGGGTCTTGATCCACGGCGGCTTGCGCTCGATCGGGATCTCGGCGTTGCGCGCCTCGATCCGCAGCAGGCGCCGCCCTTCCGGCGCGACCGCGCTCACGCGCTTGCTCCATGCGCATGTGCCACAGGCATAGCTATAGCTGAGCGCATGGCACATAGGCATGCCGCCAGCGAGCGCTCGACGAGCGGGAGGACCTCGGCCACCGTCACGTCCCGGCCGAGCACGGCCGACAGCGCCGTGACACCGGCGTCGCGGATCCCGCACGGCCCGATCCGGTCGAACGCCGCCAGGTCGCAGTCGCAGTTGAGCGCGAACCCGTGCATCGTCACCCCACGCGCGACCCGCACGCCGATCGCCGCCACCTTGCGGTCCGGGCCCCGCGGGTCGGCCGGCACCCACACCCCGCTGCGCCCGTCGACCCGCGCCGCCGCGACACCGAGCGAGGCGCACACGGCGAGCAGCGCCTCCTCGAGCCGCCGCACGTGCCCGACCACGTCGACCGGGTCCGGCAGCGCCACGATCGGGTATCCGGTGAGCTGTCCCGGCCCGTGCCAGGTGATCTTCCCGCCGCGGTCGACGTCGATGACCGGCGTCCCGTCGACCGGGCGCTCCCACGCCTCGGTACGGCGTCCCGCCGTGTAGACCGAAGGGTGCTCCAGCAGCAGCACGGTGTCTTCAATCGCGCCGGCGACCCGGGAAGCGTGCAGATCCCGCTGCCACGCCCAGGCCGCGTCGTAGTCCACGACGCCCGCCCGGACCATCTCCACCAGTCCACGGTATGCCCACGCGCCAGCCGGCCCGGCCTGTGGACAACGCGCGCCGCGCCGCGCCGATCCCTAAGAGGATCCCGCGCGTGGAACAGCCATTCGCGGTCGACGGCTACGCCATCACCGACCTGATCGGCTTCGGCGGGGTCGGCGAGGTCTGGCGCGGCCGGGACGAGACGACGCACGAACCGGTCGCGCTCAAGCGGCTGTGGGACCCGGCCACCGAGGAGCTGGTCTCCCGGCTTCGCCAGGATGCCGCTGTCGTCGCGGAGGTCGCGGGCCCGCACGCCGTCCGCGTCCTCGAGGTCGCGGCCCTCGGCGGCGGCGAGGTCGTGCTGGTGATGGACGACGCCGCGGGCGGCAGCCTCGGCGCCCTGCTGGCCCGCCGCGGCCGGCTGCACCCGTCCGAGGTGGTCACGATCCTCGGCCCGCTCGCCCAGGCGCTCGCCGACCTGCACCGCCGCGGGATCGTGCACGGCGACCTCGCTCCCAACAACGTGCTGTTCACCGCCGACGGCCGCCCGATGCTGGCCGACGTCGGCCTCGCGGTCGCCACCGGCGAGCGGCCGGGCGCAGACCTCGGCTACCGCGACCCGGCCGTCGAACCCGGTACGCCGCCCACGGCCGCCGCCGACTGCTTCGGGCTCGCCGCCCTCGGCTACGCCGCGCTCACCGGCGTCGCCCCGCGCACCAGCGCCGGGACGATCGAGCCGATCCTCAGCAGCGCGCCGTGGGTGCCGCAGGCACTCGCCGCGGCCATCGAGTCGGGCCTGGCCGCCGACGCGGCGCTGCGTCCCGACATCGCCACCTTCGGCGGG
>CAZEAM010000253.1:0-20551 GCA_964510285.1 uncultured Frankiaceae bacterium | reverse complement strand
TTCAGCCTTTGGGGTTGCTTCCCAGGCTGTCAGCGGTGTGACGCGTCCGGGTAGCCCTTGGTGGGGTCGCTCCGTGTTGTAGATCCGGTCGAACGCGTCGACCTGGGCCTGCAGCTCGGCCAGGGTGTCGGCGAGCGGCTGCTTGTCGAGGTAGCGGAACAGGGTCTGGTGGAAGCGCTCGTTCTTACCTTGCGTGGCCGGCTTGTAGGGCTTACCGGTGATCGCCTCGACTCCGAGCCGAGACACGTGGGCGGTGAGCTGGCCGGCCGGCGTATCCACGACGGGACGGATTGAGCGCGAGCGCGTTGTCGGTCAGCAGCCGCTGAGGCACCCCGTGAGCCGCGATCCCCTTGTCCACCACGGCGATCGCGGCCTCCGCGGTTTCGGCTCGGGCGACAACTGAGGCCACCGCGAAGCGGGACTGGTCATCGATCAGCTGGAAGATCACGCAGGTCCGTCCGCCGGTCAGCACGTACTCAGTGGCGTCGAGCTGCCAGCACGCGTTCGGTGCCGGGTAGACGAACCGACGCCACGCCGACCGGGGCTTTTTCTTCGGCTCGAGGCGAGCCACGCCCGCCTCGCGGAAGATCCGTGCCAGCGACGCCGTGGACGGCACCCGCGGCAGGCCCATCGCCCGCATCTTCTCGTGCACGCTGATCGGCCCATGATCCAGCCCGGACCGCTCGAGTGCCGCACGGACCTGCACCGCTTCGGCTTTGACCTCATCGGTCAGCCTCGACGGGCTCGACCGCGGACGTCGGGACCTGGGCTCGAGCACCGCGGCCGGCCCGTCATCGCGGGCGCGCTTGCGCAGCTCGTAGAACGACTTGCGGGAGATGCCGTGCTCAGCGCAGAACGTCGAGACCGCGCCTCGTGGCGCGTCATCAGGCCACTGCGAGATCGCGAGCCGGACACGAGGATCAACGGGGTCATTGGCAGCCATCCCCGCACCCTGAGGCCCGAAGCGTCACCACCAAGAGCCATCAGATCGTCACCGGTGTCCTGATGCAGAACCGTCACCGACGTCCTGCGAGATGACATACGACAAGATCAAGTTCTGACTTCGTGCGTAGCTCGCGCGTCAGGGCGTCGCGGGCGAGCTTGCGCCGGCGCCGCTCGCGGACGCGGTGCCGTTTGCTTTCGCGGCGAGTGCGAGCTGCCACCGCGACAGCAGTACGCCGACGATCACGCCGACCACGACGAGCACCACCGAGACACCCCCGGATGGCTTGCTGACCATCACGAAGACGACGCCCAGGAAGCCGAGCGTCCCGATGTGCGCCAGGTCCCAGATCATCGGGTCGCTTGCCTGCCTGCGAAGCTCCGCGGACATCGGTCCGTTCGGAGCGGCGTCGATCGCGGAGATCAGCTTCTTGCTTCGGGGCGCGAGCAACGTGCCGGACAGACCTTCGATCACGATCAGCGTGATCAGCGAGGTGAGAATCCAGCCGTCACCCCAGTCGACGAAGCCTTTCTCGAGATGGATCAGCCAGGCCCCGAACCCGAGGATGAGCAGCGCCACGATCGGGAACAGCGGCTCGAGCCGGTGTACCAGGGCGGCGAACGGACGGGCCTGTTCCGCACTCTGTGCCCGCACCATTGAGTGAAGGCTCGCGTGCAGAACGGCCGCGATCATGAACCCGATGATCACAACACCCACGTGAAGAAACAGGGCGACATCGCGCTTGTCCACTTCCGACCTCCCTCTCGGATGAGGGGAGACTAACGCCGGAATGCCGCGAAAGCGGACTTTTACAGCCAGGCTTTGAGCGTGGCGGCGGTGTCGCTGCGGCGCAGCTCGCGCAGCGTGTCGCGCTCGATCTGGCGGATCCGCTCGCGCGTCAGGCCGAGCTCCTTGCCGACCTCGTCGAGCGTGCGCGAGCGGCCGTCGTCGAGCCCGAACCGCATCCGCATCACGACGGCGGAACGCTCCGGGAGGCTGGACAGCACCATGCGCAGCCGGTCCTGAAGCAGACCGAAGTCCACGACGTCTGCCGCGATCGGCGCGTCCATGTCCTCGATGAACTCGCCGAAGGTCGCCGTACCGTCATCGCCCACCGGTGTCTCGAGGGAGAGCGTCTCGCGGCCGTAGCCGAGGATCTCCTCGACCCGCTCGGCGGTCATCTCGAGGACGGCGCCGATCTCGCCGAAGGTCGGCTCGCGGCCGTACTCGGTGGCGAGGTCGCGCTTCACGCGCAGCGCCTTGTTGATCTGCTCGACCATGTGCACCGGCACGCGGATCGTCCGGCCCTGGTCGGCGATGGCGCGCTGCAGCGCCTGGCGGATCCACCAGGTGGCGTACGTCGAGAACTTGTAGCCCTTGGTGTAGTCGAACTTCTCGACCGCACGGACCAGGCCGATGTTGCCCTCCTGGATCAGGTCGAGCAGGGTCAGGCCCTTGCCCTGGTAGCGCTTCGCCAGCGACACCACCAGCCGGAGATTGGCCTCGAGCAGGTGGTTGCGGGCGCGGGCACCGTCGGCGGCGATCGCCTGCAGGTCGCGGCGCAGCTTCACCGGGATCTTCGCGATCTCCTTGGCATCGGCCTGGCGGATCTTCTCCTGCGCGTAGAGGCCGGCCTCGATTCGCTTGGCGAGCTCCACCTCCTGCTCGGCGGTGAGCAGGGCGACCCGGCCGATGTCGGTGAGGTAGACCCGGACCAGGTCCGTCGTCGGGACCTCGTGGTCCCAGGCGTCGTCGACCTCGTCCTCTTCCACGACGGCCTCGGCGGCCGGTGCCGAGCCGGGCGCGTCCGCGCCGATCGTGATGCCGCGGCGGCGGATGGTGGCGATCACCCTCTTCGCCTCAGCCGGGCCCACGCCAGCCTCGTCGAGCGCCGTACGTACGTCGGCGAACGTCAGCGAGCCGGCCTCCGCGCTGTCGAGGAGATCCTCGACGGCAGCAGGCAGGGCGCCGTTCGCGTCCGGGCGGGCGATCGTGGCAGTGCTCATGGCGTGCGTAAGTCCTCAACTCGTATCGTGGTGGGGCCGGTTTGGTCCTTGCGTCGGTCCGAAATACATTCGGTACAACGCGCAAGGGGCCGCAACTGTTCCGCGGCGCGACCGTCCATTCTGCCGTATCAGCGTGTCGCTGTCACCCCCAAACCCGCCGCAACGGGCCTGGATCCGGGGAAATCGAGCGGTGGAACGCCGGTTTGTGCACGATTTCTGGCCTACCCGTGATCTACGTCACTACCCGCGCCCTCGCGTGGCGTGGCGCTCAGCGCGCCGCCACGAACAGCGACTGGGCCCCTCTCGCGACCGCGCCGTCGCGGTCGTAGAGGGTCGAACGGGCCAGCCCGAACCCGTGCGGATCGATCGCCGTGGCGGCCTCGAGGCAGATCCACTCGCCCTGCGGGTAGCGCTCGAGATGCACCGTCAGGTCCGGGTTGATGAACATCCAGCTTTCCAACGGCAGCACGTTGGACAGGCCGTTGCCGCAGTCCGCGACCGCCATCAGCCGCTGCAGGCCGGACGGCTGCTCGCCGGCCACCAGCGGGAGCGGCTGGCGGAACCAGCACGCGGCCGGGCCGGGCTCCAGCCACGACCCGACGGCCGCCCTTAGCTCCAGCGTCTCGAGAAACGGCGCCGCGAACACCGGCACCGGCTCGCCGGCCTCGGGCAGGGTTGGTGGCGCCTCAACGGCGGGGACGGTGGCGGGCAGGTCGAGCTCAGCGGCACGGATTCGCCAGGCCCTGGCCTTGGCCGCCACGCGGCCGCCGGCTTCGATCTCGGCCTCGATGAGCTCGACGCTGCGGCCTGACCTCGCGACCGCGCTTCGGACGGTCACCTCGGCGACTGGGACCGGCCCGAGGATCTCGACGGCCATCCGTACGACGGTCCCCGGCCAGGAGGAGTCCGTCGTCTCGACGGCACGGGCGAGCAGGGCGGAGGGCGGTCCGCCGTGCTGCAGAGCCGGGTCCCAGGGGCCGATTGTCGACGAGGTGGCTTCGAAGACATCCGGTTGCGACGTGGGCAGATAGTAGGCCTCTTGCACGGGCGGCACCCTACGCTGCGGCAGGTGACCGCGACGCACGCTGTGATCATCGTCGCAGTCGGATTCGTCGCCGGCACCGTCAACACGATCGTCGGGTCGGGGTCGCTGCTCACCTTTCCAACCCTGCTCGGACTCGGCTACCCGGCCGTGCTGGCCAACGTGTCGAACACGGTCGGGCTGATCAGCGGCTCGGTCAGTGGCGCGGTCGGCTACCGCCGTGAGCTGAAGGGCCAGCTGCGCCGAATCCTCGTGCTGATGCCGGCCGTCCTGGTCGGCACGATCGCCGGCGCGAGCCTGCTCCTCGCCTTGCCCGGATCGGCCTTTCGCAAGGTCGTGCCGATCCTGATCCTGTTCGCCGTCGTACTCGTCATCGTCCAGCCGACGGTCGCCCGGCGGCGGGCGGAGCGGGGCGCGCGCGCCGAGCATCCGACCACCGAGCTGCACATCGGCACCGCTCTGATCTCGGTGTACGGCGGGTACTTCGGTGCCGCACAGGGCGTGATGCTGCTGGCGCTGTTCGGCATCACGCTCGACGACGACATGCAGCGGCTCAACGCCGCGAAGAACGTCGTCGCGGCCGTGATCAACGCGGTCGGCGCAGTGTTCTTCATCGCCAGCACCGACATCGCGTGGAAGGTCGCGGGGCTGCTGTTCATCGGTTCGACGTTCGGCGGTCAGCTCGGCGCGCACATCGGGCGCCGGCTGCCGGCGGAGATCCTGCGCGCGGCGATCGTCCTGGTCGGGACCGGCGTCGCGATCAAACTCCTCGTGACGGGATGACAACCTTCGCGGGTGCCGTGGTGTCGTAACCGGTGTGCGGGAGCGCGGGTCGGACTTCGACGGCTTCGTCGTGTCGGCTGCCCCGGGCCTGCTGCGCATGGCGATCGCGCTCACTGGCGAGCGCGCCGCCGCTGAGGACCTGCTGCAGGAGGTGCTCGAACGGATGTACGTCGCGTGGCCGCGCATTGACGACCCGCTGGCCTACGCGCGGCGCGCGCTGGCCAACCGGTCCGCGAATCGCTGGCGACTGCGAGCGCGACGCCCGGAGCACACGGTGGCGACGCTCCCCGAGATTGCCGTCACGGATCGCGCCGACGAGCACGGCGCGCGCGACGAGCTGGTCCGTGCCGTCGCGTTGCTTCCGGCGCGACAGCGCGCGGTCGTCGTCCTGCGATTCCTCGCCGATCTCAGCGAAACAGAGACCGCTCAGGTGCTCGGTTGCTCCACCGGCACCGTCAAGAGCCAATCCGCCCGCGCGCTGGCAAAGCTGCGTGAGCTGATCCCCGTTCCCACGACAGCACGGAGGACACCATGACCCTCGACGAGAAGGCGCTGGCAGAGGCGTTGCAGGCCATTGACGCAGAGGTTGCGCCGGATCTCGCCGCTCGGGCGCGGACCGGCGGTCGGCGCCGGCTCCTGCGACGCCGTTCGCTCACTGCAGCCGGCGCGGTTGCCGTGGGTGCCGCCGCCGCGCCCGTCACTCTCGCGGTGCGTGCGGGACTCGGCACTAACGGGGGTGGTGGGCCCATCGAGGTTGGCGCGTCATCGAGCACCTCGCCGATTCCGGCTCTCTACGCGACGCCGCCCGCTGCGGGAAGCGAATGCAACGGCGGTGACGCCCAGAAGGTGCCGGCGACCGCGCACCCGGACATGTTGTTGCTTCCGCCCGCTGAACAGCAGGTGAAGTATGCGTACGTCCGGGATCAAACCTGGAATTGCTCGACACCGCACGTCGCGCTGACGCTGGTCCAGAAGCACGGCGACTCGATTGGTGCCGGACTGGTTGTCGAAGGTCCGAACGCCCGGACTCCGGCGCAGGACGGCCGGCAGGGACCGAACATCGAGTTCGGCGGCGACGAGGGTCACCTGTCGGTCGACGGCCAGCCGGCCACCGAGTTCTCGCTCGGTTACATCGAGCACACCGATGTGTATTGGACCGAGCCCGACGGCGGTCAGTGGCATGCCATCGTGCGCAACTTGTCGCAGACCGACGGGGTCAAGCTCCTCAACCGGATGACCTTTGACGGAAGAACCGGCACTGCGACGCTTCCGAATGCCACCGCCGACTGGACCGTCGTAGCGCGAGACCGTGATCCCTCGCCAGACGAAACAGGCGTGATGATGGCGCAGTGGACCGATCCGCAGGGACACCTCGTCGACCTGACGGTGACCCAGACTCCGGACCGGACTTACCAGGACGCTGTCGAATCAGGTGCGCGCGAGTCGATCATCATGGTGCGTGGCCGCCCCGCCGTGCTCGCGCCGGGCGGTGGCAATGGAGGCAACGCGTTTGGCCTGACCTGGCAAGAGGTCAAGGACGTCGAGGTGCGGCTGGCGATCACCGGTGGCACCGCCAGCGAGATCAAGCAGGTTGCCGAGTCGCTGGTCCTTGCCTCGGCGGACGATCCGCGGATCAGCAAGGACTGACTTGTCAGGCTCTCCCGCCGCCCTGAGGGCGTACGAGCCTGACACGTCGGGTTACTCGAGGTAGTCGCGCAGTTTTTGCGAGCGGCTCGGGTGGCGCAGCTTGGACAGCGTCTTGGCCTCGATCTGGCGGATCCGCTCGCGGGTGAGGCCGAACTCGCGGCCGATCTCGTCGAGGGTGCGCGGCTGGCCGTCGGTCAGCCCGAAGCGCAGCGCGACGACCGCAGCCTCGCGCTCGGGCAGCGTCTTCAGCACGCTGTCCAGCTCGCGCTGCAGCAGCCCGAAGGACACCACTTCGGCGGCAATCGGAGCGTCGGCGTCCTCGATGAAGTCGCCGAGCTGGCTGTCGCCCTCGTCGCCGACGTTCTGCTCGAGCGACACCGGCTCGCGGGCGTAGCCCTGGATCTCGACGACCTTGTCCGGGGTCATGTCGAGCTCCTTGGCGAGCTCCTCCGCGGTCGGCTCGCGACCGAGGTCCTGGAGCATCTGGCGCTGCACCCGGGTGAGCTTGTTGATCTGCTCGACCATGTGCACCGGGATCCGGATGGTCCGGGCCTGGTCGGCCATCGCGCGGGTGATCGCCTGGCGGATCCACCAGGTGGCGTACGTCGAGAACTTGTAGCCCTTGGTGTAGTCGAACTTCTCCACCGCGCGGATCAGGCCGAGGTTGCCCTCCTGGATCAGGTCGAGGAAGGCCATGCCGCGGCCGGTGTAGCGCTTCGCGACGGAGACGACGAGACGCAGGTTCGCCTCGAGCAGGTGGTCCTTGGCTCGCTGCCCGTCGGCGATCAGCCAGTCGTAGTCCTTGCGCAACGTCTTGGACAGGCCCTTGAGCTCGCCGCACTCGGCCTGGCGGATCTTCTCGGCGGCGAACAGCCCCGCCTCGATCCGCTTCGCGAGCTCCACCTCCTGCTCGGCGTTGAGCAGGGCGACCCGGCCGATCTCCTTGAGGTAGGCCCGGACCAGGTCGGTCGAGGGGCCGGAGTTGTCGTCCTCGGCGACCAGCTCGAGGTCTTCCTCTTCCTCGGCGAGCTCGCCCTCGGTCGGTTCGGCGTCGGGGTCGATCGGTGCAGGTGCGGCGCCGTCTTCGGCGCTCTCGGTCACTGCCGGGCCGGCTTTCGCTTCGGCGTCATCGGCAGCCTCCGCTACGACGGCAATCGCCGTCTTCCGGCTGCGACTCGCGCGCTTTGCCGGCTCCGCCGTGGCTTGACGTGCGCTGCTCACGTACTGCGTCTCCCGTGCTCGGTGCCGCCGAGGGGGCCACCCGCGAGCGGGCGGCTCCGCCAGAGTAGCCCGGTTTGGCCCACCTCAGAGAGGTCGGTCCAGACGGCGCCATCCGTACCGCCGAAGGGACTAATCCGGTCACCCGGGCCGATGGGGTGCCGCACGGTCTAGAGGTCGACGGCGACGTACTTGGTCGACAGGTATTCCTCGATTCCTTCCGGGCCGCCCTCTCGTCCGAAGCCGGACTCCTTGACCCCGCCGAACGGCGCGGCGGCGTTCGACACCATGCCGCGATTGAGGCCCAGCATGCCCACCTCGAGCGCTTCGGTGATCTTGAACGCGCGGTTGATGTCCTGGGTGAAGACGTAGGCCACCAAGCCGTATTCCGTCGCGTTGGCCGCGGCGATCGCCTCCTCCTCGGTCGAGAACGGCTGTACGGCGGCGACCGGGCCGAAGATCTCCTCGCGCAGCAGCTCGGTGTCGGCGGCGATCCCGGACAGCACGGTCGGGGCGAAGAAGTAACCCCGGTCGCCCACCGGCGTACCGCCGGTGCGGACGCTCGCTCCCTTGCCGACCGCGTCGTCGACCAGCCGGGCGACCGTGTCGCGCTGGTCGGCGTCGATGAGCGGTCCGACGAGGACCCCGTCTTCGGTACCCCGCCCGACCGGCATCGCGGCAAGCCGCTCCGCCAGCCGGGCGGAGAACTCTTCGGCGACTGAGGAATGCACGTGGAACCGGTTCGCGGCCACGCACGACTCGCCACCGTTGCGCATCTTGGCGATCACTGCCTGGTCGACGGCATGCTCGAGGTTCGCGTCTGCGAAGACCAGGAACGGCGCGTTGCCGCCGAGCTCCATCGAGCACTTGATCAGGCGCTTGGACGCCGTCTCCATCAGCTTCTTGCCGACCGGGGTAGACCCGGTGAAGGACATCTTGCGAAGGCGCGGGTCGTCGAACAGCGGGGCGGTGACCCGGCTCGCGCTGCTCGAGCTGACGATGTTGACGACGCCCCCGGGCAGGCCGGCCTCGGTGAGGATCTCGGCGAGCGCGAACATCGACAGCGGCGTCAGCTGCGCAGGCTTGACCACCATCGTGCAGCCGGCCGCCAGCGCCGGACCGATCTTGCGCGCGCCCATCGCGCTCGGGAAGTTCCACGGCGTGATCAGCAGGCACGGGCCGATCGGCTGCTTCATCGTCAACAGCCGCCCGGCGCCGGTCGGGTTCACCGCGTACCGGCCGTCGATGCGCACCGCCTGCTCCGAGAACCAGCGGATGAAGTCGGAGGCGTAGGCGATCTCGGCCCGCGACTCGGCGAGCGGCTTGCCCATCTCGAGGGTCATCAGGAGGGCGAGGTCATCGATCCGGTCGTTCATCAGCTCGAAGGCGCGGCGCAGGATCTCCCCGCGGTCCCGCGGTGGGGTGGCAGCCCAGGCGTCCGCGGCGTCACATGCCGCGTCGAGGGCCGCGGTTGCGTCTTCTGCCGTGCCGTCGGCAACCGCGCACAACGTCTGCTCGGTCGAGGGGTCCTCGACGTTGAACGTCGCCCCGCTGGAGCTCTCCCGCCACTTGCCGCCGATGAACAGGCCCTTCTGGACCGCGTCGACGACCCGCTTCTCATCAGCTGCTGTCACTGTCACCCCTTGAGTCTGCGCCCCCGGTCGCGATGTACACGACGTCGGGTTCGCCTCTCGGCACCGCCACTTCGATGAGCTCGACCTTCCCGAAGTGGCGGGCCAGAACTCGCTCGTACGCCGGGGATCTCGCGGCGCTCCACACCGTCAGTGCGCCTCCTGGGCTCAGCCGCTTCGCGGCTTGCGCGGTCGCTTCGTCGTCGTACAACTCGGCGTTCGCCTCGCTGACGGTCCATTGCGGGCCGTTGTCGACGTCGAGGCAGATCGCGTCGTACGTCGGCTCGTCGCTGCTGCGCAGCAGGTGGGCGACGTCGGCCTGCACGATTTCGGTCCGCTCGTCGGCTATCGCCGCCTCGCTGATGCCGGCCAGGTGCTCTTCGTGCCAGCGGATGATTGCCGGTTCGACCTCAGCGACCATCACTCGCGCTACGCGCTCGTCCTGCAGCGCCTCGATCAGCGAGAAGCCGATTCCCAGGCCGCCGATCAGGACGCTTCGCGGCTGCCGCACTCGCTTCAGGGCCTCGCTGACGAGACGGCGCTCGGACTCGCCGTTGCGGGTGTCCATGAGGAACACGCCGTTGCTGATCACCTCGAAGTGCGCAGCGTCCTGGCGAAGGACGAGCTCGCCTCGTCCTGTCGAGACCCGGTCGAGGACTATCGCCACGCCTTCGGCTTCGCCTCGGCGTCCTTGGGGCCTTCCGTGGATGCCCAGACCCGCCGCCAGGCCGCGACCTGCGGACCGCTCGACGCGGGCGTCTCGCCGCCTGCCGAACGCAACGCTGCGGCGTACCAGTCGGTGGTGTCCTCGTCGAGCAGCGTCTCGATCGCCGCGGCGATCCGGGCGTTGAGCTCCAGGGTGCCCTCGCCGTCCGTCGGCCGGATCGGTCGCCCGTAGCGGACATGGACCGGCGGCCGGCCCGGCTTCGGCCAGTTCCGGCCCTTGGGCATGGCGGCGTACGACCCGCGGATCGCCACCGGCAGGACCGGGATGTCGTGGGTGATCGCGAGCGCCGCCGCGCCGGGACGGAAGCGCCGCGTCCAGCCGTCGGGGGACCGGGTGCCCTCCGGGAACATCACGATCGACCAGCCGTCCTCGATCAGCCGTGCCGGGGTGTCGGACAGGCCGTGGCCGTGTCGCTCGATCGGGAACGTCGCGAACACCAACGCCGAGCCGATCGCCCGCCACCAGGCGTCGAAGAAGTAGTCCGCCGCAGCGCCGACCGTGACCTTGCGCTGCCACTCGACCGGAAGGGTGGTCAGCAGCACCGCGGTGTCGAGGTGCGAGGTGTGGTTGGCAACGATGATGACCGGGCCTTCCAGGCCGTCGAAGACGTCGAGACCTTCGATCTTCATCGTGGTCTCGCGGTGCATCAGCGGGGTGAGTCCGCCGCGCAGGATCGCCTCGCGGGCGACGCGGGCGGCCCGGGAGCGGGCCCACTCGGTCGGGAACTCCTTGCGTTCGGCGAAGGAGTGGTGCGGCTCGGCCGACTGCGGCGGCAACTTGCGGTGCCCCCACCGCCATCCGTGCGCCAGTGCTCGAAGGTCCTTTTCAAGGCCCTTCATCGCACGTCCGCCAACAGGTGTGGCGGGTTGTGTGTGTACGTGATCGACGGGCTGCTGCCGACGGTGTCGCGCGCCAGCTCGAGGGCGTCGGCAAACGTCGACGCGGACCGCATGCCCATGCGCGCCACTGCGCGACGGTCCCCGCCGACCCAGATCACCTGGCCGACGTGGTCGAGCGCGTGCGCGCACCAGTACCACATGTAGAAGGGGTGTACGCCGTGGTAGGCGTGCGACGTCCGGTACAGGTGGGTGTACCAGGGATCGGTCGCGTACTGCTGCTCGAACTTCGGCCCGATCACCTTCGGGTCGGTGCTCTCGGCGAGCACCTCGTCGAAGAAGTCGACGTAGCTCGGGTGGTGCAACGTCGAGAACTCCCAGGGCACGGGATGGTTGAGGATGATCACGCCGCCCTCACGCACCAGCGGCTTGTTCCGGTACATGTTGAAGAAGTAACCGAGCCCGAGGCACGCGGCGAGGATCGGGTTCATCACGCTGTTGACGTTGTACGGGCACAGGTACGGCAATCCCATGACGAGGACGTCGGCCTGCCCGTCGACCTCCACCAGCTGCTGGCGGTGCACCCGTTCGAGGGTCTGCTGGTGGACCGGCTCGACGGCGCCCGCGCTGACCCCGGTCACGAGATAGGGCGCCTCCATCTTCTGGAAGATCTGGCGCCGCTGCTTGGCGGGCAACAGGTCGAGGCCACGCTTCGCACCGAGGAAGAGCGCCTGGTCGCGCAGTGACCACTCCCACTCGCGCTTGGTGAGGAAGCCGTACTGCGAGGGGAACGCGTCGTTGTTCAGCGTGGTCTCGATCTGGAACACCTTGACGTGCTCGCCCAAGATGCTGCCCATCCGCCAGGCGCTGGAGTGCAGCTCCGAGTGACGCGGGTCCATGAACGACCGTGAATGGATCATCGTGTGCGCGTTGTGGTGGTGGCGCAGCGAGTTGTACGACGCGAGACCGATCGCGGTGGACTTCCAGCCGCCGTCCATCGCGACCAGGTTGACGTTCACGTAGACCAGCAGATCCGACTCCGCGGCACGCTTCGAGATCTCGACGTCCTCGCCCTGGTCCGTCGTACCGAGATGTGCCAGGTTCGCGCGGTCCTCCGCGTCGAAGTTGTAGAGGTTGTCCGGCCAGAACGAGCGGAACACCCGCTCGCCGACGACCGCCTTGATCTCTGCGCCGGTCATCCGCCGGTGCAGCGCGGTCGCGACGATCAGCTGTACGTCGTCGACCCCCTTGTCGGCGGCGTGCTGCAGCACGTGCTCGAGCACCCGCTGCCGGATGTCCGGCTTGCGCATCGGTGGCAACGGCAGCGACAGGTCGTCGAAGGCGATCGTCAGCTTCATCCCCGGCCGGAGCAGAGCAGGCAGCGGCTCGCTGTCGATCGGATTGAGCAACGCCTGCTCGATCGCCTCGTCGACGTCGACCAGGCCGGGCAGCGACTCCGGCGGGTAGACCACGCGGGTGCCGAGCGGGAACTCCTGCAACCGGAACGACTCGCCGGAGTGCACCAGCAGCGGCGGCGTCCGCTCGTCGACGGCGAGGACAAACCCGGGTCGTGACATTACGAGGCTCTCCTCAGGTCGAACGCGACTTTCAGTGTGCCGAGCCGGCCGCCGTCGTGGGCATGGTCGAGTGCTTCCCGCCAGCGATCGAGCGGGTAGGCGACGCCGAGCAGGTCGTCGAGGGGGGCCTCGGCGGCCAGCTTGATCGCCACATCGAACGCGTCGCCGGCGCTCGCGTAGGCGCCGGTGACATCGAGCTCACGGAACCACGCCGGAGTCATGTCGACCCCGTCGCCGGGCACGCCGCCGAGGACGACGCGCCCACCTGCCCTCGCAGTGCGCAGCGCCGTGTCGATCGAGGCGCGCGAGCCAACCGCGTCGATCGCGACGTCGACACCGCCGAGGAGGTAGGCCTGGCCACGCTCCGGCTCGAGTCGCAGCGCCCTTGTCGATCGGCGGATCGCCTTCGCCACCTCGCTCGGGGCGACGACGTCGCTGGCACCGAACCGCCTCGCGAGGTCGGCTTGCTTGCCGTGCTTCGCCACGACGGTCACGTGGCCCGCAGGGGTGAGCTCGCGAAGCGCCAACGTGGTGAGCAGACCAACCGCGCCGGCGCCTACGACCAGCGCTGTCCCGCCGTCGCTGAGCGCTGCGCGCCGCGCGATATGGATCGCGCAGGCGAGGGGCTCGACGAGTACGGCGCGCTCGTCGGGAAGGTCGTCCGGTACGACGTGCAGCTGCGAGTGGTGGGCGACCAGCTCACCGCTCCAGCCGCCGCCGGTGTCGGCGCAGTAGCCGGTCTGCAGGCCGGGGGACAGATGGCCCACGGTGATCCGGTCGCAACGGTTTCGCTTGCCTGCTTCGCAGGCTGCGCATGCTGTGAGGCCTCTGGCCGCACAGCCGAGGATCGGGTTGATCACCACTCTGCTGCCGGTCGGGATGCCCGGCGCGTCGTCGAGAGTGTCGCCGACCACCTCGTGTCCGGGCACGAACGGCATCGACACCAGCGGCGTGAAGTACAGCGAGGTGTGGCCGGACAACGTCGCGAGGTCACTGCCGCAGATGCCCGACAACCGCGGGCGCACCCGCACCCAGCCGTCACCCGGTTGTCGCGGGCCGTCGCGGTGCACGAGCCGCAGCGGGGCCAGCGGACCGGCGAGCAGGCCGGGCAGCCGCGGGCCGATGGCGCGCGCGGCGAGGTAGCGCGGCAGCGAGCGGTAGACCTCGAGGGCGGTGATCATCTGGCCGCCACCGCTGCCGTCGGCCGTTCGGCCGACGGACCCCGCCTCGCGGGCCAGATCTCCACGGGCCACCTCTCCTTTCGCGCCACGCGCGAAAGGACGATGTCCGGGTCGATGGCGACCGGATGGCCGACCGCACGTAGCAGCGGGAGGTCGCTGGCGGAGTCGGCGTATGCGTAGCTCGCGGCGAGGTTCCAGCCGGCCTCGGCCGCGCGGTGGCGCAGCCAGGACGCGCGGGACTCGCCGACCAGCGGCGGCCGCTGGAGCAGGCCGGTGCAGCGGCCGCTCGAGTCGACCTGCAGCTCTGCGGTGACGATCTCGTCGAACAGCGCCGCGATCGGGCGGGTCAGCGGGGTGATCGCCCCGGTGACGAGAACCAACCGGTGCCCGGCTGCGCGGTGCTCACGGATCGCGCGCACCGCCGCCGGGGCGAGCTTGGCCAGCATCGGCGCGGTGAGGTGCTCGTCGACGATGCGGTCTAGCTCGGCGAGCGACGCGCCCTCGTAGCGGCGGTAGACCATCCGCAAGAAGGCGGACCGGTCGCGGCGTTCGGTGGCCAGCCAACGGGGGAGCGCCTTGGCGACGTCGCCGAGCTCTCTGGCCTTGGCGGCGGGGCTGAGCTCCCGAAGGCGCAGGGCGAGGTAGGCCTCCACCACGTTGCTCGACAGCAGCGTGCCGTCCATGTCGAACACCGCGACCACGTCGGGGTGGTCGGTGCGGATCTGGCGTGACGGCTCGGGGCGCGGCCCGCGCAGCGCCTGCAGGGTCGTCATGGGCGTGACGATCGCGGGCACGTGCACGTCCTGCAGGTAGTAGCGCCAGTCGATGACCGTCGGGTCGAACCCGAAGCGTTCGGCGTCGTCGGGATGCAGCGCCTGGTGCAGGGCGTACGTCGCGTTGTCGTTGAAGTGCAGCTCGGCCTCGGTGTAGGGCTGGTACAGGTCGAAGTAGCGCCGCAGGAAGTCGAGCCGGCCCTTCTGGCGGTCCAGCGACCTCGCCCAGCTCCTCGTCCGGTTGGACCGGGGGAGGGTGGTGACGACCCGGTCCGCGGTGCGTTGCGCCCACTCGCCCATGCGGATCAGCTGGCCGACGCGCGCCGATCCTGGCCAGTTCCACTGCGGGACCTTCACCTCGCCGCGGTCGCGCTGGACCATCGGATGCTCGAGGAAGTACTCGCGGACCAGGTCGTAGAGCAGACCGAATCGCAGCGGGTTCCGCGCGCCGGAACAGATCGTGTAGTACGCCGGCTCGCCGGCCGGCGGCGTGACCGCCGCTGCGGCGAGGGTGGCATTGACGACGAGATCCACCGGGATCACGTCGAGTACGCCGTCGGGGATCGCCGGGAACTCGGGCAGGTCGCCGCGTCCGAACGCGAGGATGATCGGCTCGGCCATCTTGAAGCCCTGGATCCAGCCGGGGAACGGCTGGACGAGCGCGCTTTCGATGATGCTCGGGCGAAGCACGGTCACCGGCAGGTGGGTTGCGGTCTCCTCGACCGCTCGCTCGGCCATCGCCGTGGTGAACGTGTAGCAGTCGGTCCATCCGAGGCTGCGTCCGCGCTCGCGCCCGGCGGCGACGAGCGCCCTGCTCACCCACGCCGCACGCCGCTTCTCCGCCTCGGCCGAGACCGACGATGCGCCGGTGACGTCGTGCTGCTTCTCGGCCTCCGTGCTGAACTCCGCCAGCCGGTCCGCGGTCCGGCTTTCGAGCTCGACCCGGTCACGCAGCTGCGAGGCGAGCGCGGCCTCGTACCTCCAGTCGACCGCGTGGTCGAGCCGGCCCTCGCGGATGTGCCCCTGCTGGCGGCCCGCGACGTACGCCGTCGACACATGCAGGTAGTGCGGGCGCGCCCCGCTTCGGTCGATGGCGGCGAGCAGGTTCAGCGTGCCGTGCAGGTTGGTCGAGAAGCCCTCGTCGATCGGCGGATCGAACGACACCTCGCCGGCGCAGTGGACGACGAGGTCGAGATCGGCGGGGAGCGGCGGGATGTCGTCGAGGTCACCGGCGACGACCTCGATCCGCTCGCCGATCAGCGCGTCGACCGCCGCGTCGCCGTCGCGAGCGCGCAGCCGCCCGAAGGCGGCGCCGCGCAGCAGGTTGGCCACCCGCTCCTCGGCGCCGGCACCGCCACGGGGCCGGACCAGGAGCACGACCCGGGTCTGCGGGAGGTCGAACATCACCCGCTCGAGCAGCGCCTCACCGACGAAACCGGTCGCCCCGGTGATCAGCATCCGTCGTCCCGCGAGGGCCGCCGAAATCGGCGGGTTCGTCATGAGTTGGCATCCTAGGAGGCATGTCGCAATGGGCGAGAAGCGAGCGGGCTGCGCTGGTCGAGCTGATGCGGCGGCTCGGCCCGGATGCGCCGACCGCCTGCGAGGGCTGGACGACCGCGCACCTCGCGGCACATCTGTACGTGCGCGAGCGTCGTCCCGACGCCGGGCCCGGCGTGGTGGCCGGCGGTCCGTTCGCCTCCTACACCGACCGGGTGATGGACAGCGTGCTGCGCGTGCACACCTTCGACCACGTGCTCGCCCGGGTCGCTGCGGGCCCACCGATGATGTGGCGCCCGCTCGACGAGCAGGTCAACCACGTCGAGTTCTTCGTGCACCACGAGGACGTCCGGCGGGTCAACGGGGACGGGCCACGCGACCTGCCGTCCGAGCAGGAGGCGGCGATCTGGAACCGGCTGCGCCGCTCCCTGCGGCTCTCGCTGCGCCGGGTCCGCGGCGTACAGGTCGAAGTGGTGGCCGGCAACGGTGGTCGAGCTGTCGTGGGCGGCAAGGGGCCGACAGCGCGGATCACCGGGCCGGTCGGGGATCTGCTGCTCTACACGTTCAACCGCAAGGACATCGCGCAGGTCGAGCTGACAGGCGACCCGGAAGCCATCGCCGCCCTTCGGGCGGCTCGGCTCGGCTTGTAACCGGCCTACTAACCTCTACGTCGTCTTCGACGACTTGAGGAGCTCCGACATGGCTGGCGACGCGAAAATCATCGGTGCGATCGAGGATCGCTTCGACGAGGTTCTGACGCCCGAGGCGATCGCGTTCGTCACGGACCTGCAGCGCAAGTTCGGGCCGCGTCGCGCCGAGCTGCTGGAGCGCCGCCGGGCCAGGCGCCAGGAGGCGGCTGACACCGGGCGGCTCGACTTCCTCGCCGAGACGAAGGAGATCCGCGAGGACGACTCCTGGCGGGTCGCGCCGCCGGCCGACCTGGTCGACCGCCGGGTCGAGATCACCGGCCCGACCGAGAAGAAGATGCTGGTCAACGCGCTTAACTCGGGCGCGAAGGTCTTCATGGCCGACTTCGAGGACGCGAGTGCGCCGAACTGGCACAACCAGGTCCAGGGCCAGGTCAACCTGATCGACGCGATCGAGCGCCGGATCGACTTCACCTCGCCCGAGGGCAAGAGCTATGCGCTGAACGAGACGGTCGCGACGCTCATGCCGCGCCCGCGCGGCTGGCACCTGCCGGAGAAGCACGTGCTGGTCGACGACGAGCCGGTCAGCGGTGGCCTGTTCGACTTCGGCCTGGTGATCTTCCACAACGGCCAGCGTCTGCTCGACAAGGGCACCCGGCCCTACTTCTACCTGCCCAAGCTGGAGTCGCACCTCGAGGCACGGCTCTGGAACGACGTGTTCGTCCACGCCCAGGAGGCGCTCGGCCTGGAGCGCGGCACGATCCGGGCGACCGTTCTGATCGAGACCATTCCGGCGGCGCTGGAGATGGAGGAGATCCTCTACGAGCTGCGCGAGCACTCCTACGGACTCAACGCCGGTCGCTGGGACTACATGTTCTCGATGATCAAGACCTTCCGCGACCGCGGGAAGGAGTTCCTGCTCCCGGACCGCAACAGCGTGACGATGACCGTGCCGTTCATGCGCGCCTACACCGAGCGGTTGGTGCAGACCTGCCACAAGCGCGGGGCCTTTGCGATGGGCGGCATGGCGGCGTTCATCCCGAGCCGCAAGGACCCCGAGATCAACAAGGTCGCCCTCGAGAAGGTCTCGGCGGACAAGAAGCGTGAGGCCAACGACGGCTTCGACGGCACGTGGGTCGCCCACCCGGACCTGGTCGCGGTCGCGATGGCGGAGTTCGACGCGGTGCTCGGCGACAAGCCCAACCAGATCGACCGGCTGCGCCCGGAGGTCAGCGTCACCGCCGCGGACATCCTCGCGGCCGACCAGACGCCGGGCGACCAGACCTCAGCCGGGCTGCGGACCAACGTCGACGTCGGCATCCGCTACATCGAGTCGTGGCTGCGCGGCGTCGGCGCCGCGGCCATCCACAACCTGATGGAGGACGCGGCGACGGCGGAGATCTCGCGCTCCCAGGTGTGGCAGTGGGTGCACAACGACGTGGTGCTGGCCGACACGGGCGAGCAGGTGACCGCCGATCTGGTGCGCAAGGTCGCCGACGAGGTGATGGCGCAGATCAAGACGGAGGCGGGGGACGCGTTCGCCAAGGGCAAGTGGGACGACGCCCGCGAGGTGTTCGAGCAGGTCGCCCTCGCCGACGACTTCGTCGACTTCCTCACCCTCCCGGCCTACGCCCTGCTTGACTAGTTGGCCATGAGCGCGTTGGCGGACTTGACGTCCGCCTGTCGCGATCGGCTCAAGCCGAGTCAGGTCATCACCGAGCCGTCGGAGCTTCGGACCTACGAATGCGACGGGTTGTCGTCGTACCGGAGCACGCCCGGACTGGTCGTGCTTGCCGAGTCCGCGGAGGAGATCGCGTACGTCGTGGGGCGTTGCGCCGCGCTCGGCGTGCCGTTCGTCGCGCGCGGGTCGGGCACGGGGCTGTCCGGCGGCGCGCTGCCCCGCACCGACGGCGTGCTCGTCGTCACCTCCCGGCTCAACCGGATCGTGCACCTTTCGGTCGACGACGAGCGTGCGGTGGTCCAGCCGGGTGTGATCAACGCCAACCTCACGGCGGCGGCCGCGCCGTACGGTTACTACTACGCACCCGATCCGTCCAGCCAGCAGGTCTGCTCGATCGGTGGCAACGTCGCGGAGAACTCCGGCGGCGCGCACTGCCTGAAGTACGGGTTCACGGCGCACCACGTCACCGGGCTCGAGGTCGTGCTGCCGGACGGTGCCACCGAGCGGTTCGGTGGCCTGGCGCCAGACCCGGTCGGCTACGACGTGGTCGGCGCGGTGGTGGGCAGCGAGGGCACTCTGGGCGTCGTCACGGAGGCGACGGTCCGGCTGATGCGGGTGCCGCAGGCGGTGCAGACGGTCCTCGCGGCGTTCCAGACGATCGAGGCGGCGGGCGAGGCGGTGAGCGCGATCATCGCGGCCGGGGTGCTCCCGGCGGCGGTCGAGATGATGGACGCGCTGGCGATCGAGGCCGCGGAGGCGGCCGTCCATCCGAACTACCCGCCGGGCGCGGGTGCGGTGCTGATCGTCGAGCTCGACGGGCCGGCGTGTGAGGTCGACACGCAGCTCGCGGAGGTTTCCTCGCTCTGCCGCGCCTCCGGCGCGTTCGAGCTTCGCGTTGCCTCGGATGGCGTGGAACGCGGGCTGATCTGGAAAGGGCGTAAGTCTGCCTTTGCCGCGGTCGGACGGATCAGCCCCGACTACATCGTCCAGGACGGCGTGATTCCGCGCACCGCGCTCGCCGGCGTGCTGCAGGCGATCGACGAGGTTGCCGACGAAGCGGGCTTGCGCGTCGCCAATGTCTTCCACGCCGGCGACGGCAACCTCCACCCGCTGGTGCTCTTCGACGAGTCCAAAGGCGAGACCGAGCGGGCCGAGGAGGTGTCCGACCGGATCATCGAGCTGTGCCTGGAGCACGGCGGGTCGATCACCGGTGAGCATGGAGTGGGCCACGACAAGATCGCCCACATGGGGAAGATGTTCGCCGCGGTCGACCTCGACGTGATGCAGCTGGTGCGGTGCGCGTTCGATCCGGCCGGCATCGCGAACCCCGGAAAGATCTTCCCGACCCCGCGCTTGTGTGGCGAACGCCCGGGCAAGCGCAGCGGCGTCCACCCGCTGCAGCAGGCGGGCATTGCCGAGGTCTTCTGACGATGAGCGCCGAGCTGTTCCGCCCGACGTCGATCGAGCGGCTGAGCGAGATGCTTGCCACCGCATCGCGCGAGGGTCGCTCGGTCGGGATCCGAGGTGCCGGTTCGAAGGAGAGCTGGGGGTCGGCCGGCGCTGACGTGGACGCGGTGATCAGCACGCGGGGCCTGGATCGCATCGTCGAACACGCTGCCGGTGACCTAGTGGTGACGGTCGAGGCCGGCGTCGCCCTCGGCGATGTCCAGCGCACGGTGGCCGAGGCGGGCCAGTGGCTCGCGCTGGACCCACCCGAGCCCGGGGCGACCGTCGGCGGGGTGGTCGCGACCGCGGCCAGTGGACCGCGGCGGCTGCGTTACGGGACGCCCCGCGACCTGCTGATCGGGATCACGGTGGTCCTCGCCGACGGGACGGTCGCCAGATCCGGTGGGAAGGTCGTCAAGAACGTCGCCGGCTACGATCTCGGCAAGCTGTTCACCGGGTCGTTCGGCACGCTTGGCGTCGTCGCCGAGTGCACGTTCCGACTTCATCCGCGGCAGCCCGCGCTTCGCGCCGTCGCGGTGGCCACCTCTGATCCGGCTGGCTGCTTCGCCGCCCTTCGGGCGACGGGCGCTGAACCGTCTGCGGCTGAGTTCGACGGCGCGACCTTGACTGCGGTCTTCGAGTCGATCGAGTCGGCGGCCGACGAGCAGGCCCGGCTCGCGGCGGCTGCCGTGGGCGGCGAGGTTCGTGCGGCCTTGCCGGCCGGCTTCGGCGCTCGGCCCTGGGACGCGTCGTCGGTCGGGCTGAAGGTCACGCACCGGCTCGGCTCCCTTGGCTCGGCGCTGCGCGCCGTCGCCGAGGCGTTTCCCCCCGCGCGCGTTCGCGCGCACGTCGGGTCCGGCGTGGTGCTGGTCGGTGTCGACCCGCTGGAGGTTTCCTCGCTCGCCTCGCTTCGCTC
>CAZEAM010000252.1:0-8084 GCA_964510285.1 uncultured Frankiaceae bacterium | reverse complement strand
GAGCCGAGGGTGCCGTCCGGGCGCCCTCGGCTCGACGCTGACTGCGAGGAGAGCCACGTGACCGACACCCCGACCACCACACAGGGCGCGATCCTTCGGGTCGAGGGACTGAACAAGAGCTTCGGTCCCGTCCACGTCCTGCACGACGTGGACTTCGCCGTCCACCCCGGCCAGGTCACCGCACTGGTCGGCGACAACGGCGCCGGCAAGTCGACGCTCGTGAAGTGCATCGCCGGGATCAACTCGATCGACTCCGGCAGGATGTACTGGGACGGCAAGCCGGTCACCATCTCCTCGCCCTCGGTGGCGTCGGCGCTCGGCATCGAGTTCGTCTACCAAGACCTGGCACTGGCGGACAACCTCGACATCACGCAGAACATGTTCCTCGGACGCGAAGTCCGCCGCGGCCCGTTCCTGTCCGACGCCGAGATGGAGACGAAGGCCCGCGAGACGCTCCGCTCGCTCGCGGTCCGCACGATCAGCTCGGTGCGCCAGCCGGTCGCGAGCCTGTCCGGAGGCCAGCGCCAGACCGTCGCCATCGCGCGTGCTGTCCTGTGGAACGGGCGGGTGGTCTTCCTCGACGAGCCGACCGCGGCCCTGGGCGTGGCGCAGACCCGGCAGGTGCTCGACCTGGTCCGCCGCCTCGCCGACAACGGCATCGGGGTGGTGCTCATCTCGCACAACATGAACGACGTGCTCGAGGTGGCCGACCGGATCGCCGTGCTCTACCTGGGTCGTTGCGCGGCCGAGGTCGAGCGCTCGGCCACGTCGCTCGAGCAGGTCGTCGAGCTGATCACCACCGGCCGCAGCGGCACCATCGGGCTGCCTCCCGCGACCGCGGCACAGAGCGCGTAGGGGTGCCGATGACCAGCGACACGACAGCCACCCCGGTCCACGACGAACCCGAGGATCCGCGCGCGAGCTTCCGGGTCGACACGATCCCGCGCGGGCTTGCGACGGCGTTCTCGGACTACGTCGTACGGGTACGCCGCGGGGATCCCGGCGGTCTCCCGGCGGTGCTCGGACTGCTCGTGATCGGGATCCTGTTCAGCGCGACCACGCCGTTGTTCCACACCGCCAACAACATCGGCAACCTGATGTCGCAGGCCTCGTTCATCGGGCTGATCGCGCTCGGCCTGGTCTTCGTGCTCCTCCTCGGCGACATCGACCTTTCGGCCGGCGCCACCGGAGGGGTGGCCGCGGGTTTCGCGGCCCAGGCGCTTCGATCCGGAGACCTGCACCATGCGGTGGGGTCAGCGGTGTACGTCGGCCTGATCGCCGCGATGGTGCTCGCCGCCGGCCTCGCGGTCTGGAAACGGCTCTACGTCCCTGCCGCGCTGATCATGGTCGGCGTCCTGCTGGTCCTGACCGGAGCGGACGAGGACCACGTCTGGCTTGCCTTCGGCGTGGCGGTCGCCATAGGGATCGCGATCGGCACGTTCAACGGCGTACTCGTCACCGAGCTCGGCATCCCGTCGTTCATCGTGACGCTGGCCCTCTTCCTCACCTGGGAGGGCGTGACCCTCGATGCGGTGAACAGCCAGTCGATCGGCACCAGCCGCTACGACCCGTGGTTTGCGATGACCCACAAGAACATGTCGCCCGCGGAGGGCTGGGTCTTCCTCGGCGTACTCGTCGCCGGGTACGCCGCCGTCACCGTCGCCCGCCAGCGCGGACGCGCGGCGCGGGGGGTCTCCTACGACCGAAGCGCTCTTGTCGCGCTTCGGATCGGCGCGCTCGCGGTGGGCGGCGCGCTGGTCGTCGCCTGGCTCAACCGCAACCGCAATCCCAACCCGGGCCCGCACATCCAAGGCGTGCCGTGGGCGGCGAGCATCCCGATCGCGTTCATGGTGGTCTTCACCGTCGTGCTCGCGCGGACGTCGTGGGGCCGCCACCTCTACGCGATCGGCGGCAACAGCGAGGCGGCCTCGCGCGCCGGCATCGCGGTCGACCGGGTGCGGATCACGGCGTTCATCCTGTGCTCGGCCATGGCCGCGATCGGCGGGCTGTTCCTCGCCGACTTCAGCGGCGGTGCTCAGCCGGCGCTCGGGCAGGGCAACACCCTGCTGTACGCCGTGGCCGCGGCCGTCATCGGCGGGACGTCGTTGTTCGGCGGCCGGGGCAAGCCGCGCGACGCGCTGCTCGGCGCCGTCGTGATCGCGATGATCCCCAACGGCATCCAGCTGCATCCGGGCCTGCCGATCAGCGTCGTCCAGGAGATCACCGGACTGGTGCTGCTGATCGCGGCGTCCGTCGACGCGATCACGAGGCGACGCGCGCGCGTGTCGTAGCTCAGTCCCCGTTGCGCAGGCAGATCCGGTCACGCAGCGGGCGGTGCGCCGACGAGTCGCCGACACTGATCCCGTAACACCCGGGCGCGACCCGCCACCCGTTGGCCTTCGTGTTCCAGTACGAAAACGCGCGCCGGTTCAGGTGCAGCGTGACCCACTGCCGCTCGCCGGGCTGCAGGAAGACCTTCTGGTAGCCCTTCAGCTGGATCGGCGGCTCGTGCGCGGCAGGCGGGTCGCCGACGTACAGCTGCGCGACCTCCGCGCCCGCGCGGTGACCGACGTTCGTCACCGCGAACCGCGCGGTGGCTCCGCGGGACGTGCGGTCCACCGTGAGGTGCGACAGCTTGAAGCGGGTGTAGGACAGGCCGAACCCGAAGGGGAACAGCGGCGTGATGTGCTTCGCGGTGTACCAGCGGTAGCCGACCAGCAGCCGCTCGGTGTACCTCGAGTGCGGCACGCCCTGGATCGTGACGCCGGGGAACTGCTGCGCGGAGCGCAACGGCGTCTGCTTCATCGACTTCGGGAAGGTGATCGGCAGCTTGCCGGACGGGTTGGCGTCGCCGAACAGCAGCGCCGCGGCAGCGTTGCCACCCTGCTCGCCCGGGTACCACAGGTCGAGCACGCCACGGACCTGCTTCAGCCAGGGCATCGCGACCGGTCCGCCGGCCTCCACCACGACGATCGTGTTCGGGTTGGCCTTGGCGACGGCTGAGACGAGCGCGTTCTGGTCGGGGCCGGTCGAGGGCAGGCAGACCAGCGTGCAAATCGAGTTGACCGCGTTCAGGGACTTGCGGTCGCTGCCTTCGGCCTCGCCGTCGCCGATGAACACGACGGCGGTCTTGGCCAGCTTGGCCGCCGCGACGGCGTCCGCGATGACCGCACCCGGTGCCGGGATGACCACGTCGCCATCAGCCTGCGCTCGGGCGGCGATCGCCGACAGCGGATCGACGACGTTGGGATTGACGCCGAACAACGGCACCTTCGAGCTGCCACCACCCTGGTAGTACTGCTGGGCGCCGACCGGCGTGACCGGCGGTCCGATCAAGGCGATGGTCTGCCCAGTGCCGCGCAGCGGCAGGGCGGCGCGCGAGTTCTTGAGCAGTACGGCGCCGCCCTCCGCCGCGTCGAGTGCCACCTCGCGCTCCTGCGGGGTGTTGACGTCGGCGGTGAACGCTCGTGGGGCACTCGGCGGCGGGTCGTCGAACACGCCGGCGCCGATCAGCCCGCGCATCACCCGGGTGACCATCTCGTTCAGCGTCGCCATCGGGACCTGATGGTTCTGCACGGCGGTCATCAGCGCCTTGGAGAAGTAGGTGCCCGGAGTGATGTTCTGCTCCTGGTCGAGCCCGTTCTTCGCGGCGAGCACGGTCGAGTGGGTCCCGCCCCAGTCCGACATCACCCAGCCCTTGAAGCCGAACTGCTTGTCGAGGACCGTGCGGAGCAGGTACTTGTTCTCGCAGGCGTAGACGCCGTTGATCCGGTTGTAGGCGCACATCACCGCCGCGACGTGGCCCTGCTTCACGGCAGCCTCGTACGCCGGAAGGTGGATCTCCTGCATCGTCCGCACGTCGACGTCCGAGGAGTCGGTCATGCGGTTGGTCTCCTGGTCGTTCATCGCGTAGTGCTTCACCGTCGCGGCCACGTGCTGGCTCTGTATCCCGCGGATCTCGGCGACTCCGACCTGACCGGCGAGGTACGGATCCTCTCCGGCGTACTCGAAGGTGCGTCCGTTCAGCGGGTTGCGCGCGATGTCGACCCCCGGAGCGAGCTGGACGTCGATGCCCTTGTGCCAGGCCTCCCAGCCGATGGCCGCACCGACCTTGAACTGCATCGACCGGTCCCAGCTCGCCGCCTGGGCGATGCCGTCCGGGAACGCCGTGACCAGTACCTGGACGTCACCCAGGCCGGCTCCGGCGTCGTTGGAGACCTGGTCGGGGACGCACAAGGCCGGTATCCCTGGGATGTAGTTGGCGGCGCCGAAGTGCGTGATGTCACCGCGGCCGTAGAGCAGGCTGACCTTCTGGGTCAGGGTCATGTGCCTGACCACCATCCGGGCGCGGACCTCCGGCGAGAGGTGGCGGTCCATCCACGGGCATTTCGCGGTCGCCGAGGAAGCGGCCGCGGCGGGCGACCCCCCGCCGCCCAGCAGCGCGACGGAGCCGCTCACGATCAGTGCGGCGACGGCAAGGATGCGGGCAACCAAGTTCCGACGCATCACTCCCGTTTCGCCCTTCCGCACGCCCGCTCCTGCACGACTAGTAAGGTTGGGCCGGTCTCGAGTCCGAGATGTCCGGACGCGACCTGATGCGGATTCGCACATCGCACCGGCCCGAAAGAACTATCGACCGCGGACGTCTCGCTGCCGACTAGGACGTTATGGACATCGACGAGCGAAACCCCGACGCGATGGCGATGCTCGAAGCCTTGGTCTCCGAGGCGATGGGCGAGGAAGGGTCGGTCAGCGAGGTCATCCGCCCATCCGCGATCATCCCGGAGGAGGCCGCCCGCTCCGTGCTCGTCGAGCTGTCGCTGCGCGACGTCCGCTCCGGCGGCGTATGGCTGGCCGAGCCGAGCCTCTGGCAGCGCTTCGACGGGCCCACGAGCAAGAACCTGATCGGCTCGATCCAGGTCGCCTACGGCACACCGACGCGGTACGAGATCACCGTCTTCCGGTGCACGGTGACCCGGTTCGGGACCGAGCGCGGATGGACCGTCACGTCGCTGTGCGACGAGGCCCTCCAGTACGGCGGGCTGTCACTCGCGAACTGCCCGCGCGCGTCGCTCGCGGCACCCCCCAAGCCGTTCCGCTTCGGCGGCTGACACCTGCGCGCGACCGACGACGCGCAATACCTATGTGCCACACGCCCAGCTATAGCAATACCGGTGGCACATGCCAACGCATTCACCGATGAGAGACGGGGCGGACGAGCCGGCCTGTAAGCCGGATTCTGTGCCACCCGGACCGAGGTCCGAGTGCGACGGTCATCTATCTACGATCGCCGTTACCGACGACCTCTAGCGGTCTACCCGGAAGCTCGGGCGGGCCGCCCTCGAGCGCTTCCTGTCTGACCTTGCTCCGGGTGGGGTTTGCCTAGCCACTCGAGTCACCCCGAGCGCGGTGGGCTCTTACCCCGCCGTTTCACCCTTACCGCCGACCGAGGCCGGCGGCGGTCTGTTTCTGTGGCACTTTCCCGCGGGTCACCCCGGGTCGGTGTTGCCGACCACCCTGCCCTTCGGAGTCCGGACTTTCCTCGGCGGTGCCGAAGCACCGACGCGACCGTCCGGCCGACTCGTCCGCCTGAAGATCAGGGTACGGCGCGCAGCGCCCGCGCGCTGCCCTGATATGCAGATAGCGACGAGAGGAAGGATCGAGATGGCGGTCGAGGTCGGCAGCAAGGTTCCGGATGTCGCGGTGAAGGTGATGCGCGACGGCAAGCCGGAGGACGTCAACACGGGCGACGTGCTGGGCAAGGGCAAGGTTGTGCTGTTCGCCGTACCGGGCGCCTTTACGCCGGGCTGCTCGAAGATCCACCTTCCCGGGTACGTCGAGCGAGGCTCCGAGCTGAAGGCCAAGGGCGTCGACACGATCGCCTGCATCTCGATCAACGACGCCTGGGTGATGGAGGCGTGGGGCGAGGCGCACGGCGTCGGTGACGGCATCGTGATGCTGGCCGACGGCAACGGCGCGTTCACCGAGGCGATGGGCCTGGCGGCCGACATGAGCGGCGCCGGTCTCGGCACCCGCTCGAAGCGCTACGCCGCCGTCATCGAAGACGGGACCATCACCGAGCTGGAGGTCGAGGCCGCCCCGGGCGTCGACGTGAGCAGCTGCGAAAGCATCCTCACCAAGGTCTGAGGAGGGGCTCAGTCCACAACTTGTCGGCGGATCGAATCACCTCAACCAATCCGCATGCAAGATGCATGCGTGACGACCTACACTCGACCCATGGGCAAGGTTCTGCAGGTTCGCGACGTGTCCGATGAGACATACGCCTCGTTGAGCCGTCAGGCCGACAAGCGCGGCCAATCGCTGAGCCAATACCTCCGCGACGAGCTCGACGAACTCGCGCGGCGCGGCGACTCCGTCGAACACAACCTGCGTATCTTCCGCGAGGCCCAAGCGGAGCCGGGACCCAAGGTCAGCACCGAAGACATCGTCGCTGCGCTGCACGAGGGCAGAAGCGAGCGCTGAGCGGAATGCGGGTGATCGACGCCAGCGCTGTGGTCAAGCACCTCATTGGTGACATCAGTCCAGCCGCGTTCGGCGATCAACCACTGGCGGCGCCGTACCTGATCGACAGCGAGGTGATGCACACGTTGCGTCGCCTTGACCGGTCGGCGCGGCTCTCTCCCCCGGTAGGGATGCGTACGGTCGAGCGCTTCGGTCGGGTGTCGGTGACTCGGTACGCCGTGACCGCCTTGCTGCCGCGTATCTGGGATCTCCGGCACAGCCTGAGCGCATACGACGCCACGTACGTAGCACTCACCGAGGCTCTCGGAGCCACGAGCCTGCTGACTTCGGACGCAGGGCTCGCGAGAACGACGGGCGTACGGTGTGCGATCGAGCTGATCTGACACCGCAAGGAGCGCGAGAAGTGTCGTACGAGACGTTGCTGTACGACGCGGCCGACCGGGTCGCGACGATCACCCTCAACCGGCCGGAGCGGCTCAACACGATCGTGCCGCCGATGCCCCAGGAGTTCGAGGCGGCGATCGGCGAGGCGGTCAACGACGACGCGGTCAAGGTCATCGTCGTGCGCGGCGCGGGCCGCTCGTTCTGCGCCGGATACGACTTCGGCGACGGCTTCCACCACTGGGACGACCGGATCACCACCGACGGCAAGTGGGACCCGGGCAAGGACTTCAAGCTCGCCGGCGCCTACGGCCCGACGCAGCGGTTCATGTCGATGTGGCGCTCCCCCAAGCCGGTCATCGCGCAGGTGCACGGCTGGTGTGTCGGCGGTGGCAGCGACACCGCGCTGTGCGCCGACATCGTCATCGCGTCGAACGACGCGCAGATCGGCACGCCGTACTCACGCATGTGGGGCTGCTACCTGTCCGGCATGTGGATCTACCGGCTCGGCCTGACCAAGGCCAAGGAGTACGCGCTCACCGGCAAGCCGCTGTCCGGCGAGGAGGCGGCGCGGGTCGGCCTGATCAACAAGGCGGTGCCGTTCACCGACCTCGAGCGGACGGTCGCCGAGACGGCGCAGCAGCTCGCCTCCATCCCATCGTCACAGCTTGCCGCCATGAAGCTGGTCGTCAACAACGCCTACGAGCAGATGGGGCTGTCCGCCACCCAGACCCTCGGCCCGATCCTCGACGGCCTGATGCGCAACACGCCGGACGCTGCCGCGTTCATCGCAACCGCCGAGGCCGACGGTGTCGGCGAGGCGACCCGGCGCCGGGACGAGCTGTTCGGCGACTACAGCCAGGCGCCGAGCGACCGCAAGCCGGACCCGGGCAACGTCATCACGCCCTGACCAGGCGGGCGGTCCGGACCGCCGCCGCCCGGGTGACGAGCACGACCGGTACGACGGCAGCCACCGCGAGCCCCGCGACCAGCACGGCGACGTCGGGGGCGGCGACCCGCGCCACCAGACCGACCGCCGGTGCGCCGAGCCCCACCCCCGCGTCGAACCATGCGAAGAACGCCCCGGACGCCGCACCGCGCTGGTGCTCCGCGACGTGACGGACGGCCAGCAGTCCCAACGACGGCACCGCGAGGCCCTGCCCGACCGCGAGAACGACCAGGGCGGCGACGGTCAGGACCTCGGCGCCGGACAGGGCGAA
>CAZEAM010000251.1:0-3076 GCA_964510285.1 uncultured Frankiaceae bacterium | reverse complement strand
TTCGGCGTCGGCGGGCCCGCCGGGCGGCGGGCGGCGCGGCGGCGGGGCGCCGTGGGGGGGCCGGCGGCCCATGCGTCGTTCGATTCGCTGGGGGTGTCGCTGCTGCGCTCGTCATCGAGCACGTGTACTCCTGTCCGCTCCCGGGAGCGCCGGCGGGCCGAAGCCCTGGCGCCCCGCGCGGGGCGAGGGCAAAAAAGTCGGTGGCAACGGCGCCTCGATCGCAAAGCAGGAGGCCGATCCGCTAACCGAGCGGGTCCACCAAGTGCCTGGCGGCCTGTGGCGGCGCCGCGTCGAGCAGGCCCTGCGCCAGCCTCGTCGCCACCGGGGCGACGGGCGTCGACAGACCGGCTGCGCGTCGCAGCGCTGTCACAACGTCGTCGGGTCGAACAGCGGGTGTGACGTGCCGTACGACCACGTCCAGTGTCGCACACGGGGCCCCGTCCACGGTCTCAGCAGCCACAACCGCCGCACGCGCGTCGACTCGCCGTACCCCGTCCTTGGTCGGCCGGTCCACCGGCAGGGTGTCCGCGGCAAGGAAGGCGGCCAGCGCGTCGGCACCGTCGCGCGGCGGCACCCCGGGCAGCTCGATCCGCCAGGTGGAGGCCTCGATCCGCTCCGCGAGGGCAGGTTCGCCCGGCGGCGCCTCCACCACCCGTACGACGTCGAGCCCGACGGGCAGCGCAGCGTCGAGCGCGGCCCGCACCCACTCCGGATCGCGCGGCTCGCACAGGCCGATCTCGAGGTACTCCGCCTCCGACGCCGCCCCGGTGGGCGCGGCGCCGGCGTAGGACACCTTCGGGTGCGGCGAGAACCCGGCGCTGAAGGCGACCGGCACGCCCGAGCGGTGCAGCGCGCGCTCGAAGGCACGGGCGAAGTCACGGTGGCTGATGAAGCGCAACCGGCCCCGCTTGGTGTAGCGAACCCGCATCCGCTGGACCACCGGCGGCGGTGGCGGACCCTCCGGCTGCCGGCTCACCGCACCCCCCGCACGCGGTGCGCGCGCATCACGCGGGGTAGAGCGGCAGCACGCTGCGCCCGGTCGGGCCGACCTGCGTCTGCGTCCCCATCGACGGGCAGACGCCGCAGTCGTAGCACGGGCTCCACCGGCAGTCGTCGACCTCGGCTTCGCTGATCGCGTCCTGCCAGTCCGCCCAGAGCCAGTCCTTGTCCAGGCCGGAGTCCAGGTGGTCCCAGGGCAGCACCTCGGTCAGGTCCCGCTCCCGGGTCGTGTACCAGTCCAGCGACACGGGTGACCCCTCGAACGCGGCGTCACACGCGGCCACCCAGCGGTCGAAGGAGAAGTGCTCGCTCCACCCGTCGAAGCGCGCGCCGTCCTCCCACGCGCGGCGGATCACCGCGCCGACCCGGCGGTCTCCACGTGACAACAGACCTTCGATGATCGACGGCCGACCGTCGTGGTAGCGCAACCCGATCGCCTTGCCGAAGTTGCGATCCTTGACGATCTCGGCCTTCAAGGCGGCCAGCCGGCGGTCGACGGTCTCGTGGTCGAGCTGCGCCGCCCACTGGAACGGCGTGTGCGGCTTGGGCACGAATCCGCCGATCGACACCGTGCACCGGATGTCCTTGCGCCCGGACGCCTCCCGCCCGGTCTCGATCACCCGGCCGGCGACGCCGGCGATCGCGGTCACGTCGTCGTCGGTCTCGGTCGGCAGGCCGCACATGAAGTACAGCTTCACCTGCCGCCATCCGTTGCCGTAGGCAGTCGCGACCGTGCGGATCAGGTCGTCTTCGGTGACCATCTTGTTGATCACCTTGCGCATCCGCTCGCTGCCGCCTTCGGGTGCGAACGTCAGTCCGGTACGGCGGCCGTTGCGCGACAGCTCGTTGGCCAACGTGACGTTGAACGCGTCGACCCGGGTCGACGGCAGCGACAGTGAGACGTTCGTCCCGTCGTACACGTCGGCGAGGCCCTTGGCGACCGCGGCGATCTCGCTGTGGTCGGCGCTCGACAGCGACAGCAGGCCGACCTCCTCGAACCCGGTCGCCGCAACGCCGCGCTGCACCATCTCGCCGATCGTGGTGATCGAGCGCTCACGCACCGGCCGGGTGATCATCCCGGCCTGGCAGAACCGGCAGCCTCGGGTGCACCCGCGGAAGATCTCGACGCTGTAGCGCTCGTGCACCGTCTCGGCGAGCGGCACCAGCGGCTGCTTCGGGTACGGCCACTCGTCGAGGTCCATCACGGTCTGCTTGGCCACCCGCCACGGGACACCAGGGCGGTTCGGCACCACGCGGTGGATGCGCCCGTCGGGCAGGTAGCTGACGTCGTAGAACGCCGGCACGTAGGCGACCCCGCTGGTGGCCAGCCGCAGCAGCAGACCCTCGCGCCCGTCCGGTCCGCCCTCCTGCTTCCACGCCCGGACCAGGTCGGTGATCGCCAGCACGGCCTGCTCCCCGTCGCCGAGGACCGCCGCGTCGATGAAGTCCGAGATCGGCTCCGGGTTGAACGCGGCATGACCCCCGGCGATCACGACGGGGTGCGAGCCGGTGCGGTCCGCGGCGGTCAGCGGAATCCCCGCGAGATCCAGGGCGGTGAGCAGGTTCGTGTAGCCGAGCTCGGTGGAGAACGACACCCCGAACAGGTCGAAGTCGCCAACCGGCCGGTGGCCGTCGACGGTGAACTGCGGGATGCCGTGCTCGCGCATCAGCGCCTCGAGGTCCGGCCAGACCGAGTAGGTGCGCTCGGCGAGCACGTCGTCACGCTCGTTGAGCAGCTCGTAGAGGATCTGCACACCCTGGTTGGGCAGACCGACCTCGTAGGCGTCCGGATACATCAGCGCCCACCGCACGGCGCAGCTGTCCCACTCCTTGGTGAGCGCGTGCAGCTCGCCGCCGACGTACTGCACCGGTTTGCGCACCGAGGGCAGCAGCGGCTCGAGGCGGTCGAACACGCTTATCCCGGGCACGTCTCCAGGTTAGGCACGAGTGTGAGGTGATGCGTTCCGCGCGTCTGCAGGCGCAGGTGGCACACCGCGCGACGGCTGCGCACGGTCAGCGTCACCGGACCATCGGTACGGATCGTCGCGGCGACTCGGCGGCCGATGTGCAGACCCAT
>CAZEAM010000250.1:0-9838 GCA_964510285.1 uncultured Frankiaceae bacterium | reverse complement strand
GAGCCAGGCATACGCCAACGCGAACTCTGCGCTGGAGCGCACGCGGACGTGGCCGGCGCGGGACTCCAGGACGTGGGACGCGGTCGTCGACCCGGCCTCCCCGGCGAGGTTGAACACGTGCTGGCCGAACGACCGCCCGGTCAGGTGCTCGAGCAGGGCCAGCAGCGCGGAGATGGTGAACGTGACGAGGATCGCGCGCACCACGAAGCGCGGGTTGTCGATCAGCCGGCACAGTGCGAGGGCGACGATGAAGAACCCGGCGACGAACGCGAGGTTGATCAGCCGCTGGAGCGCGACGGTCGGGATGCCGCTCGGCGGCGCGAACGCCAGCCCGTCGGCGACCCATGCGACGACGAGCAGCGCGAGCGCGAGGTGCAGCGGCGTCGCGGTGAACAGCCGGTTGTAGCCGCCCTGCTTCGCCATCACCGCGAGCCGTACGGCGGCGGCACCGATCAGGATGTGGTTGACCGTCGCGTACGACGTGAGCATGTGCGGCGCGACCAGGGTCGACGGCACGAGCATCGTCGAGGCGATGAGCAGGCCGAGGATCGCCTTCGGGCGGCTGTAGAGGCAGATCAGGGCCGCGAGCGCGGTCCCGCCGTCGATGATCAGAACGCCCATGACGTGCCTAGCGGTCTCCTAGCGCGTTGGGGTGGTCACCAGCGACGGCGCAGCAGGTCGGCCACGATCAGGAACGCGGCGCCGACGACGACGAAGGCGACGCCGGCGGAGACGAGCTGCTTCTTGGTCGACACCGTGACCTTCACGCCGGCGGCCGGACTGGTGACCTCGGTGAGCGTGACCCGCTGGACAGTGGGGATGCTGAGGTCCTTCTGCTGGCGCTTCACGTAGTTGATCAGCTCGTCGGTCGCGGCCTGCGCGATCGCGCTCGCCTCCTGCGGGTTACGTCCCTGCGCGAACAGGTCGATCGTGAACGTGTCGGCGCCGATCAGCGTGTTGACCGCGCCCTCGACCTGTGACGTGGTGAGCCGGTACCGGTCGCTGAGCTGGCTCGCGACCGGGCCCGCGATGACCGAGGTCTGGACCAGGCCCGCGTAGTAGAAGCGCAGCCGCTGCAGCTTCGCCAGCGTCGCGTCACCGGTGTCGGAGACCACCTGGAACGGCTGGTCGATCAGCATCTCGGAGAAGCTGATGTAGTGCGTCGGCTTCGAGCGCTGGTACAGCGCTGCACCCGCGCCGGCGAGCAGCGCCAGCACGAACGCGAGGATGACGGTGAGGGCGCTGACCTCGAGCGGGATCGTGACCTGACGCGGGCGAGAACCCGTCGCGTCGTCCGTCACCACGCGGGCAACGCTACCGGCAGGTCGTTGGCCGTGTGCCGTGTGGGACTCTGCGCCTGTGTCCGACAGCGTGGGGATGCCGGTGGACCCCAGGTCGGTCTCGGCCACGGTCGTGGTGCCGACCCGCGACCGGCCCTCCCAGCTCGCCGCCTGCCTGGAATCGGTGGGTTCCTCGCTCGCGCCCGGCGACGAGCTGGTGGTGGTCGACAGCGCCTCGCGTGACGGCGCGGCAGTGGCGTCGGTCGTGTCCAAGGCCGGCGCGCGCCTGGTGCGTTGCGAGCTGCCGGGCGTCGACCGGGCCCGCAACGCCGGCTGGCGCGCCGGCACGAACCCGGTCGTCCTCTTCACCGATGACGACGTCGTCGTCGAGCGTGGTTGGCGCGACGCGCTGGTCGCCGCTCTCCTTGCCGACGGCGGCCTCGGATTCGTCACCGGGCGGATCTTGCCACCTGCGGGCGAGGAACCGTCACGCGACGTGGCGATCAAGCGCGACGTGGACCCGCAGCGCTACGACGCCGGAAGCGTCGGCAACCTCGGACACGGCGCCAGCCTCGGCGTACCGCGCGCCGTACTGGAGCAGCTCGGCGGGTGGGACGAGTCGCTCGGCGTGGGCGGCCGGTTCGGCTCCTCGCCGGAGCACGACCTGTTCGACCGCTGCTTCGCGGCCGGGCTGACCGGCCGCGTCGGGCCTGCCGCGGTCGCCTCTCACGCGCAGTGGCGAGGTCCGCGCCGGCTGCTGGTGCTCGACGCCCGCTACGGCTACGGCACCGGCGCGCGGTTGGCGAAGCTGGTGCGGATCGACCGCCGTCGCGCCCGCCTGGTGACGGCGGACTACTTCCGCAGCGGCCTGCGCGAGCTCGGCCGGGAGGTGCGGGCGCGTCACGGGTACCCGGCGCTCGGCACCCTGCTGCGGCTGCTCGCGGTCCCGTTCGGTCTGCTGCGCGCGATCGTCGTACCGGTGCGCGCCGGGCACTACCGGACCTCGCGGTGACGGCAGCAGGGGCGCGACCGCCGCTGTCGGTCGTCGTGGCGACCTCGGGCCGCCCCGAGCTGCTCGACGCGGCGTTGTCGAGCCTGCGCGCCTCGCTCGCCGACGACGACGAGCTGGTCGTCGTCGAGTCGGGGTCGGCGCAGCCGGAGCCGGTGTGGGAGGTCGCGAAGCGGTACGGCGCGACGCTGCTCGTCGCCGATGCGCAGGGGGTGTCGCGGGCCCGCAACCTCGGTTGGCGCGAGGCACGCCACGACCGGGTCGCGTTCATCGACGACGACATCCGCGTGCAGCCCGGCTGGGCGGCGGCGATGGCGAGCGCGCTCGCCGCGCACCCGCAGGCGGCGTTCGTGTCCGGCCGCGTCGACCTGCCGGAAGGGCAGGGCACGCTGGCCCTCACCGTGAAGACCGACCCGCAGGTGCAGGAGTTCGACCGGCGCTCCGGCGGGGTCCTCGGCCACAGCGCGAACCTCGGCATGCACCGCCACGTCCTCGCCGCGGTAGGCGGCTTCGACGAGGCGATGGGGCCGGGTGCGCGCTGGCCCGCGGGCGAGGACCCCGACCTGCTCGACCGGGTGCTCGCAACCGGCGCGCATGGTTGGTACGCGCCCGACGCGGCGGCCCACCACGAGCACTGGCGGAGGGTGCGGCAGTACGTCGTGCTGCAGCACCGGTACGGCGTCGGCTCGGGTGCGCGGCTGGCGAAGCTGGTGCGGACCGACCGCGTGCGGCTGCGGGTCGTCGCCGCGGACGACCTGTGGCGGTGGGGGGTCGCCTCGGTCGGGCGCGAGCTGGTCAAGCGCGACTGGCTGCGCGCGGCCGGGTCGGTGCTGCGGGTGCTCGGCATGCTGCGCGGGCTGGTGGCCGGGCTGACCGTCCCGGTCCGCGACGGCCACTTCCGCCCGCGACGCGTCTCCGGCTAGGTACGCGCGAGCAGCTCGTCGTACAGGTCGTCCACCCGGGCGGCGCAGGCGGCGACGTCCCAGCGCTTCGCTTGCTCGACACCGCCCGCGGCGAGGCGCTCCGCCAAACCGGGGTCGGTGAGCACGCGGACGATTCCCGCCGCCAGCGCCGGCGGGTCGGCTTCCGGCACGAGCAGGCCGCTGTGTCCGTCGCGGACGTACTCCGGGATGCCGCCGTGCTGCGTGGACACCACCGGCCTGCCACTAGCGCCGGCTTCCAGGTTGACCAGCAGCAGGCTCTCGCTGTCACCGTCCGGTCCGGTGCGGCTGGGCGTGACGATCAGCTGCGCACGTCGAATCAGGTCGCGCACCTGCTCGTGGCGCCGGGTCGCGTCCGGACCGTGCCACACCACCGTCTCGTCGTCAGGGTCGCGCAGGCGCGCGAGCGGTCCGTCACCCAGGACGTGCAGCCGCGCCGCCGGCAGCGCCTCTCGGACCTCCGGCCAGGCGCGAAGCAGTACGTCGAGTCCCTTCTTCTCGACCAGCCGGCCGACGAACCCGACGATCGGCGGACCGGCCGGCAACGGCGTCGCAGAGAAGAAGGACGTGTCGACCCCGCTCGGCAGCACGTGGAGCTTCCCCGGGTCGAACCCGGCGCGCTCGGCCGCGCCGGCGAGGTAGCGCGACGGGACGACCACCGCGTCGACCGCGTCCGGCACGCCGGCGTAGAAGTCCGGGTCCGCGCTGACCAGTCCGGTGATGTCGTGACCGTGCAGCGACAGGACGAACGGTCGGCGGCGGGTGACGTCGAGGACGTCCTTCGCGGCATACCCGAAGTGCACGTGCACGAGGTCGATGTGACGCAGCGCGAGCAGCGGTTGGAGCTGGGCGTGCAGCGCGGCGTACTTCAGCCGCTCGGGGGCCCGGTCACGAAGCCGGTGCAGCGACCGGCCGTGCGCGACCGGGAACGCGTCGCGGTTGAGCCACCCGTCGCGGCTGATGACGAAAGCGTCGTGCCGGGACTGCGCGACCTGCGCGGCGACAAACCCGGCCGACAGCTCGAGCCACCGCTCGAGATAGTGCGCGACGGTCAAGGCGGCGAGCCGTCACCGAGCTTGCGGATCGGTCTGGCCGGAACGCCGCCGACCAGCCACCACGGCTCGACGTCCTTGGTGACCACCGCACCGGCGCCGACGAACGCCTGGTCGCCGATCGTGACCCCTGGGGTGATCACCGCGTGCGCGCCGATCCAGATGTTGCTTCCGATCCGGACCGGGCGCGACGACGACGCGTGGTGGATCGGTACGCCGACGTCGGTGCGCGGGTGGATCGAGTCGGTGATGGTCGAGTACTCACCGATGATGGTCAGGTCGTCGATCTCGATCGACTCGCCGCAGTGCAGGGTGATCCCGTTGGACAGCACCACCCCGCTCCCGATCCGCGCGTGGCCGGTGATCTGGTAGGTGCCGAGCCGGCGTACCTCGGTGCCCTCGCCGATCTCCAGCGCGCCACCGCGCAACGACAGGTGCACCCCGTCGCCGATGATGACGCCGCTGCCGATCACCAGCGAGTTGGCGGTGGCGGGATAGATCTCCAGCGATGCGGGACCGTCGATCCGCACGTCGCGCGCGATCCGTACGTCGACGGTCGCGCCGACCGAGAAAGCGCGCAGCTTCAGGCGGATCAGCAGCCGTTCGCGGGCCCACCGGCGGCGCAGTGCTCCGGCCGGCCGGAACAACGGGAGCAGCGGGCGCAGCAGGAAACCCAGCACTCGGCGATAGCTCACGGCCGAGTTCTCACGTCCGCCATCCCACCCCCCGCCCGGCTACCGAGCGGGCTTCGCCGGCCCTGACACTCGCACCTTAGGTCATCGGCTGGGACAGACTGGGCCGGTGGGAGCTTCGCTGCGCCGCGCCCTGCGGATCGGGGTCCCGGTCGCCGGACTGGCCGCGCTCGCGGTGCCGCACGTGGGGCGCCGGCCGAAGCTGCTGATCGGCGCGGGGCTGCTGGCGACCTGGGCGGTGACCTACCGGGAGTACCGGCGCCGGGGGATCGCGGCGACCCGTGAGGAGTGGGAGCGCCTGCGCACGGCGACGCCGACCGTGTTCGCCCGCCACTACAACGAGTGCGTGCCGACGGTCGAGGAGGAGCTCGACACGTGGAGCGACTACCACGGGCATCGGCACGAGATGCGCTACCGCCTGGTCGGCGACGCCGCGCGCGCCAACCTCCCGGACGGCGGCGTGCTGCTCGACATCGGCTGCGGTTCCGCGTTGGTCGCCGACCAGCTGCTCGACCGCGCCGCGCGCTACGTCGGCGTCGACTTCGGCGGCCACCACATCGAGTCCGCGGCCAAACGGCACCGCGACCGCGAAGGCCCGCTGCGGACGTCGTTCGTCCGTGGCGACGGCGAGCGGCTGCCGCTGGCCGATGCCAGCGTCGACGTCGTCGTGTTCACCGAGGTGATCGAGCACCTGCTGCGCCCGGAGCTCGCGGTGTGGGAGATCGCCCGCGTGCTCAAGCCCGGCGGAGTGCTCGTCATGACCACCAACAACGCCTCGGAGATGCCGCTGCGCTTCCCGCTGTCCGATCCGGGTGCGTTCGTCGAGAAGGCGCTCGGCTTCACCCACGACCGGCTGATCTCGCACCGGCCGTGGATCTGGCCCGAGCCGGTCAGCAGCGCGGTGCTCGACGAGGGCGTCGTGGCCGCGTGGGTCCCGCACACCTGGCACAAGCAGGCCGAGACGCGCCGGATGTTCGCCGCGGCCGGCCTGCAGACCACGCAGGCGACCACGTTCGAGTTCCCGCCGCCGCAAAGTCGCAGTGCGGCGTGGTTCGACCGGCACGGCGAGCGCGGGCAGCGGCTGGTCGACGTACTGGAGAAGGTGTGTACGACGCTGCCGCTGGTCAACCGGCTCGGCTGCCACCTGATGATGGTGGCGAGGCGTACCGAGGGCGGGCTGCCGGCGCCGCCGCCGGGGATCTGGCCGGGGCCGTTCTCCGAGCCGGGGTCCTGACCGGCGGCTACCAGACGAACGTGCGGTGCCGCACCGACCCGACCAGGCAGGCGATCACCTCGCAGGCATCGAGCGCGAACGTCGCCGGCAGCAGCAGCCAGCGGCGCCTGCGCCCGGTCGCGGGCAACGGCGCCACGACGGTGCGGTAGCGGACGTAGGGCAGGCACAGCGCGACCGCGACCAGCCAGCCGAGTGCGATCCCGGGCGCCGGCGCCAACCCGCTCGCCACCGCGGCGATCGCGAGCCCGAGCAGCGCCCACGCGAGCAGCAGGTGCGAGCGCCGCCAGATCCAACGCGCGTAGATGAGCTCGCGGAGCCTGGGGTTGCGCTTGACCGCAAGCGCGATGCTCTGCCAGCGCCACGTGTCGCGCGCGGCGGCCGCCCAGCTCGACGGGCGCACTGTGTGGCGGACCACCGCCTCGGGGCGAAAGCAGGTGGTCGCCCCGGCCGCGCGCGCCCGCCAGGCGAGATCGGTGTCCTCGCCGGCCGGGAACCGGAACCGCTCGTCGAAACCGCCGGCCTGCTCGAGCGTCTCGCGGCGATAGCCGATGTTGCAGGTCTGGTAGAAGCCGTCCTCCGACGTGATCGCGAGGCTTCGGCTGAACGGCCCCATCTGCTCGAGCTCGTCCGGGTCCGGGACGGTCCGCCCCTGCGCGACGTCCGCGCCGCGCAGCCCTTCGGCGAGCTCGCGCAGCCAGTGCGGTTGCGGTGCGCAGTCGTCGTCGGTGAACGCGACCAGGCCGGCCGCGCTCGCCCGCCATCCGGCGTTGCGGGCCGCCGCGGGTCCGCGGTTGGCGGGCTGTCGCAGCGGGCGGATCGGCACCGCGGCGGCGGCGGCCAGCCGTTCGAGGACCGGCCAGGTGTCGTCGGTGGAGGCGTCGTCGACGATCAGCACCTCGAACGGCGGCGCCTGCTCCTGGTTTTCCAGTGCTCCGACCAGGCGGGGCAGCAGGTGGGCGCGCGAGTGGGTGGCCACGACGACCGCGACCTCCGGCTCCGGCTTGCTGGTCCGCGGCACGCGACCATCCTGCGGCAACCGCCCCGGGAGGGCGGTCGTGACACGATGGGAACCGCAGTGCGGCACGGCTTGGGAAGGCCACGGAACGAGGAGGGTCAACCATCGTGACGCTGGCGACCGCGCCCTCGGCTGCGGTCAAGAGCCCGGGGGACGGTTTCGAGCTTCGCGGGCCCTCGACCCCGCCGCGCGTCATGCTGCGCGAACTGTGGGCCGCCCGCGGCCTGCTGGTGATCCTCGCGCGCAAGGACTTCTACGTGCGCTACCGGCGCACGGTCCTCGGCGTGGTGTGGGCGGTGGGCGTGCCACTCGTGCAGGCCGTCGTACTGGCCCTGGTGTTCACCCACGTCGTGGGGATCGGGCGCAACTACGCGGCGTCGCAGCAGGAGTACGCCGTCTTCCTCTACGCCGCGTTGGTGCCGTGGAACTACATCGCCAATGCCGGGCCAGCGGCGTCGACCGCGATCGTGGACAACGTCGCGCTCGCCGGGAAGATCTACTTCCCCCGCGCGTTGCCGGTGCTGGTCACCGCGGCGTCGGCGATCTATCCCTTCGCGATCGGTGTCGTGCTGCTGCTGCTGATGTCGGTCGTCGTCGGTAGCGGCGTCGGCGCGTCGTTCCTGCTCGTGTTCCCCGGCGCGGCGCTGGCGATCGCGTTCGTCGTCGCGGTCGGGCTGTGCCTGTCGGCGCTGCACGTGTACTTCCGTGACATCCGCTACATCGTCATGGCCGTGCTGTCGGTGGGCTTCTACCTGAGCCCGATCATCTATCCGCTCACCCGGCTGCAGGACTCGCACCACGTGCTGCGCGACCTGATCGCGATCGGACCCGCCGCCGGCCCGATCGAGGTCTTCCGTGCGGCCACGGTCGGCGCGGACTCCGCGCTCGGCCTCGCGGTGGTGGCCTGTGCGGTGTGGTGCGTGGTGCTAGGTGGGCTCGGCTTCTGGCTGCAGTGCCGCCGCGACCGGGTCTTCGTCGATCTGCTGTGACTACGACGTCGGCCGAACCGGTCATCTCGCTGCGTGATGTCAGCAAGCGGTACGTGAAGTACGACGACCAGCCGATGCTGGTCAACGCGCTGCGGCTGCGCGCGCGAAGCCGCCGCAGCACGCTGCTCGCGGTCGACGAGATGAACCTCGAGATCGCCGCCGGCGAGAGCGTCGGCGTACTGGGCCGCAACGGCGCCGGCAAGTCGACCCTCCTGCAGCTGCTGTGCGGCGTCACCGCTCCGTCGAGCGGCGTGGTGAAGGTGCGTGGCAAGGTCGCGCCGCTGATCTCGGTCGGGGTCGGCTTCCACCCGGAGCTGACCGGCCGGGAGAACGTCTACGTCAACGGCACGATCCTCGGGATGAGCTCGGCGGAGATCGACCGGCGGCTCGACAGCATCGTCGACTTCGCGGAGGTCGAGGAGTTCATCGACACGCCGGTGAAGTTCTACTCGTCCGGCATGTTCGTGCGGCTGGGCTTCTCGGTCGCGGTCGCCGCGGACCCCGACGTACTGCTCGTCGACGAGGTGCTCGCGGTCGGGGACTTCGCCTTCCAGCTCAAGTGCTTCACCCGGATGCAGGAGATCCGCGCGCAGGGCACGACGATCGTGGTGGTCAGCCACAACATCAACGTGATCCGCGGGTTCTGCGACCGCGCGCTGGTGATGAGCCACGGCCACAAGGTCTTCGACGGCCCGACGTTCGAGGCGATCTCGGAGTTCTACAACGTCGTCGGTAAGGAGGCGAAGGAGGACACGTACGGCGTCGGCGAGCTCGCGACGCACGGCGCCGAGATCGAGTCGCTCACTTTGCACAACGTGGGAAGCGACGAGGCGGTGCTGCACTTCGACAGCGGTGAAGAGGTCGCGCTGCGGCTTCGGGTGAAGGCCACCACCGACATCGCCAACCCGGTCATGGGGATGACGATCACCACCGAGTCCGGCACGGTCGTCTACTCCGACACCAATCTGATGGACCCGTTCCCGCCGCTGAAGACCGGCGAGATCGGGGAGTACGAGATGCGGCTGGCGCTGGCGCTGCCGAGCGGCGGGTTCCTCGCGACCGCGTCGTTCCACTCCGCGGAGGGCGGGGACAGCGTGCTGCTGGGCCGGGCGGTGCCGGTCACGTTCTACGTCTCGGGGCGCGGCCTCGCCTCCGGCGTCGCCGACCTCGGCGGCTCGTTCCACCGCGCGCAACCGTGAGCGCGGACCACCCGCTCCGGCCGGTCTTCATCCTGGGCAGCGACCGGCGCGCGTTCCGGCTGCGCGACGCGCTCGGCTGCCAGGCCGGCTGGTGCGCGCTGCCACCGATGGAGCTGCTGTCGCGGATGTCGCGGCTGCTGTGGGGGCACCAGGTCGGGCAGGGCATCGCGGGGGTTTCGTCACTCGTCGACGGGCCGCGCCTGATGGCCGGGTTGCGGCGGGTCGCGGACCAGCTGAGCTCTCCCGCGATCCCGCACGGCGCGGAGTACGCCGTCGACGTCGTGGCCAGCCCGGAGCTGCTCGGCCCCTACCTGCGCGCGGTGTGGCCGGACGCGCTCGTGGTCGCGGTCGGCGAGCCCGAGCCCGGCTCGGGCACCGCGGCCGCCGAGCCGGACGTCTGGCTGGCGCGCTCCGCCGCGGACGACGA
>CAZEAM010000249.1:0-3874 GCA_964510285.1 uncultured Frankiaceae bacterium | reverse complement strand
CCGTGCTGGAACGGGTTCATCGTCCCGGGGTCGACATTGAGGTACGGGTCGAGCTTCTGCATCGTCACCCGCAGGCCGCGCGACTTCAGCAGCCGGCCGAGGCTCGAGGCGGTGAGCCCCTTACCAAGGCTGGAGGCGACGCCCCCGGTGACGAAAACGTGGCGGACGGCGCCGGCATTGCCGGCGGTGCCGCCCCCTCTGGACCGATCCTGGGCGCCTCGACTCACGGAAGTTCACGGTAACACCCGCTCGCGACGGCCGCGTCACGACGCGCGCGGAATCCCGCGCGGCTCACTCCGCCAGCCAGCCCGGGAGGGTGGTGACCCCGGCGGCGAGCAGCATCGCGCGCAGCTCGTCGTTCCAGGGCCGGTAGGCCTCGCGTGCCGCCGCGACGGCCGCGTCGGCGATCGGGATGTCGTCGGCGGCGCGGAAGTTGACCGCCTCGTAGGTACGCCGGGCCAGCCCGGCCAGCCGCGGGTGGTAGTGCCACACCCGTCTCCCCCGCCGGGCGACCGCCGCGGCGAGCCGCTGAAGCGCGGCGCTGCGGTTGGCCCGGGACGCGTTCTCCGCCTGGACCTGCGCCGGCAGCAGGTCCGGGTCGATCCCCAGCCGCCGGCACTCTTCGCCGAGCGCCTGCCGTGGGTCCGCGGCGAAGTCGTCGAAGAACAGGATGTCGCAGCGGTCGCCGAACAGCTCCAGCCACGGCGGCAGGAAACGGGCGTACTCGCCGGTCCACACGCCGGTGTACGGGTTGGTCTCCCGCCGGTCCATCTGGTCATCGGGCAGCGAGCGGCACCGCTCGACGTAGGCCTCGAACGACATGTCGGCCGGCAGCTGAAGGCCGGAGCGCATCAAGCGGTAGAACGACACCAGCCGGCTGGCCGGCTCGCGGAGGATCACCGCCACCCGCGGGTCGCAGACCTCCTTGATCGCGCGCGCGGTGCGCTCGCCCCCGTAGATGTAGTCCGGGGTCGACTCCATGACGACGAGGTGCTGCGGTCCCGGGCGGAAGAACGCGCGGTAGTCGTCGAGCGGCGCGAGCGGCTCGCCGTAGCGGATCGCCTGGAAGTAGCGGGTCTCCTTCTTAAGCGCGCCACACACCTGCGGATGGCGGCTGAGCAGGTCGAACGCGGTTGTCGTGCCGGCGCGGCTGACGCCGACCAGGATGAACGTCGGCAGCCGGCGGTCGGTCATCGCGCGCCCTCCCTTCCGGCGAGGTTGCGGTAGTACTCGGCGTGGCGTACGACGACCTCCTCGAGGGTGGGCCAGGTCGCCGCGCGGGCCCGGACGCGGCGGGCCGCATCGGCGCGCCGCGACGGATCGTCGAGCAGGCGTTCCAGAGCCCCACGCAGGGCGGCGACATCACCGAACTCGACCAGTGTCGCCGCGTTAGCCACCAGGTCAGGGATACCGCCAACGGCTGTCGCGACGAGCGGCACCCCGGCGCGCATCGTCTCCTGGACGCCGAGCGGGCAGCCTTCCCACTCGCTGGTGACCACCGCGACGTCGGCTGCGGCGAGCAGGTCGGGGACGTCGCTTCGCCCGCCGAGCAGAGTCACGGCCGCCCCACTCGCCCGGATCTGTGCCGACAGCGCGTCGCGAGCATCGCCGTCGCCGGCGATCGCGATGTACGGCTGGTCGACGCGATGCCGCCATGCGGCGGCGGCCTCGACCAGCAGGTCGAACCGCTTCTGCCCGGTGAGCCGCCCGACCGCCAGCACGAACGGACGATCCCCGATGCCGAGCTCGTCGCGGACGTCGTCGGGCAGCCGGACCGCGGGACGGATCGGGGCGGGCACGAAAACCGCGTGCACCGCTGTCGCGCCCGCGGCGCGGGCACGTGCCGCGAGATCCGGCGACACCGCGAGGACCAGGTCGGAAGCCCGGGCGACGTAACGCTCGAGCCGCGCGTGGACCGCCCGCCGTGCGCTCGAGCCCCTCGCCGCGTTGTGCCACGTGGTGACCAGCGGCGTCTTCCCCCGACCGGCCGCAACCGCGCCGGCCACCAGGCCGTGCGCATGCACCACGTGGGCGGCTCGTGCCAGCTGCCGCACCCGCCGGCGAGAGCCAGCGGTGCACAGCGGCCGGCGCGGCCCGATCGCCGTCTCGTGACGGGTGACGCCGGCGGGCGCACCGATCACCGCGAGCGCGGACGGCGGGGCGCAGATGCTCACCTCGACGCCGTGTTCGGGGAGGTGCTCGGCGAGGCTCGCGACGTGCCGCCCGATGCCGCCCGCGGTCTCGCCGACCACCATCAGGACCCGCAGGGGCTCAGGCACGACGCCGCCTGAGCCGGCCAGTGACGGCAGTGACCGTGGGCCGGTCGACCGCCGCGGCGATCGCGACGTACCCGGCGACGGTGGCCAGCGCGACGACGACCGCCGCGGCGATGTTGCGCGCCACTCCGTGGCTCGTGAGCGGGTGGGCCAGCACCCAGCCACCCAGGCCGGCGATCCCCGCACCCGCGACGCCGGCGACCCCGGCGCGGCGCAGCCCGTCGAGCACCGGGGATCCGGCCGAGCGGGCCACGGCGACCAGCAGCCAGCACCCGCTCACGGTGACCCCGACCGACGTACCGATGCCGATCGCAGCCACCGTCCAGGTCCTCGGCATCAGGCCAGCCAACACGATGTCCAGGACGATCGCGACCAGCCAGCCGCCGAACGCGGCGGTCGCCGGTGTGCGGTTGTTGCCCTGGGCGTAGAGGCTGCGCGACATCAAGGCGACCAGCGCGTAGCCCGGCAGGCCGACGGCGAAGGTGATCAGGGCGCGCACGAGCACATTCGGGTCGGCGTGGCCGGGCGCGCCCAGGATGACCACGCGGGCGAGCGGCGCGGCGGTCGCCGCCATGACCGCAGCCGCGGCGCCGACCGTCACGAGCATGACCCGCGCGGTGCGCGCGAGGGTCGCGGTGTACGCCGCACGCGCCCCGGACTGCCACGCCGCGCTCAGTCCCGGGTAGGCGCTGGTCGCCAGCGGCACGGCCGCCACCGCCCACGGCACGGTGAACACCGTCCAGGCCAGGTTGTAGAGCACGACCGCGCCGTCAGTCCCGCGATCGTTCGCGAGCCGCAGGACTACGGCGGTCGCGAGGTCCTGGCTGCCCAGGACGAGGGCACCGGACAGCGCCATCCGGCGCACCCGCGACGCCACACCGGGCGGGAACCGGTAGGTCGGACGCAGCCGCAGCCGGATCCGCGTCGCCGGGAATGCCATCGGCACGAGCAGCGCCGCGACCCCGAGCGTCGTACCGACCGACAGCACCAGCTCGTGGCTGCGGGTCAAGGTCGTCAGGCCGGTCTCGTCGTGCGTCGACACCGCGGCGAACACGCCGTACGCCGAGATGACGACAAGGCTGGACATCAGCGGACCGAGGGCCGGGCCGAGGAAGCGCCGATGCCCTTGCAGGACGCCGATCAGGATCACCGCGGCGGCGTAGATGACGACCTGCGGCATGAAGACGGCGAGCATCCGGGCGCCGACCGCGATCTCGTCCGCCGCGGAGCAGCCCGCATGCCCGCCCCCGACCAGCACCCGCATCAACGGATGGGTGAGGACGAGCCCGATCACCATCACCGGCACCAGCAGCGTGGCGGCCCAGGTGAGCAGCGCGGACGCGGTCCGGCCGACCGTCTCGCGGTCGCCGTCCGCGGCGGCCGGGGCGATCAGCGGTACGACGAGGCTCGACAGCGCGCCACCGGCAACGATGTCGAACACGATGTTCGGCACCGTGTTGGCGGTGAAGTACGCGTCGCCGAGGCAGCTCGGACCCACCGTTCGGGCGAACACGATGACCCGCGCGAACCCGGCCGCCCGGGCGAGCACGGTGACCACCGCGATGAACACCGCCGCCCGGGCAATGCCCGACCCGCGA
>CAZEAM010000248.1:0-8396 GCA_964510285.1 uncultured Frankiaceae bacterium | reverse complement strand
GCGCAATTTCGGTGCGAAAGTGCAAGTTCGGCGGGGCGGGCTGACCCGAGCTGTCGGGCTATGAGGCCTTGGCGTAGTCGGGCGCGTCCGCGATCAGGGCCTCGTGTGCGGCGGCGCGGGCGTCGGCGATCTCTTCCTTCGCCTTCGCGGCGTAGGTGTCGACGTACTCCTGGCCGGACAGCTGCATCAGCTCGTACATGATCTCGTCGGTGATGGACCGCAGCACGAACCGGTCGTCCTCCATCCCGGCGTAGCGGGAGAAGTCCAGCGGCTTGCCGATCTTGATCCCCACCCGCATGATCCGCGGCACGACCTGACCGGGCGGCTGGATGTCGAAGGTGTTGATCATGGCGACCGGGATGACCGGTACGCCGGCCTCCAGCGCCATCCGCGCGATCCCGGTCTTGCCCCGGTAGAGCCGGCCGTCCGGGGAGCGGGTGCCCTCCGGGTAGATGCCGAGCAGCTCGCCGCGGTTGAGGATCTCGACCCCTTTGCGGAGGGCCGCCTCGCTCGCGCGCCCGCCACTGCGGTCGACCGGCACCTGGTTGATGCCCTTGAAGAACGCCGCGGTCAGCTTGCCCTTGAGGCCCTTGCCGGTGAAGTAGTCACCCTTCGCAAGGAAGGTGACCCTGCGCTCGACCTCGAGCGGCAGGAAGAACGAGTCGGAGAAGGACAGATGGTTGCTGGCCAGGATCGCCCCGCCGGACGCGGGCAGGTTCTCGGCACCCTCCACCCAGGGGCGGAACAGGGTCTTGAGGATCGGGCCGAGGATGATGTGCTTGAGGAGCCAGTAGAACAACGCCTGCCCCTCCTCCTCGTCATGCCCGGCCGATAGGCGAGTGGATTCCCCGTACAGGTTTGACCCAACCAGACCCGTTTGGTTACCGCAATCCGGAAACTAGGGGTCCGATCTTAACGAGGGCTTAAGTTACTCGCAGGTCATGCAACGATCGAAGGGTGAGCCAGCCGTTCTCCCCGCAAGACGCCGCGCCCTTCGCCGCCGACGCAGGCCCGGTCGGCGCGGTCCTGTGCCACGGGCTCACCGGCATGCCGGGCAGCCTGCGTCCGTGGGGTGAGGCCCTGGCCGCGCAGGGGCTCACGGTCCGGGTGCCGCTGCTGCCCGGCCACGGGACCCGATGGCAGGACGCGAACCGGGTGCGCTGGCAGGACTGGTACGACGCGCTCGGCGCGGCGGTGGACGACGTCCGGTCACGCTGCGCGTCGACCTTCGTCATGGGGCTGTCGATGGGCGGCACGCTCGCGATCCGGCTCGCCGAGGAGCGCAGCGCCGACCTCGCCGGCATGGTGCTGGTCAACCCGTCCCTGTTCACCACGCGCAAGGACGCCAAGCTGCTCCCGCTGCTGCGTCACGTGGTGCCGGCGATGCCGCCGATCGCCAGTGACATCAACAAGCCCGGCGTGACGGAGCCGGCGTACCCGAAGCTGCCGGTGAAGGCGGCCTACCAGCTCTCCGAGCTGTGGAAGCTGGCCAACGCCGACCTGCACCGGATCACCACGCCGATGCTCGTGCTGACCAGCCGCCACGACCACGTGGTCGAGCCGGCCAACTCGCAGCGGCTGATGGCCGGCGCCGCATCGGCGGACAAGCAGCAGATCTGGCTCGAGGACAGCTTCCACGTCGCGACGCTCGACAACGACCTGCCCCGGATCATCAAGGCCTCGCTCGACTTCATCCGCGCGCATTCCGCGGCGGCGACGGCGCCGTGACCGACTACGGCAGCGGACCGGACTCGGGCGCCCGCGACAACGGGTTGCGGTGCGGCGGCTACGTGGCGGTCGGCGATCTGGACCCGCGGGTTGCCGACGCGCTGCTCGACGCCCTCCGCGCCGAGGGAATCGCGGCCTACGCCTCCCCCACGCCGGCGACGCGAGGCGGCTACCTCGAGCTGCGGCTGCCGGCCCGGATGACCGACCGCCTGTACGTCGACGCGACGAAGTCCGACCGCGCCACCGAGCTGATCGGGCTCGAGCAGGCCGAAGCGGAGCCGCCACCGCGGCCGAGCCGGGCCGCCGACGAGGAGGTCGACGTCGACGCGGCCTGGCAGCAGCTGCTCACCTCACTCAAGACGCCGACCACGACCGCGACCTGGCCGAGCCGCGAGAACGTCCGCGACACCGGCCGTCCCGCGCACCTGGACGACCTGCCGCTGGACGGCCCGCAGTTCGACCTGCTGAGCAACGCCGACCAGGTCAACCTGGAGGAGGAGCACTTCGTCCCTCCGCCGGGTCCCCCGCTGCCGAAGCTGCGGCGCAGCACCATCCTCGCGCTCGCCGCGATCGTCGGCGGCATCCTCCTGCTGGTGACCAACGTCTCCGACGGCGCGTTCGCCTGGCCGGCGATCGCCGCGATCATCGGCGGCGGTGTCGCGCTCGTGTGGAACGTCAAGCAGGGTCCGCCGACCGACTCGGGTTGGGACGACGGCGCAGTCGTGTAGGTCGGGCGTGGCTACGTAGGGTGGCGTTGTGCTGGTCAGCGAGACCGTGGAGATCACCGGACACCTGATGGACTCCGGTGTCCTCGCGAGGGTGCTCGACGACGTACTCGACTACGGCGGCGACTACACGGTCGACCGCATCGACCTCGGCAAGGCGCACGAGGACGAGTCGCACGCCGTGATCGTGGTCGGCGCGGACAGCGACGAGCAGCTGGCGCGGATCCTGATGCGCCTGCAGGTGCACGGCGTCAACCAGGTCGACCCCGGCGAGGCGGTCACCGTCGCCGCGCCCGCCGACGGCGTGTTCCCCGACGGCTTCTACTCGACGACCAACCTGGAGACCGTGGTCCGCCTCGGCGGGCAGTGGGTGCCGGTGGAGCAGCCCGAGATGGACTGCGGCCTGCTGGTGTCGGCCGGGCGGGTGCGGACCGTCCCGGTCAGCGACGTCCGGGCCGGCGACCAGATCGTGTGCGGCGCGGGCGGTGTGAAGGTCGTACTCCCCCAGCGCGAGCACCGGGCCGTGGAGAACGGTGACGCCGAGGGCGGCTTCGAGTTCATGACGTCGAACGTGTCGAGCGAGAAGCCGCAGGCGCTGCTGGTGCGCCAGATCGCCGCCCGGATGCGCGAGGTGAAGAACGACGGCGGACGGATCCTGTGGGTCGCCGGTCCGGCGGTGGTGCACACCGGCGCCGCCACTCCGATGGTTGCCCTCATCGAGCAGGGCTGGGTCGATGTGCTATTCAGCGGCAACGCCCTGGCCACTCACGACATCGAGTCGGCCATGTTCGGCACGTCGCTCGGTGTCGACCTCACCGCCGGGATCGGCGTGGCCCACGGGCATGAGCACCACATCCGCGCGATCAACACGATCCGCACCGCCGGCTCGATCAAGCAGGCGGTCGACACCGGCGTGCTGCGCGCCGGCGTGATGCACGCGCTGGTGCAGGCCGGGCGGCCGTTCGTACTGGTCGGGTCGGTGCGAGACGACGGGCCGCTGCCAGACGTCTACACCGACGTGATCGAAGGCCAGCGCGCGATGCGCGCCCAGCTGCCGGGCGTCGGCATCGCGATCATGGTGGCGACGATGCTGCACTCGATCGGCACCGGAAACCTGCTGCCGGCCTCGGTGCCGTTGATCGCGGTCGACATCAACCCGGCAACCGTCACGAAGCTTGCCGACCGGGGCAGCGCGCAGGCGGTAGGCATCGTCACCGCCATCGGGCTGTTCCTCGAACAGCTCGCCCTCGAGCTGGTACCCGGCTACCGCCGGGCCTCGGCGGCTCGAACGACGGCGAGCATCGGCGTCGCCGCGTTGCCAGTCCCGGCGATCTCGACCGGGTCGCACGACACGACCGTGACCGGCCCGGACACGCTGATCGTCCCGGAGCCGCCGACGATGACCGGCGGCACGTCCCCATCCGGGAGGTCAGGGGCTCCGCCGGTCGCGGCCACCACGATCCGCCACTGCGCGTCACGCAGCCGGATCGTCGCCACGACCACCGCCGGGCTCGACCCGGCCGACGAGGAGGACATCGCAAAACTTCGGTCCAGGACGTCGACGCGCAGGGACGTGACGACGAACATCCCGCCCGGCCGGTCGGTGGTCGCGACCACCATGCCGAGCTGGCGGGCCAGCTTCGCTCGTTTCGACCGCCACCGCAGGTAGCGCGGCGCCTCGTGGAAGGCGACCACGTCGACCTCGTGCGCGGCCACGGCGGCTCGGCACGCCTCCGGGCTGCGCCGCACCGCGCGGGCGTCGAGGGACAGCACCCGAAGCTCCCCGGTCACAGCAGCGACCTCGCGAGGTCGGCAGCACCGATGAGGCCGGCGTCGGCGCCGAGCGTGGCCGGTACGACGTCGGCGATCGGCCGGTACCCGCGGCCGGACACCACCGCGGCGTAGGTCTCGCGGGCCGGCCGCAGCAGCAGGTCCCCCGCGTCGGTCACCCCGCCGCCGATCACGAAACGGCCCGGGTCGAGGATCGCCGTGAGATCGGCCAGGCCCTGACCGAGCCAGCGGCCCACCTCCTCGAAGCAGTCGATGGCGGCATGGTCGCCCTCCTGTGCCGCGATCGTGACCACCGGGCCGTCGATCGCGTCCGGATCGCCGTCGGCCAGCTCGAGCAACCGGGCGGCGTCGGCCGGGCGCTCGCGGGCGATCTCCCGGGCCGCGCGCACCAGCGCCGTACCGCTGCAGTACTGCTCCCAGCAGCCGTGGTTGCCGCAGCCGCACAGCCGGCCGCCCGGCACGACCCGGTAGTGCCCGGGCTCGCCACCGATGCCGAAGCGGCCGCGCCGCAGCTCGCCGTCGACGATCAGCCCGGCACCGATCCCGGTGCCGATGGTGAGTACGACGGTGTCCGGCTCGCGCTCCCCCGCACCGAAGCGGTGTTCGCCCCAGGCGGCGGCGTTGGCGTCGTTCTCGACGTCCACCGGCAGGTCGACGAGCCGGGACAGGTCGGCGTGCAGCGGCGTGTTGCGCCAGGCCAGGTTCGGTGCGAACAGGACCGTCGTGCGGGCCGCGTCGACCCAGCCGGCCGCGCCCACGCCAACGGCGGCGACGTCGTGGCTTTCCCGCAGCTCGGTCACGACGTCGGCGACGAGCTCGGCCAGCCGCACCGGATCGTTGCTCGGTGTCGGGCGCCGCGACGTGGCGAGCAGCTGCCCGTCGTCGTCGACGACACCGGCGGCGACCTTCGTCCCCCCGATGTCGATCCCAATGGCCAGTGGGCTCATCTATTCCAGGTCAATCCGTTGCACGCCGCGCGCGGGCCCGCCGCCCTGGTCGTGGCCGGCGATGACGCTGCGCAGCGCCGCCGCCATCGACGTCGCGGCATCGACCAGATGCCCGTAGGTCTCCGGTTGGGTCCGGCGGACCAGCCCGATCAGCTGGCAGAGCGGGCAGACCTGGCAGTCGGTGCCCTCGCCCATCGCCGCCAGCGGGCCGTCCCCGACGGCACCGCGTGCCCACTCGCCGATCGCCTCGACCAGCCGCGCCGCCTCTTCGGCGAGCGGGCCGGGCGCAGCCGCGCTCACGTGCTCCTCCACACCTGTGGGTCGGCGCTGAACCGGACCCGCAGGGCACCGTCGCGAAGCGCCGCACCGTCGACGTTGCACCGGCGCAGAGCGCTCGGCAGCGCGACCACGCGGCGGTACCGCCCGACCGTGACGACGATGTCGTCGCCCTTGCGCACCAGGCCGACGTCGTCACGGCTGGCGTGCGGCAGGCTGATCGACATCACGAACTCGTCGCTGCTGACCTGCTCGACGTTGAACGGGTCGGCCGTCGCGACGACCGCCAGCGGGTCGAGCCCGCCCGGCGTACCGTCCCCGTACGTCGACGCCGCGAAGCCGCCAAGGGCGTCCAGCCCGATCGGCTCGGCCGCGGCGTAGGCCGCTTCCCACACCGCTACGCCGGCGAACGACGCGCGCACGTCGGCCAGCCGGTCGCGCTGGCTGCTCACCCAACCGGCCCGCCACTCGTCGGCGTCGCCGGACGGGAACACCCGGTTGGCCACGACACCGTCGACGCGGTAGCCGTACAGGGACAGGGAGGTCAGCGTCCGGCGAGCTTCTGCGAGGACCATCGACTCGGGGGTGAGGACCAGGCGGACCGATGTGGTGGTCGGATCGGTGAGCAGCTCGCGAACCTCGGTGAGCTCGTCGGTGAGCCGCTGGGCGGCGGCGAACACCGAGTCGGGCGGGAAGGGCAGGCCGGCCAGGTGGGAGAGCACCGGTCGCACGGTCCGCAGGACGCGGCGGTCGGTCGGGTAGACGCGTTGCATCCACCAGCGCAGCACCTCCGGAAGCGCCAGCAGGCGCAGCGTCTCCCCGGTCGGTGCGCAGTCGACGACCACGACGTCCCAGCGGCCGCTCGCGACCTGGGCGCGCAGCTCGAGCAGCGCGAGCACCTCCTCCGCGCCGGGCAGGACGGTGAGCTCCTCGGCCTCCAGCGGGTCGATGCCGCCCTGCTCGAGCACCTCACGCAGGTAGTCCTGCACGGTGCGCCAGCTCGCCTCGAAGGCGCGTTGGGCGTCGACCTGCTGGCCGTACAGCCCCTGGTCCAGCTCGGTCGGCTCGCCACCGATCGGCCGGCCGAAGGTGTCCGCGAGCGAATGCGCCGGGTCGGTCGAGAGCACGAGCGTCTTGTGCCCGCGGGCGGCGGCGAAGGCTGCGGTCGCGGCAGACGTCGTGGTCTTGCCGACGCCTCCCTTGCCGGTGAACAGCAGCACGCGCACCCGGCAAAGGCTAGCCAAGCGGGGTCAGAGGCTTTCCACGCGCTTCTTGAGCCCTTTCAGGGCGGTGTCGATGATCACCTTCTCGGCCTTGCGCTTGAACATGCCGAGCATGGGCACCTTGAGCTCGACGCTGAGGCGGTAGGTGGCCTCCGTGCCGCCGCCGGACGGGGTGAGCGTGTAGGAGCCGACCTGGGACTTCAGCATGGTGCCCCCGTCGACCAGCTTCCAGTCCACCCGCGCGTCGCCGGACCACTCGTAGGCGAGCGTGTAGGTGTCCTTGATCACGCCGGCATCCAGCACGAAGGTGGCCCGTGCCGGCCGGCCGTCGGCCGCGGACTCGTCGACCGTCGCCGACTTGATCCCGGTCGACCAGTCTGGATAGGCCTCGAGATCGGCGATCACCGCCATGATCTCGCTCGGCGTTGCCGAGATGACGATGCTCGAGCTCGCCTCGTCCGCCACCGTTGCCTCCTAGGTCCTGGCAACGGACCCTACCGACCCGAGCGCCGCCGGCTACCACACCAGGGCGTACGGCGTACCGGTGCCGCGAAAGTGCCCGACGTTGATGCACTCCGTCCGCCCGATCCGGGTCCGCCGGGCCAACGGCTGGTGCACGTGGCCGAACAGCGCCACCTCCGGCTGGGTGTCGCGGATCGCGTCGAGCACCGCGCTGCTGCCGCGTTCCATCCGGCGCGCGACGACGTCGTAGAGCAGCTCCGGCACGTCTGGCGGGATGTGGCAGCACAGCACGTCGACGGCACCGACTGCGGCGACCTTCGCAGCGTAGTCCTCGTCGCTGATCTCGTACGGCGTGCGCATCGGCGTCTGCAGGCCGCCGCCGACGAAGCCGAAGCTGCGCTCGCCGAGGACCATGGTCTGACCGTCGAGCACCTGGATGCCGTCGTGGAGGTAGTCCGACCACAGCGGCGGGATGTCGACGTTGCCATAGGTGACGTACGCCGGAGTCGGCATCGCGGCGAACAGCTCGGCGTACTGCTTGCGCACCGCACCTTCGATCACCCCCTGCCGGTCACCGACCTCCGACCACAGGCCGCGGGAGAACTCGCGGGCCTCGTCGAAGCGCCGTTCGGCACGAAGCGCGATCAGTCTCGTCGCGTTGTCCGCGCCGAAGATCTCCCCGAAGATCCCGCCCGCGTTGTCGTCGTAGTCGATGAACAGCACGAGGTCACCGAGGCAGATCAGCGCGTCGGCGCCGTCGCCGGCCCGCGCCAGGGCGTCGGCTCGGCCATGGACGTCCGAGACGACGTGCACCCGCATGTTTCGAGCCTAAACGGCTCAGAACAGGTGACCGCCGATCGTCAGCAGGACCACGATCAGCACCACGACCCCGACCGCGATCGCCGACCCGAACGCCAGCTTCTGCCCGGAGTTCAGCTTGCGCACGTCGCCGAGCAGCGGCACCTTGACCGCACCGCCCGTGACGGCGTCCTCCAGGAAGCCGGTGCCACAGGCCGGGCAGTAGTCCTCCGACATCGCGACCGGCGACTGGCAGCTCGGGCACGGCCACGTCAGGTTGGCCGGCTGGCCCGCGGCCGCAGGGGCGGCTGCCGCGGCGGGGGTGGCCGGTGCCACCCCGGGCGCAGGCTGGGTGGCACTCGTCGCGGCCGGCGCCAGCGGGTTCGTGCTGGGCACGAACGGCGACCCGCCAGCCGCCGGCGGAGGCTGGGTCGGCGGAGGCTGAG
>CAZEAM010000247.1:0-4533 GCA_964510285.1 uncultured Frankiaceae bacterium | reverse complement strand
CCGGGCACTCCTCGGTCGAGGTGAGCGTGACCTCGATGCCACGCTCTGCGGCGAGCAGCGGCGCGTTGACGTAGGTCACCTGGTCCTCGACCACGTCGGTGAAGACGCCGCGCAGCGCGCCGAGCTGCAGCACGGACACGTCGAAGGCAGCGATCTCGCCGCGGATGTCCACCGTCAGGCCGGCGGGAGCACCGGCCGCCAGCGCAGTGAACAGCCGGCCGAGCCGCTCGATCAGCGGCAGGCTCGGGCGCAGCTCCTCGGCAACCGCGCCGCCCTTGACGTTCACAGCGTCGGGAACGAGCTCGCCGGCGAGGGCGAGCTTCACCGACCGCGCCACCGCGAGGCCGGCCTTGTCCTGCGCCTCGGCGGTCGAGGCGCCGAGGTGCGGGGTGACCACCGCGCGCGGCTCGGCGAAAAGCGGCGAGTCCGTGCACGGCTCTGTGGCGTAGACGTCGAAGGCGGCGCCGCCGATCCGGCCTTCTTTGAGTGCGAGCGCGAGGGCCGCTTCGTCGACCAGGCCGCCGCGAGCGGCGTTCACGAGGATCGCGCCCGGCTTCATCAGGCCGATCTCGCGTTCACCGATGAGCCCGGCGGTCTCCTTCGTCTTCGGCAGGTGGATCGAGACGAAGTCGCTCTCCGCCAGGACCTCGTCGAGGCTCATCATCTGCACCCCGAGCTGAGCTCCGCGCGCAGCGGGGACGTAAGGGTCATAGGCGACGAGGCGAACGCCGAACGCCTTCAGCCGCTCCGCGAACAGCTGGCCGATCTTCCCGAGCCCGACCACGCCCACCGTCTTGTCGACCACCTCGACGCCGGTGAACGCGCTGCGCTTCCACTCGCCGGACTTCAACGACTGGTTCGCGGCCGGGATGTTGCGTGCTGCCGAGAGCAGCAGCGCGACCGCGTGCTCGGCGGCGGAGGTGATGTTCGACGTCGGCGCGTTGACGACGAGCACACCGCGCGCAGTCGCTGCGTCGGCATCGACGTTGTCCAGCCCGACTCCCGCGCGCGCGACAACCTTCAGTCGGCTCCCCGCGGCGAGAGCCTCGGCGTCGATCTGGGTCGCGCTGCGGACGATGACCGCGTCGGCGTCGGCGAGGGCAGGCAGCAGCGCCGCGCGGTCCGTACCGTCCGCGTGGCGTACATCGCAGTCCTCGGCGAGGACCTCCAGCGCCGCCGGCGCCAGCTCTTCAGCAATCAGTACGACGGGCTTGGACACCCGCCAACCCTACCGAGGCCTACTCGACCGGCGATGCGAGAGCGGCAGATTCCCTGATCGAACACACAAACGTTGCGAGGGTCGTCCCCTGAGCAGCCCGCACCGCCTCAAGAGGCGACTGACAAAACGTTTGTGTGTTGCTTCGAGGGTTCCGGTTAGGCGTCCTGTTTGATCCAGGACATGAGGCCGCGGAGCTTGCCGCCGACCTCTTCGATCGGGTGGGCGGCACCCTCGGCGCGGTACTTGTCGAAGTTCGGGCGTCCGGCATCGTCCTCGGCGATCCACTCGCGGGCGAACGTGCCGTCCTGGATCTCGCCGAGGATGCGCTTCATCTCCGCCTTCGTGGCGTCGGTGATGACGCGCGGGCCGCGGGTGTAGTCGCCGTACTCCGCCGTGTCGGAGATCGACCAGCGCATCTTGGCCAGGCCGCCTTCGTACATCAGGTCGACGATCAGCTTCAGCTCGTGGAGGCACTCGAAGTACGCCGCCTCCGGCTGGTATCCCGCCTCGGTCAACGTCTCGAAGCCGGCCTGGACCAGCGCCGACACGCCACCGCAGAGGACGGCCTGCTCACCGAACAGGTCGGTCTCGGCCTCCTCGGTGAAGGTGGTCTTCAACGTCCCGGGACGGGTACCCCCGATGCCCTTGGCGTAGGACAGCGCCAGCGCCTGGCCGTTGCCGTCAGGGTCCTGCTCGACCGCGACGAGGCACGGCACGCCGCGGCCCTCCTGGAACTGCCGGCGGACCAGGTGACCGGGACCCTTCGGGGCGACCATGGCCACCGTCACACCGGCCGGCGCCTTGATGTAGCCGAAGCGGATGTTGAACCCATGGCCGAAGAACAGCGCGTCGCCGTCGTTCAGGTTCGGCTCGATGTCGTCGGCGAACAGGTGCCGCTGCACGGTGTCCGGCGCAAGCACCATGATCAGGTCGGCTTCAGCCGCCGCCTCGGCGGGCGTGACGACCCGCAGCCCCTCGGCTTCTGCCGCGGCGCGGCTCTTCGAGCCTTCCGGCAGGCCGACTCGTACGTCGACCCCGGAGTCACGCAGGTTCAGCGCGTGGGCATGGCCCTGCGAGCCGTACCCGAGGATGGCCACCTTGCGGCCCTGGACGAGCGCAAGGTCGGCGTCGTCGTCGTAGAAGATCTCGGGCATTTGGCTACGCACTCCTGTCAACTGATCTGAGGGTTCGGTCAGTGATGCTACGGGCACCGCGCCCGACCGCGACCATCCCGGACTGGACGAGCTCCCGGATCCCGTAGGGCTCCAGGACCCGGATGAACGCATCGAGCTTGTCCGCGGTGCCGGTCACCTCGATCGCCACCGCGTCGGTCGCGACGTCGACGACCTTGGCCCGGAAGACCTGCACGATCTCCAGAACCTGGGTACGGGTGCCCTGGTCGGCCTTGACCTTGACCAGCAGCAGCTCGCGCTGGATCGCGGTCTCCGCCTCGAGCTCGACGACCTTCAGCACGTTGACGAGCTTGTTCAGCTGCTTCGTCACCTGCTCGAGCGGCAGGTCGTCGACGTTGACGACGATCGTCATCCGCGAGACGTCGGCGTGCTCGGTCGGGCCGACCGCGAGCGAGTCGATGTTGAACCCGCGGCGGGAGAACAGCGCCGCCACCCGGGCGAGGACGCCGGGCTTGTTCTCGACAAGGACCGACAGGGTGTGCTTACTCACGTCCCTCACCACTCTCGTCGACGACCTCGCCCATTTCGTAGTCGAAGTCCGGGGCGGTCTCACGTGCGATCTTGATGTCGTCGTTCGACGTACCGGCGGCGACCATCGGCCACACCATGGCGTCCTTGCCGACGACGAAGTCCACCACCACCGGGGCGTCGTCGACCGTCATGGCCTTCTCGATCGTCGCGTCGACGTCTTGGGCGGCTTCGCAGCGAAGCCCGACGCACCCCATCGCCTCGGCGAGCATCACGAAGTCGGGCAGGTACTGCGTGCGCCCGGCCTTCAGGTCGGTGTTGGAGTACCGCCCGCCGTAGAACAGGGTCTGCCACTGCCGCACCATGCCGAGCGATCCGTTGTTGATCACCGCGACCTTGATCGGGATGCCCTCGATCGCGCAGGTGGTGAGCTCCTGGTTGGTCATCTGGAAGCAGCCGTCGCCGTCGATCGCCCACACCAGTGCGTCCGGCCGGCCCACCTTCGCGCCCATGGCCGCGGGGACCGCGAAGCCCATCGTGCCCAGACCACCCGAGTTGATCCAGGTGTAGGGCTGCTCGTAGGAGACGAACTGCGAGGCCCACATCTGATGCTGACCGACACCCGCCACCACGACGGTGTCCGGCCCGCAGATCTTCCCGAGCCGCTCGATGACGTACTGGGGCACGAGGGTCCCGTCCTCGTGCTCGTCGTACCCCAATGGATAGGTCTTGCGCCAGGTGTTGCACTGCTTCCACCACGCCTCGTAGTCGCCCTTGCGGCCGGCGTCGAACTCGGCCTGCACCGCGACGATGAGGTCCGCGATCACTTCCCGGACGTCGCCGACGATCGGTACGTCGGCGGTGCGGTTCTTGGAGATCTCAGCCGGGTCGATGTCGGCGTGCACGACCGTCGCGCCCGGCGCGAAGGTCGACAGCTTGCCGGTGACGCGGTCGTCGAACCGGGCCCCGAGCGCGATCAGCAGGTCGGAGCGCTGAAGGGCCGCGACCGCCGACACGGTCCCGTGCATCCCGGGCATGCCCAGATGCTGCGGATGCGAGTCGGGAAAGGCGCCACGTGCCATCAATGTCGTCACGACCGGGATGCCGGAGAGCTCGGCCAGCATCCGCAGCTCGTCGGCCGCGTGCGCCTTGAGCACACCGCCGCCGACGTAGAGCACCGGACGCTTCGCGTCGACCATCAGGCGCGCGGCCTCCCGCACCTGCTTGCCGTGCGGCTTGGCCGCCGGTCGGTAGCCGGGCAGCTGCATCTCGACCGGCCAGCTGAAGTCGGTCTCGGTCTGGAGCGCGTCCTTGGCGATGTCCACAAGGACCGGCCCGGGCCGACCGGTGGCGGCGATGTGAAACGCCTCGGTGAGGGTGCGCGGGATGTCGCGCGCGTGCTGCACCAGGAAGTTGTGCTTGGTGATCGGCATCGTGATGCCGCAGATGTCCGCCTCCTGGAACGCGTCGGTGCCGATCGCCGCGGAGGGCACCTGCCCGGTGATCGCGACGATCGGAACCGAGTCCATGTAGGCGTCGGCGATCGGGGTGACCAGGTTGGTCGCGCCCGGCCCGCTGGTGGCCATGCAGACGCCTTCCCGGCCGGTCGCCTGCGCGTAACCGGTCGCCGCGTGTCCGGCTCCCTGCTCGTGA
>CAZEAM010000246.1:0-7627 GCA_964510285.1 uncultured Frankiaceae bacterium | reverse complement strand
TACGCCGACCTGGTCGGCGCCGCTTGACCCAATCGGTGATCCGGGCGGGGGTCACGGGCGGGCCCACGAGGCCGGCCGCTGCGTGACCCAGCGCGGCCGCGCAGAGCACCCGCCCGGCCGCCTCCTCCCGGTCGCCCCAGGGCAGGAACGGCTTGGTGATGAGCAGCGAGGCGATCCCGTGCGCCGCCGACCACAGGTCCAGCGTGATCGGCAGGGGGTCGCCGGCCGGGAGGATCCCGGCGTCCATGCACTCGACCACCGTGGCGTTGAAGTGCTCGAACGCGGAGCTGGCCAGCACCTTGTCGACGTCGGGCCGGGGACACGGGTCCATCGCGGCCAGGCGGTAGTGCTCCGGATGGTCGACCGCGAAGCGCACGTAGGCCAGGCCGTAGTCGCGCAGCCGCTCCATCGGTCCGGCGGCATGCGCACCGGCCTCGAGCATCGCCACGTCGAGCTCGGCGAACACGTCGGCGACGACCGCCGCGATCAGGTCGTTCTTGTCCGCGAAGTGCAGGTAGATCGACGGCGGCGTCACGCCCACCGCGTCGGCGACGGCCCGGATCGAGACGTCGTCGACCGAGCCCGCCGCGGCGAGCTGCTGCTTCGCGACCGCGACGATCTCCGCCCGTAGCTGGTCCCCGCTCCCGCGCTGGGACCGCCGCCTCCGGGTGACCGCCGGCGCGGTCATCCGACCGCCACCGGCAGAGGAGCGGCCGGTTCGTGCCGGCCGTCCTCGGCAAGGCCGAACCGTTCGCGCAAGCGGGCCAACGGCTTGGGCGCCCACCAGTTCCATCGGCCGGCCAGCCGCATGAACGCCGGGACCAGCGTGCCCCGCACGATCGTCGCGTCCATCAGTACGGCGAGTGTAAGGCCGGTCCCGAACAGTGCCATGAAGGCGACCTGACCACGTGAGATGGCGGCGAACACGATCGCCATCAGCACCGCCGCCGCCGTCACGATGCGGCCGGTGTGCCCGAGGCCGAGCGCCACGGCGCGCGTGTTGTCCGCGCCGGTCCGGCCCGACGCGAGCCACTCCTCACGGATCCGCGAGAGCAGGAACACCTCGTAGTCCATCGACAGCCCGAACGCGACGCAGAACATCAGCGGCGGCATCGTGGGGGTGAGGAAGCCGGTCACCGTCAGGTCGGGGTAGAGCCAGCCTAGGTGCCCTTCCTGGAAGATCCACACCATCGCGCCGAAGGTGGCCGACAGGGACAGCGTGTTCAGCACGAGCGCCTTCACCGGCATCACCAGGCTGCCGGTGAACAGGAACAGCAGGACGAACGTCGCCAGGGCGATGATCCCGATCGCGTACGGCATCGCGCGGCCCAACGCGTCGAGGCTGTCCCGGTCCTCTGCCGTCTGGCCGCCGACATCGACCGGCCAGGGCGCCGGCACCGCCTCGACCGCCCGCAAGGTGTCCTTCAGCGCCTGCGACTGCGGGTCGCCGGAGGCAGCGAGGGCGATGTACGTCGCCTCGCCGGCTTGCATGGACGCGCTGCCCGGCCCCACCTTGACGCCACCGGCGTACTCGCCGGCAGCGGACTCGACCCCTTCCACCCCGTCGATCCGGGACAGCCGCGCGGCGTACCCGCCGAGGTCGCCGGCCCGGCCCTGGACCGACGGAACGGCGACGTTGATCGTCGCGCCGGTTCCGGCGCGGAACATCGTCAGCGTGTCGTGACCGACCTGGTACGCCGAGGAACTGGGCGGCAGCACTCGCTGGTCCGGATAGCCGAACTTCACGTGCAGGAACGGCAGCCCGACGAACACCAGCAACGCAGTGACCAACACCGCGACCGGCGCGGCCCGCCGCATCGCGAACTGCGCGAAGCGGTACCAGAAGGTGGCCTCGATCGGCTTGGCCAACGGTGCAGGACGGCGCAACAGCCGGCGGCTCGCCGCCCGCAGGTCGATCGCGTTGACCCGAACGCCGAGCAGGGTGAGCACCGCCGGGAGCAGGGCGAGCGCCGCAACGGCGGCCAGGCCGACGACGGCGATTCCGGCGTAGGCGAAGGAGCGCAGGAAGTACAGCGGGAAGACCAGCATGGCGGCCAGTGACAGCGCGACGGTGAGCGCCGAGAACAGCACGGTGCGGCCGGCGGTCTGCATCGTGCGGCGGATCGCGTCATCGGGCGTCAGTCCGTTCGCGACCTCCTCGCGGTAACGGCTGACGATGAACAAGCTGTAGTCGATCGCGAGCGCGAGCCCCATCGCCGTCGTCATGTTCAGCGCGTAGACCGAGACATCCGTGAACAGCGCGAGGAGCCGCAGCACCGCCATCGTCCCGACGATCGAGGCGAGCCCGACTGCGACGGGCAGGATCGACGCCACGAAGCTGCCGAACACCAACGTCAGCGCCACCACGGTGAGCGGGATGGCGATCATCTCGGACTTCGTCAGGTCGGACTTCACGGTCTGGTTGACCTGGTGGTAGGCGATCGCCAAGCCACCCGCCTTGACCTCGACGCCGTTGAAGGTGCCGACCAGCGGGTCGGTCGCCTCCGCGGCCCGGTCCGGCGCAACCGCGTCGTCACCCGTGACGTGCGCGACGACGAGTGCGGCCCGGTGATCAGGGCTCACCAGGGACGCGGCGACATGCTTCGGCGCGGTCCAGTAGGAACTGACGTGGTCGATCCCGTCGCGAGCCGAAAGCGCAGCCACGTCACGCAGGCCGACGGCTCGCATCGCGGCGCTGTCGGCGCCCTCGGCGGACCGCAGCTCGAGGACGAGGTTGGCGTTGCCGGTGTGGAAGGTGTTGGCCAGCAGGTCGCGGGCCGCGGCCGACGGTGAGTGCGGGTCGTTGTAGCCACCGGCGCCGAGCTTGGAGGCGACCGGGGCCCCGAACACGACACCGATCACCAGCAGGACTGCGGCGATCCCGAGGACCCGCTTCGGACGGGCGATTCCACGATTTGCCAGCGCCGTGAGCATGACCTGTCCTCTTTCTCGCCCGCCCGCGAAGTGGTCTCTCCCGGGCTCCCCCTTGGCTAACGCCGCTAAGTTATCGCCGCTAAGTTAGCGGTTGTCAATGCCATTCGCTGTGATGTGACGAAGGCCACGCCGACCTGCTGAACCGTGACGCGCCGTTGCGCGACTGGGAAGGTGACAGAGACACCGAGTGAGGGGGCCGACCGTGGGCTGGTACGAGGACCGCATCCTGCCGCACATCATCCAGTTCGCCTTGGACAACAAGCACACCCGGGAGGTCCGGCGTCGGGTCGCGAGCGGCGTATCCGGAGACGTCTTGGAGATCGGCTTCGGCAGTGGGCTCAATCTGCCCTATCTCACCGACGCGGTCACCAGCTTCAAGGCGGTGGATCCGTCGGGCGGGGCCGCGAAGCTCGCCGCCAAGCGGATCGCCGCAGCACCCGTCGCCGTCGACTTCGTGGGTCTCGACGGGCAGCAGCTGCCGCTCGCCGACGACAGCGTCGACGCGGTCATCAGCACCTGGACGCTGTGCACCATCCCCGACGCGGTGCAGGCGATCCGGGAGGTTCGGCGCGTGCTTCGCCCCGGCGGAGCCCTGCACTTCGTCGAGCACGGCAAGTCCGATGACCCAGGCGTCAAGCGTTGGCAGGATCGGCTCAACGGCGTTCAGCAGCGCATCGGCGGCGGGTGCAACCTCAACCGCGACATCGCCGGCATCCTCACCGACGGGGGCCTGACGATCAGCAAGCTGGACCGCTACTACGGACCCGGCGAGCCCAAGGCGTTCGGCTGCCTCTACGAAGGCGTCGCCGTCGCGGCCTGACCCCCATTGCCACCTGAAGACCCTCTAGCGTCGTCAGACGGCAATCGCGGAGCTAGGCGCTGGAGCGCACCTGCGCGAGGCGCGCGTTGTCGATGACGATGGCCGCCGGGCCGTCGACCAGCCGCAACGTGGCGAGCGCGGTCTCACCGAATGCGTTCTTCTGGCCACTGGACAGGGCGAGCAGGCCGATGATGTGACCGCCGTGGCCCTTCAACGGCATCGAGAGGAAGGTCGCCATGCCGCGCTCGTCCTCCTCGCCGAGGAGGTTGTCCGGGTCCGCGAGGCGCAGCTCGAGGTCGCTCACCGCCAGTTGAGCCCCTGAGACCGCGGCGAGCGCATCGGTCGCGCTGCCGAGCAGGTCGGCGTACTGCGCCTGCGAGGTCTCCTGCGCGACCGCGACGTACGCCGTGCGCTCCTCGAGCAGCAGCACGGAGGCCAGGTCGTAGTCGACGAAGCGACGCAGTACGTCGAGCACGCCGGCGACGGTCTGCTCGAAGCCGGTCATCGTCGCGGCCAGAGCGGTGACCTCGGCGGCGACCAAGGTCTCGAACAGCTTGCGGTCGAGCAGGTCGCACACCCGCGACATCACGTCGTCGTCACCGAGGTCGACCGGGTCGGGGCGCAGCCCGCGGCGACCGTCACTGCTCTCGTTGGCGGCCTCGATCACCTCGCGCACCGCGACCACGAGCTGCGGCGCCTCGAAGTCCTTCGTGAAATAGCGGTCCGCGCCGGTCTGCGCACCCCAGTAGCGGTCGCTGGCGGCGTCGAGCGAGGTGAGCAGGATCACCGGGATGTCCGCGGTCTGCCAGTCGTCCTTGAGCAGCCGAGCCGCGACGTAACCGGAGACCCGCGGCATCTGTACGTCGAGCACGACGGCGTCCGGCATGGTCGCGAAGACCTGCTGGACGGCGGAGACCCCGTCCTCCGCGACCACGACCTCGAAGCCTTCCTTGGTCAGCACGGACGTCAGGATGCGGCGCAGGGTCGGGCTGTCGTCAGCAATGACCACAGTCGGCATTTCGCTACCTCTCCTAACGCCCGATGAGACGGCGTACCGTCTCGACGAGCTGTTCCTGGTCGAACTGGGTCTTGAGCAAGTACGCGCTGGCGCCGGCTTCCATCCCGGCACGCTGGTCTTCCTCGGCGACGCGGCTGGTCATGATGACCACCGGCACGTGCTCCCACCCGCGGGTGCGCCGGATCGTCCGGGTGAGCTGGTAGCCGTCCATGCCCGGCATCTCGACGTCGGAGAGCACCAGGTCGGTCGGCTTGTCCCGCAGCCGCGCCGCTCCGTCCGCGCCGTCGATCGCGGTGATCACCTCGTAGCCGGCCGCCTCGAGGATGGCCCGCTCGAGCTCGCGTACGCCGACCGAGTCCTCAACCACGAGGACCGTCGGCCGCGCGACGGTCTCGCCGATTCCGGCATCGACGCCGCTGAGCATCGAGGTGTACGCCGGCGTGCCGACGTCGCTGTCGTCGCTGAGCTCGCGCAGGTCGACCAGGCAGACCACGCTGCCGTCACCGTCGATCGTCGCGCCGCTGATCACCGGGGGGCGACCCAGAAACGCGCCGAGGTCCTTCACGACCAGCTCGAGCTCACCCTCGAGTCCATCGACCGCCCACGCGACCTGGCGTTCGCCGTGGCGCACCACGACCGCGGCGGTGGCCTCCCGCTCGCCCGGCACGCCGAGCGCCGCTCCGAGGTCGAGCAGCGGAAGCGTCTCGCCGTGCCGGACGACCACCGGCTTGCCGGCCAGCTCGTGCACAACCGCGTTCTTCAGGGACAGCGACTCGACCACGCCGGGCACCGGCAATGCGAACCGCTCCGCTCCGACCCGCGCCATCAGGCAGCGCAGCACTCCCAACGTGACGGGCAGCGTCAGGGAGAAGGTCGTGCCGGATCCAGGCTTGGTGTGCAGCTCGACCAGACCGCCGAGCGCCTCCACCGCGCTGCGTACGACGTCGAGACCGACCCCGCGACCCGAGGTCTCGGTCACTTCCTTCGCGGTCGAGAACGACGGCTGGAACAGCACGTTCATCAGCGCCTGACCGGACAGCAACGAGTCGGGCAACAGCACCCCGCGCTCGATCGCGGCCGCCCGCAGCACGTCCTCGTCGATGCCGAGCCCGTCGTCGGTGACCTCGATCACGACCGTGCCGCCCGACGCGCGCGCGGCGACCGTCACCGTCGCCTGCGCCGGCTTGCCGGCCGCCACCCGCTCCGCCGGCGGTTCGCACCCGTGGTCCACCGCATTGACCACCAGGTGCTTGAGCGCGTCGGACACCCCGTCGAGGACCTGCTTGTCCAGCTCGACGTCCTGTCCTTCGAGGACCAGCCGCACGTCCTTGCCGGTCGCGGCCGCCAGGTCGCGCACGACGCGCGGCAGCCCGGCGACCACCCGGCGTACCGGCACCATCGCCAGACCCATCGCACCGTCGCGCACCTCGGCGAGACGGCTGTGCGAGTCCTCGGCGAGCTCGCGCAGGTCGCGAGAGGCGGCCAGCAGCTGGTCGTCGACGGCGGTCAGCCGGACCAGTGCCTGCGACGCCTCCTCGTCGAGCGCCGTGGTGTGCAAGGCCTCCCGCAAGGACCTCAGCCACCGCGAGTTGTCCGTCGCGATCGCGTTGATCCCGTCGCTCGCCCGCTCGAGACGGCGGGCGTCGAGCTCGGCCTCGCCGATCACGTCGATCAGCTCGTAGACCTTCGCGGTCGTGACCCGGACCGAGTCGACGCCGCGACGCTTGTTCTCGTCGGCGCCGTCCTCCTCGTCGAGGGTGCGCGGGTCCCAGCGAGGTACGACGACCGGCTCCTCGCCGGCGAGGGCGCGCTGCATCGCGCCGGCCAGCGCGGTGAGATGGTCCTCCGGGACCGGCTCCTCGACCCCGGGCAGCGCGCCGGCGATGCCGTCACAGGACGCGAGCAGCAGGTCGACCAGGTCGCGGCGGACCGTGAGCCGGCCGTCGCGCAGCGCGCCGAGCAGGTCCTCGGCGTTGTGCGCGACCGCGAGGACCTCGGACAGGCCCATCATGCGCGCCGAGCCCTTCACCGTGTGCGCGTCGCGGAACAGGCTGGCGACGACCTGGCGGGGGGAAGGATGGGCCTCCAGCGCGAGCAGGCCAGCCTGAAGCGACGCGACGCGCTCCTCGACCTCGCCGCGGAACGTCGCCAGCAATTCAGGATCATCCGCCCAGCCGGGCATCAATCCCCCCTCTGCGCACAGTTCACCTTGTTGTCATCGGCGCTGATCACTCCAGCCTGAACCTTCCGACGGTGACTCGCAGGGTGCTCATCAGGTCCCGCAGCCGCGCCGCCGACGCCGCGTGGCTGCGGGTCGCCGACGTCGCGCCCTCGCTGGTCCCGGCCACCTTGCGCATCGCCTCGACGACCGCGTCGCTCGCGATCCGCTGTTGCTTGGTCGCGTCGGTGATCCGGTCGGCCGCCGCGGTGGTGTCGTTGACCCGCTGGCTGATCAGTTCGAGCGCGTGGTCGACCTCGACCTGTCGCTCCAGCCCGATCTCCACCGCCTCGATCCCCTCCTGGCTGACGACCGCCGTAGCCGCCACCCCCGCCTCCAGCTCGGCCACGATGTTGGCGATGTCCGCGGTCGCCGCGCGCGCCTTGGCCGCGAGGGCCGCGATCTCGAACGCGACGCTGGCGAACCCCTCGCCGTACTCACCGACCCGGGCCGCTTCGATCGAGGCGTTGACCGCGAGCATCGTCGTACGACGACCGAGCTCGTCGATCAACCGGGTGGTGGCCGCGATCCGGTTCACCCGCTCGTCGAGGCGACTGGTCCGCAGGCCGAGCTCGGCGACCCGGCGGCGGATGACGCCCATCGCCTCGCTCACCTTGCCCACCGAGCCGAGACCCAG
>CAZEAM010000245.1:0-3420 GCA_964510285.1 uncultured Frankiaceae bacterium | reverse complement strand
CGTCGGCGCGACCGACGCCACGACCGGGCAGGCGATCGTCGCGTTCGTCACACCGCGGGGCAGTGTCGCGGAGGACGAGGCGTCGGGTGACGAGTTCGTGCAGTCGCTGCGCGACCATGTCGCCAAGCAGATCGGCCCGATCGCGAAACCCCGCCAGGTGCTCGTGACGCCGGAGCTGCCGAAGACCCGTAGCGGCAAGATCATGCGGCGGCTGTTGCGGGACATCGCCGAGCACCGCGAGCTCGGTGACGTCACCACCTTGCTCGACCCGACGGTCACCGACGCCATCCGCGACCGGATGGCAGGCGACGGGGACAAGGAGGACTAGCGGTGCGGCTCCCCACGGCCGGCGGCGTCATCGACACGGCCGAAATGGGCCGGACGTTGATCCACGAGCACGTGTTCGTGATGACCACGGAGGTCCAGGCCAACTTCAAGACCGACTGGGACGAACAGCGCAACGTCGCGGACGCGATCGCCAAGCTCAACGCGCTGAAGGCCGCCGGCATCGACACGATCGCGGACCCGACGGTGATCGGGCTGGGCCGCTACATCCCGCGAATCGTCGAGATCGCCAAGCAGGTGGACCTCAACATCGTCGTCGCGACCGGGGTCTACACCTACAACGAGGTACCGAAGTACTTCCGGCTGCGCGGACCGTTCCTGCCCGGCATCGACGCGCCGGACCCGATGGTCGACATGTTCGTCACGGACATCACCGAAGGAATCGCCGACACCGGCGTACGAGCCGCGTTCCTGAAGTGCGCGATCGACGAGGAGGGCATGCAGCCCGGCGTCGAGCGGGTGCTTCGCGCGGTCGCCAAGGCGCACCTGCGGACCGGCGCGCCGATCATGGTGCACACCCACCCCGGATCCCGCCGAGGCCTCGAGGTGCACCGGGTGCTGCATGAGGAGGGCGTCGACCCGACGGCGGTCTGCCTGGCGCACAGCGGCGACTCCGACGATGCCGACCACCTCAGCGAGCTGGCCGAGCACGGCTACCTGCTCGGGATGGACCGCTTCGGGGTGAACGTGTACCGACCGTTCGAGGAGCGCGTTGCGACCGTCGCCGAGCTGGTTCGGCGCGGGTACGGCGACCGCATGGCGCTCGCACACGACGCGTCCTGTTACTTCGACTGGACCGACCCGGCGTTCCTCGCCGCGGCTCCCGACTGGAACTACCTGCACATCAGCAAGGACGTCCTCCCGCGGCTGCGAGAGCTCGGCGTGTCCGAGGAGCAGATCGACACCCTGCTGATCGACAACCCGCGCCGCTGGTTCGAGACCGCCAACCCGGCGTGATCATGGCGAAGTGGTCGGACTCGCCGGGCGTGTCTGACCAGAACGCCATGATCACGGCCCTGGGGATAGCGCGTACCTGAGCACAGGAGCCGGCTGGGTCCGCGCCTAGTCGCGCTCGTCCCGGCATGGTCGCGCCTGTGTCGAGCGACCCCGCCGTACGAGTCCGAGCTTTGGCCGCGAAGCAGGACTCACTCATCACCGCATGGCAAGCACTGCACTGCGGCTTGACCCGGTATGACATCCGGACGCGGATCCGCAGACGCGAGTGGCTGGCTCTCATCCGCGGGGTGTACCTCACGGAGGCCGAGCTGTACGTCGACGGTCTTCCCCAGCCGACCTGGTGGCGCGCTGCGCTACTGGCACATGGACAGGGCGCATGCCTGGTTGGCTCCACCGCCCTGCGGGCGCTCGGAGTCGCTGGCCTGCCAGCCGTTGACGATCACATTCTCGAGATAAGCGTGCCCGGCGGCGTTTCCAAGCGGCCGCGCGCGTCGCGGGAATCCCTCCTTGCGACGTTCGGTGATGGTCCGATCGTCCGCGTCCGCCAGCTCGTCGTCCCGCCGCAGGATGTCATCCGCAAGGACGGGCTGCAGGTCCGCAGCATCATTCCTTCGCTGGCTGATGTCGGGCTCCTGGCTTCACGACCTGTCGCGTTGTCGATTCTTGATTCGGCCCTCAACCTTGGTCTGATCGTTCCGGACGATCTGCCGGAGATCGAGTTGCGCGCACGTGGGCGACGAGGCGCGGTCAAGCTTCGCGACCTGCTCCCCTTCGCGGATGGACGCGCGGAATCACCGCTCGAGTCACGGGTTCGTCTTGCGTGCATTGACGGCCACGTCGCGCCCGACGAGCTTCAGTACGCCGTACGCGACCGGTTCGGCATGCTCGTTGCGCTGGGCGACTTGGCGTGGATCAAGTTCCGCCGACGCCCGCTCATTGCCGAGGCGGACGGTGTGAGCGTTCACGCCCTACCGGAGGCGGTGTTTCGCGATCGGCGCCGGGGCAACGCCATCACGGCGCAGTCGTGCGACACGATCCGCTTCACCTGGGCTGACGCGATGCAGCCGCGTCGGATTGCCGCCGCGGTGCGCGCCGCCCTCACCGCGGCCTGAAAAGACCCGCGTGATCATGGCGTTTTGGTCAGACACGCCCGGCGTTTCTGACCACTTCGCCATGATCACGGCTGGTCGAGGGGTGGGAAGTTCGGGGGGCGCTTGTCCAGGTACGCCGCGACGCTTTCGGCCAGGTCGGGGCGCTTGAAGGCCGCCATCAATAGCGTGTCCGCCTGCGCGTTCGCCTCCTGCAGGGTTGCGTTCGCGCCGCCCCAGATCTGCGCCTTGATCTCGCGCAGCGATGCGGGCGAGCAGTTGCGCACCATGTCGCGGGCGTAGTCCTTCGCGGCGGCGAGCGCGTCGTCCACGACCTGGTTGACCAGGCCCAGCTCGAACGCCTCCTGGTCGGTCACCGACCGCGCCGACAGCAGCAGGTCGAGTCCCTTCGACCAGCCGACGATCCGCGGGACCAGCCAGGCCAGGCCGTCCTCGGCCGGCAGCCCCCGCCGCGCGAACGCGGTCGACAGCTTGGTGCCGCGCTGAAGGAAGCGGATGTCGCAGTACAACGCGCGGGCCAGGCCGAGACCGACACACGGGCCGTTGATCGCGGCGATCACCGGCTTGGGCACGGCGGGCTCGGTCGCGAAGTCGTCGCGGACACCTTCCGGGGGTGGCATCTCCCCCGCGATCAGCTTCTTGAGGCTGCCCATGTCGGCACCCGCGCAGAACCCGCGGCCGGCGCCGGTGACGATCACGACCTTGACGTCCGTGTCGGCCGCGGCCTCGTCGAGCCGGCGCAGGTACTGCACGCCCATCTCGAACGTCCACGCGTTGAGCGCCTCCGGGCGGTTCAACGTGATGATGCCGATGCCGTCCTCGACGACGTACTGAACCGGATCGCTCATTGCGGGGCGAGCTCCTTCGCTGCGGTTGCCGCGTCGACTCCGACCGGCAGTACGGCGAGCACCGGTGTGGTGATGCCGTTGGCGACATACTCCTGAATCCGCTCCCGGCAGGCGGCCGGGTGGCCGTGGACGACGAGGTCGTCGACCAGCTCGTCCGGGAT
>CAZEAM010000244.1:0-14424 GCA_964510285.1 uncultured Frankiaceae bacterium | reverse complement strand
GCGGCGGAGCGGCGCGCACCGTCCGGTAGGCCGTGACGTCGTCGATCTGCCAGCCCTTCTCGAGCAGCCCCGCGGCGAGCGTCTCGGTGGCGATGTCGGCACGCGGGAGCAGCACGCGGTCCAGCGCGTCGTAGGCCGCGTCGTACTCCGGCCAGTCCGCGACCAGCCCCTCGCTGGACTGCTCGCCGGACGGCACGAGGTCGGGCCGGATTCCCCACGCGACCATCGCCGCCGCGGTCTGCTCACCGACGCAGGCGATCTTGACGCCGGCCAACGCGCGAGCGTCCAGGCCGAGCTCCTCGATCTTCTCGCGGATCGCCTTGACCGCGTTGACCGACGTCAGGGCCACCCAGGCGTAGCGGCCCTGCACCAGACCGCGAATGGCGCGATCGACCGCCTGCGGCGTCCGCGGCGGCTCGACCGCGATCGTCGGTACCTCGACCGGCACCGCGCCGAAGCCGACCAACCGCTCGGAGAGGGCGCCGGCCTGGTCCTTGGTGCGGGGGACGAGCACCTTCCAGCCGAACAACGGCTTGCTCTCCCACCACGACAGCTTGTCGCGCAGCTTCACCACTTCGCCGACGACCGCGATCGACGGGCCGTCGAGGGCGTTGCTGTCCTTCTCGACGGTGTCGAGCGTGGACACCACCGTGTGCTGCGCCGTCGTCGTCCCCGCCGCCGTCACTGCGATCGGGGTGTCGCCCTTCCAGCCGTGCTCGACGAGCGAGGCCGCGACCTTGCCAAGGACGTGGGCGCAGTTGAGGAGCACGAGGGTGCGGCGCGGACCGGCGAGCGATGCCCAGTCCGGCTCCTCCGCGTGGTCGCTGACGTCGACGACGTGGACCGCGCGGTTGCGCCGATCGGTGACCGGGACTCCGGCATAGGCCGGTACGGCGAAGGCGGAACTCACACCGGGCACGAGCTCGAAGGCGATCTTCCCCTTGGCGCAGGCGTCGGCCTCCTCCGCGAAGTCGCACAGCACGGTCGGGTCGCCGGGCAGCACCCGCGCGACCAGCTTGCCGGTCTTCGCGGCGGCGGCCAGCGCCTTGCCGGTGACGGCGCCGTCGTGGTCGGTGATGTCGAGGATCTCGACGTCCTCGCGGCAGCGGGGCAGGATCTCGCCCCGCAGCATCTCCGGCACGGCGACGGCGTCGGCGGCCCTGAGGACCTCCGTCGCCCGCAGCGTCAGCAGCCCGGGGTCGCCGGGCCCTGCGCCGATGAAGACGACGACGCCAGGACTGGGTTTGGTGCGTGTGGTCACTATCTGGACTCCCCGATCAAGTCGGCCGCGCCTGCTTCGAGCAGGTTCGCCGCCAGACGATTTCCGACGTCCTCGGGTTCATCGAGGGCGCCGGTGATGGACAACCGGATCGCGCGCGACCCGTCGATGTTCGCGACGACCGCGCGCAGGTAGATCTCTTCCTTCCCGTCATCGCCGACAGCAACATCGGCGAGCGCCCCCACGGGCGCGGTGCAACCCGCTTCGAGCCGGGCCAGCAGCGCACGTTCCGCGCTCACCGCGGCCCGGCTGGTCGGATCGTCGAGGGCGGCGCGCAGCACGGCGGCCAGGTCGCCGTCGGCGGCCCGGCACTCGACCGCCAGAGCACCCTGCCCCGGGGCGGGCAGCACCTGCACCGGGTCCAGAGCCTCGGTCACGGCGTCACGACGGCCGAGCCGATCCAGCCCCGCCATCGCGACCACGACGGCGTCGAGCTCACCCGCCGCCACCTTGCCGATCCGGGTGTCGACGTTGCCGCGGATCGGCACCACCTCGAGTCCGTACCCGAGAGCGCGTAGCTGGGCGGCGCGACGTGGTGAGCCGGTCCCGACCCGCGCGCCGCTCGGAAGCTCGCCGAGGGTGGCGCCGTCGCGGGCGACCAGGGCGTCCCGCGGGTCCGCACGCGTAGGCACCGCCGCCAGCGCCACGTCGGCCCCCGGCTCCGTCGGCAGGTCCTTGAGCGAGTGCACCGCCAGGTCGACCTCGCCGGCGCGAAGCGCGCGGCGCAACTCGTTGACGAAGACGCCGGTACCCAGGTCGGCGACCGCGGCGGTCGAGGTGTCCCCCTGAGTCGTGAGCTCGACCAGCTCGACGGCGTGACCCGCGTCACGAAGCGACTGCGCGACCAGTCCCGACTGGGCGAGCGCCAAGGCGGAACGGCGCGTTCCGAGACGCAACGTGTCGGTGGCGAGCGCCGTCACGACGGCGTCTCCTCTTCGACGACAACCGCCGCGCGGGCGACCGCCTCCGTCGCTGACGGGTTCAGCGCGAACAGCTCGCGCAGCACCTCGGCGTACGAGTCACCACCCGGAGCCTCGGCGAGCTCCTTGACCCGCACGGTCGGCGCGTGAAGGAGCTTGTCGACGACCCGCTCGACGGTCTTGCGCAGCTCGCGGACCGTGCGCTCGTCGGCGTCGGGCAGCCGGGCGAGCAGCCGTCGCATCTCCGCGTCCACGACCTGCTGCGCCCGCTCCCGCAACGCGACGACCGTGGGCGCGACCCGGTCGGCCCGCTGCCGCGCCAGGTATCCGCCCACCTCCTCGTGGACGATCCGGCGCACCGCATCGACCTCGAGCGCCACCTGCGCGCCTTCCAGCGCACCGCCGAGCACGTCGAGATCGACCAGGGTCAGGCCGGGGATCTCCCGCGCGGCGGGATCGACGTCGCGCGGCATGGCGAGGTCGAGCACGACGACGTTGCGACCGGCGCAGGCCGCCAGGGCATCTGCGCCCACGACGATCTCGAGAGCGCCGGTGCACGACACGACGATGTCGGCCTCGGCGACCGCGGAGGCGAGCTCGTCGATCGCCGCGGCCCGCCCGCCCACCTGCTGCGCCAGCCGCTCACCGCGTTCGAAGGTGCGATTGACGACCGTGATCCGGCGGACGCCTCGGGCCGACAGCTCCGTCGCGGCGAGCGTGCTCATCGACCCCGCGCCGACGACCACCGCGTGGGCGGCGGTCAGCTCGCCGAGCGAAGCGGCGGCATGGTCGACCCCGGCGCTGACGATCGAGCGACCCGCCTTGTCGATGCCGGTCTCGGTGTGAGCCCGCTTGCCGACCCGCAGGGCGTTGTCGACCACCGAACCCAGCGATCGGCCGACGGTCCCCTCGTGGCGCGCGTGGTTCAGCGCGGTGCGCAGCTGGCCCAGGATCTGCTGCTCGCCTACGACCATCGAGTCCAGGCCGGCCGCGACCTCGAAAACGTGCTGGACGGCCCGGTCCTCGTAGTGCACGTACAGGTGGTCGGTGAGAGTGTCCATGTCGACGGGGGTGTGCGCCGCGAGCTGCTCGCCGATCTCCTTGACCCCGCCGGGGAACTTGGTGACGTCGGGGTGGTTATCGAGCCGGGTGGAGGTTGCGAGGACGAGCGCCTCCTCGATGTGCTCGGAGCCGACCAGGTCGTGCAGCAGCTTCGACAACGCGTCGTCCGCGAGCGCGACCCGCTCGAGCAGCTCCACCGGCGTGGACCGGTGCGACAGGCCCACGGCGAGCAGGCTCACCGTCGCACCCCCGCCGTCACGACGCGTCCCTCGCGACGAGTGACTTCCGCTGCTCGTGGAAGGCGAGGATCTGCAGCTCGATCGACAGGTCGACCTTGCGCACGTCCACCTGCTCGGGCACGTTGAGGACCACGGGGGCGAAGTTGAGGACACTCGTCACCCCGCACGCGACGAGCCGGTCGCAGACGTCCTGCGCGGCCGAGGCGGGCGTGGCGATGACCCCGATCGACACCTCGTGTTCCTTGACGATCGTCTCGAGCTCGTCGACGTGGCGCACCTCGAGATCTGCGATGGTCTCCCCGACCCGCGACGGGTCGGCGTCCACGAGAGCCGCGACCCGGAACCCCCGGGTTCCGAACCCGGCATACCCGGCGAGGGCGTGACCGAGGTTTCCGACCCCGACGATGACGACGCTGTAGTGCTGGGTGAGCCCCAGCACGCGGGAGATCTGGTAGACGAGGTACTCCACGTCGTAGCCCACGCCCCGGGTTCCGTAGGACCCCAGGTGCGAGAGGTCCTTGCGCAGCTTCGCCGGTCCGACGCCGGCGGCCTGGGCGAGCTGCTCGGAAGACACGGTGGCCACGCCGTTCTCGGCGAAGCCGGTCAGCACCCGCAGGTACACCGGCAGCCTGGCGACGGTCGCTTCGGAGATCGCGGTACGGCGCGCGTGCTGGCGGGCCATGCCGCCAGGTGCCACCGACACGTCGACTCCCTACCGGGTCGCTCACGTGCTGAGCGACCGCGAAAATCGACGATAGACCGTTTGTGAACGCGTGCACAAAGCGGTAGTGCGTTTGTGAACGCACCCGGCCCGATTCCGGCGCCTCCTAGGATCGAACCCGATGACCAGCGACTGGGGCCGCATCGACGCGGACGGATCGGTGTATCTCCGGACATCGGACGGGGAACGGCAGATCGGCTCGTGGCAAGCCGGCTCGCCCGAAGAAGGCCTCGCCTTCTACCGCAAGCGCTACGACGACCTGGTCGCCGACGTCGCGCTGCTCGAGGCCCGCGCGACGGTGGCGAGCGCCGATCCGAGCGTGGTCCGCGAGGCGGCACAGAAGATGCGATCGGCCGTTGCCGAAGCCGCCGCGCTGGGCGACCTGGACGCCCTGTGCGCGCGGCTCGACGGAGTCATCACCAAGACCGACGAGCGGCTGGCCGAGCGGGCGGCGGAGCGCGCACGGGCCGCCGAGGCCAACGTCGAACGCAAGCGTGCCCTGGTCGCCGAGGCGCAGGCGCTGGCGGCGAGCGACCATTGGAAGGCGGGCGCGGAACGCTTCCGGGCGATCGTCGAGGAGTGGAAGACGATCCGGATCGACCGCAAGACCGACTCCAGCCTGTGGGAGGAGTTCGCGAAGGCGCGGCGTACCTTCGACACCCGCCGCCGGGCGCACTTCGCCGAGCTCGACGCCGCGCGAGAGGAAGCCGCCGGGCGCAAGGCCAAGCTCGCCAACGAAGCCGAGAAGCTCGCCGACTCCAGCGAGTGGGGCCCGACCGCTAAGCGGTTCCGTGACCTGATGGCGGAGTGGAAGGCCACCGGCCGCGCGACCCGGGAGGCGGAGGACGCGCTGTGGCAGCGCTTCAAGGCAGCGCAGGACAAGTTCTTCACCCGCCGGTCGGAGACATTCAGTGCGCGCGACGACGAGCAGGCGGCGAACCTGGCCGCGAAACGTGAGCTGATCGCCGAGGCGGCGACGATCGACGCGAAGGCCGACCCGGAAGGCGCCCGCAAGCGGTTGAAGTCGATCCACGACCGCTGGGAGAAGATCGGCCACGTCCCGCGCGACGCGAAGGACAAGCTCGAACGCGAGCTCGGCGACATCGAGCGCGGGATCCGCGAGGCCGCGAGCGCCGCCCGCCACTTCGACGTACCGGAGTCCCCGCTCGTTGTCCGGCTCCGCGAGTCCGTCGACAAGCTGCAGGCGCGCCTCGAGCGGGCCCGCACCTCCGGTGACCAGAAGCTGGCCGCGGAGACCGAGGCGGCGCTGTCGACCCAGCAGCAGTGGCTCGCGCAGGCGGAGTCAGCTTCCTAACGCGGTCCGAAGCCGGTCCGGCGTCACCCGAAAGATGTCGTGCACGGCTCCGTCGACCAGCGTGACCGGGACCCAGTCGCGCCATTCCTTCTGGCGCTGCGGGTCGAGCGTCGACAGCTCGGCGGTCTGCCATTCGACGCCGAGCGGGTCGCACACCTCGCCGACCGCCGCCACCGCGTTCTCGCACAGGTGGCACCCCGGCGTCACGACGACCACCACGCGGGCCGGCATCAGCCCGGCGACGGCGTCTGGTCGCGCAGCCGTCCGCGCGCAACCTTCCCGGCCAGCGAGTGCGGCAGCTCGGTGACGAGCTCGACCGCAGTCGGGCACTTGAAGCGGGCGAGCCGCCCAGCGGCATAGTCGATCAGCTGCTCGGCGCTCGGCGCGGAACCGGCGCGCGCTACGACGAGGACCTTGACGGTCTCACCGGTGTAGGGATGCGGCACCCCGATCGCGGCGACCTCGGCAACGTCCGGATGCTCGAGCAACGCCTCCTCGACCTCGCGCGGATAGACGTTGAACCCGCTGACGATGATCAGGTCGCGCGCGCGGTCGACCAGGAACAGGTCGCCGTCGTCGTCGAGATAGCCGATGTCGCCGGTGCGGAACCAGCCCTCTTCGTCCGGACCGCCGGAACCGTCCGGCCAGTAGCCGGAGAACAGGTTCGCGCCGCGGACGACGACCTCACCGGGGTCCTGCTCCGAGTCGTAGTCGTCGTCGAGATCCACCTCGCCGTCGATCCGCAGCTCGACGCCCGGCACCGGCCGGCCCACACTCGACGGTTTCGCGACCTTGCTGCACAAGGTCGTGGTCAGCACCGGTGCGGTCTCGGTCAGTCCGTACCCCTCGAAGATGTGGTGTCCGCTGGCCTCGAGGACCGCGGACAGCACCGCCGACGGAAGCGGCGCTGCTCCGGACAGGGCGACCCGCACCGACGACAGCGAGTCGCCGACGTCGGGCAGCATCGACCACGCGACGTACATCGGGGGTGCACCGACGATCCCGCTGACGTGCTGGTCGCGCACCAGCGCGAGCGTCTCGACCGGATCGAAGCGTTCGGCCAGTACGCCGGTCGCGCAGGTCTTGGCAACCATGCCCAGGCCCGCGTTGAGCCCGTAGACGTGGAAGAGCGGGAGGACGAGCAGGACCCGGTCGTCCTCCGCCATCACCGGCGGGTCGATGCTCGCCATCTGCTCGAGGTTGGCGAGCAGCGCGCGGTGGCTGAGCATTGCGCCACGCGGGCGACCCGAGGTGCCCGAGGTGTAGAGCAGCACGGCGAGGTCCTCGCCGCCCGCCGCGGGCTCCACCGCACCCGCCTCCTCGCCGGCCGCGAGCAACTGCTCCCAGCCGCCCTCAGCGGTGCCGACGACGACCGACGCGACCTCACCCGCCTCACGCAGTACGGCGGCGCGTTCCTCGTCCGTGATGACCAGCGAGACGTCGGCGTCGGTGAGCTGGTAACCGAGCTCGGTCGGCGTGTAGCCGGTGTTCAGCGGAACCGCGACGAGCCCGGCCCGCAGGATCCCGAAGTACGACACCGCGAACGGCACCGAGTTGGGCAACAGGATGCCGATCCGCGACCCGGCCGGATGAGCGCCGGCGAGCAGCCCCGCCGCGCACCGGTCGACGGCTTGGTCGAGCTGCGCCCAGCTGAGCTCCTCCGCCCCCGCGACGAGTGCGGTCTTGTCCGGAGCCGTGGTCGCCGCCTCCCGGACCAGGCCGGCAAGGTTGGTCGCCGCCATGAGCCGAGTGTTTCACATTTGCAAGCACCCTCAGCCGGCGGCGGCGACCGGCGGAAGCCCGATGTCGGTGACGTGCTCGAGGTGCTCGGCCGCGTCGAGCAGCGCCGCCTCCGCACCCCACCGAGCGAGCAGCTGAAGACCGATCGGCAGCCCGGAGCTGTGCAGACCGACCGGCACCGAGATGCCGGGCACGCCGGCCAGGTTGGCGATCACCGCCTGCCGCAGGTTCGCCATGTCCGGTAGCGCCGAGCCGGACGGCAGCTGCAGCACCGGGTTGGCGATCGGCGGCGCCGACGCCGGGTTGGTCGGCCAGGCGAGGGCGTCGACCCGCTCGAACGCCGCGGCGAGCTCCCGGCGCAGCCGGGCCCGCACCCGGTCGGCGCGCACCAGGCGCAGCGCCGGCACGCGTGCCGAGTAGGCGATCATCCCCTGGGTCAGCTGGTCGAGGTCGGCCAGCACCTCGTCGGGTACGGCGAGGGTGAGCTCGACGCTGGCCCGGATGCCGCCCGCCGGCGAGGCGAGCTCGGCGTACGGGATGTCGATCTCCTCGGCCACCCAGCCCGACCTGGTGACAGCCGCCGTGCACGCGGCGTCGACCTCCGGATCGAGGTCGGCCCAGAACGGTGAGCGGACCAGCCCGATCCGCAGGGCGGCCCCGTCGCCGCGGGGCACCGGGCGGGCGAGCAGCGCTTCGGCCATGAGCCGCGCGTCGGCGCTGTCGCGGCCGAAGACGCCCGGCGCCGACAGCGTCGAGTTCGCGCCGGAGTAGCCGTCGTAGGGGACCGCACCGAAGGTGAGCTTCAGGCCGACCACACCGCTCCACCCGGCGGGCAGGCGCGTCGATCCCCCGCTGTCGCTGCCGACCGATCCGCCGACCAGCCGGGCGCCGACGGCGGCCGCCGAGCCGCCCGAGGACCCACCCGTGCAGTGCTGCGGGTTCCACGGGTTGCCGGACGGGCCGTGCACGGAAACCAGCCCGGTCGTCCCGAGGCCGAGCTCGTGCTGGTTGTCGACGCCGACGACCACGGCACCCGCGTCCCGCAACCGGCGGAACACGCCGGAGGCGTTCGGCGGGTTGAGCTCATGGCGGGTGCCGTTGCGGTAGCCGCGCCACGGGAGCGAGAACATGTCCTTCACCGTCACGGGGACGCCGGACAGCGGCCCGGGCACCGGGGCGGCGCACATTGCGCGGGACTGGTCGGGGAAGGTCACGGCGACCGCGTTGAACGTCGGGTTGCGTTGCTCGATCCGGGCCAGTGTCGCGTCGAGCAGCTCGCTCGCCGACAGCTCACCGGCGGCGAGCGCGCCGACCTGCTCGCGCAGCGACAGGTCCTGCGGGTGAGTCATGACGGCTGCGCGGAGTCCGCGTCGCTCGGCCGTGGTGCGCGCGCCGGATCGAGGTCCGGCTCGAGCGGGAACTCGGGGAGATCGATCCGGTCCAGCGCGGCCATGACCGGTTCGAAGTTGGCCGCGATCAGGCTGAGCAGCTCATCCGAGGGCACGTCGCAACCTAACCACGCGGCTGCAGCAACGGCTGCCCGGTCGAGGTCACGGTTGGCGTCGGCTTCCCCGACGTCGCACCGGCCGGCGCCGCCTTGGTCGGCGGCGCGGACTTCCTGGTCCGACGGTGGGTCGGCTGGGCGTCGGGAGTGGAGGGCGCGACCGGCGTGGCGGTGACGGCGGGCGGGCTCGGGTAGGGCGACGCGCCGATCAGTGCGGGCGACCCCTGCAGCTCGCGATAGTTGCTGAAGATCCGCGCGAACATCTGCGCGGGCAGCGTGCCCCCGTAGACCGGGGAGCCGTACGCGTCGCGCAGCTCATGCGCGACGACCTGCCCGTGCACGCGGCGATACGGCTGGTCGTACCCCATCCAGACCGTGATGCAGACGGCCTTCGTGCAGCCGCTGAACCAGGCGTTGGTGAAGTCGTCCGTCGTCCCCGTCTTGCCATACACGGGGAACGGCTGACGAGCCGCGCGGCCGGTGCCGTACTGCACGACCTGCCCCATCGCCCCCGTGACCTCGTCGGCGATCGCCGCAGGCATCACGCGTTGGCCCTGGGGCTTGGCGGCAGCCCGGAAAAGCTGGCCCTGCGCGGCGGTACGCACCGACAGCACCGTGCGCACCGGATGATGCACGCCGTGATTGACGAACGAGCCGTACGCCGATGACAGCGACAGCGGGCTGATCGGGATGCCGAGCGCGTACGACGGACAGATCCTGCCCTTGCGCAGCCCGCAGGTCCGGCCGGAGTCGATGTGCCCGACCTCGAGCCCGGCTCGTTCGGCGAAATGCACGATCCGCTTGAGCCCGACCTCGACCCCGAGCGGTGCGAACACCGTGTTGATGGAACGCACCAGCGCGCTCTCGAGGCTGTAGGTGCCTGCGCCGCCCTCCGCGTTGCACGGCCGGTAGCCCACGGCGACCTGGACGCACTCCGGCGCGTAGTGCGTCTCGCCGAGGGTGTGCCCGTGCTCGAGCGCGACCGCCAAGGTGAACGGCTTGATGGTCGAGCCCGATGAGCGGTTGATGCTTCCGGGCGGCGGGTCGGCGAGATCCTCGCCGTTCTCGACGTACCCACCGACCTTCTTCTCGGTGATCGCGCGCAGGTCCCCGTTGCGCGGGTCGACCGCGACGACCGCTGCGTCGAGCCCCTTCGACTCCGGCAGCACCTCGTGCAGCGCCTTGACCGCGGCCTGCTGCAGGTTCAGGTCGAGGGTCGTCTTGACCCGCATCCCGCCCGACTCGAACAAGGTCGAGTCGCCGTAATGCTGCAGGTCCTGCGCGACCAGGTCACGGAACTCGGGAGCGATCGTCTGCGCGGCCGGCTCGGACTTGGCCACGATCGGCGGTAGCGAGTCGCCGTACGCGTCCCCGGCCTGCTGGGAGGTGATGTAACCGGCAATCAGCATCTGGTTGAGCACGTACAGCTCTCGGACCCGGGTCTGCTTCGGGTCGTTGAGCGGGTTCCAGACCGAGGGAGCGGGGGCGATGCCGGCGAGCGTCGCGGCCCGCGCCAGGCCGAGCGTCGGGTCGTCCTGGCCGGTCTTCTTGTTGTAGTCGATCCGGTCGATCGGCACGCCGAAGTAGAACCGGCTCGCCGAGTCGACACCCGCCGTGCCGTTGCCTAGGTACAGGGTGTTGAGGTAGCGGGTCAGGATCTGCGACTTCGACAGGTGGTGTTCGAGCCGGATCGCCAGCGCGGCCTCGCGCAGCTTCCGCAGCGGGGTCTGCTCCCGGCCGGTGTAGACGTTCTTCACGTACTGCTGCGTGATGGTCGATCCGCCTTGCAGTTCCGCTCCCGTGATGTCGCGCCAAGCGGCACGCAGGATCGCCAGCGGGTCGATCCCCGAGTTGGAGTAGAAGCTCTTGTCCTCGGCGGCGACCATCGCCTGGCGCATCACGAGCGGGATGTCCGACGCCGGCACGGGATGTTCGATCTGCGGCGCGTGGATCGTCGCGAACGCATGGCCGCTCGCATCGACGAGCAGCACCGACTTCGGCGGCACCGGCTGGAAGTCGTAGTTGAGCGGCGCCGCGAGCAGGCCCGCCGCGAAGCTGGACAAGCCGACGGCGACGGCCAGCGTCAGCCAGCCGAGCACCTGACGCCGGCGCCGCCGCACATGCGCGGCACGTCGCCGCCGGGCCGCGATCGCCGCTGCGGCGCTGCGGCGGATCAGCGGGCGGGACGCGGCCGGAAGCCGGTTTCGGTCGCCGGCTGCCATGCTTCGACCTTACGGCCCGGCGCGCGTTCGTGCGGGCCGCGACGTCTCGTCTGCGGCCCCGGCACGAGGGTGCGGGTGGTGAAAGTGACTAGTCAGAAATAGCCCGGATTCGCCATGGTCCGGTCCACTTCGCCCGGTGTGTCATGACAAGCGTGCAGCCGTGCCTGGTGGGAGCGCGCCAATCGGTGAGTCCGGACGGACTCGCGGCGCTTCGCCTCGCCGTCTCGATGGCCCGCGACCCGCTGCCCGGCGTACGCGCACATGCGGCCTTCCGGTCCATCCCTCAGCCGCGCGCCGCCCGCACGGCGACCTCGCAGGGCGAGGCGCCGGCGCGGGGCCAGGAGGCAGCGCCGAGGATCCCGAGCCCGACGCCCTCCCCGGAGCCGAGCAGCCAGCAGGCCGTGATCATGGCTACGGTCAAGCGAGCCCAGCAAGGCGACGGCGAGGCGTTCGGCGAGCTGTACGACGCCTACGTCGACCTGGTCCACCGCTACATCTCCCACCGGGTCGGCAACCACGCACTGGCCGAGGACCTCACCAGCGAGACGTTTCTGCGGGCGCTGCGCCGGATCGGGAGCTTCACCTGGCAAGGGCGCGACTTCGGGGCCTGGCTCGTGACCATCGCCCGCAACCTGATCGCCGACCACTTCAAATCCAGCCGTTACAAGCTCGAGCAGTCCACGCCTGACGTGATCGACGCGGGCGGTGACAGCCGGGCGGAAGGCCCCGAGAACGAGGTCCTCACCGGCATCACGAACGCGGCCCTCCTCGCCGCCGTACGCCAACTCGGCCAGGAACAGCAGGAGTGCATCGTGCTGCGGTTCCTCCAGGGAATGTCCGTCGCCGAGACCGCAGCGATTCTCGGCAAGAACGAAGGTGCTGTGAAGGCTCTGCAGTACCGGGCGGTCAAGGCTCTGGGCCGCCTGCTCCCCTCGGATCTCGTGGCATGAGCCGGCGCAGCTTGCGAGCCGTCCGTCGGACGGCGGAAAGGGCGGAGGACAAATGAACACCCTGACTTCCCACCGCGCCTCCGAGCGCTTCGCCCGCCTGATCGACCTTGACGCGCCCGTGCTGCAGGTCAGCACGGACGAGTCGCCGATGCGCCACGAGGTGGCTCTCGGCGCCGCGCTCCGCTCCGCCGCACGAATCGCCGCCCCGGCGCCGCTGTCCGCGGAAGCCCGCCACACGATGCGCCAGCAACTGGTCGCCGCGGCGAACCTGCAAGCAGCGTCCGCGCCACCAGGTGGTGGCATCACCTCCCGGGCCAGAGCGACCTCCCGCCGGGTCAGTCGCCGCGCGTCGGCCCTCGTCGGCTCGGTCGCGGTCGTGACGTCGATCTCGGGCGTCGGCGTGGCCGCTGCGCACTCCCTGCCCGGCAGCCCGTTCTACGACCTCAAGCGGGCGACCGAGGCGGTCCAGCTCTGGCTCGCGTCCGGCCCGGCGGCGAAGGGCGAACGCCACCTCGACTTCGCGCGCGCCCGGCTCGACGAGGCGCAGGCGCTCGGACCTGACTCGCGGTACACAGCGTCCACCCTTCGGGCAATGAACCAGGAGACCCGTGAGGGCTCGACCGACCTGATCAACGCCTACCGTTCCAGCGGCGAGAACGACCCGCTGGCCGACCTCGTGGCGTTCACCCGCGAGCAGTACGCCGAGCTGGCCCGATTCGGCGAGGCCGCGGGCGACCAGCTGCGCGCCCAGACCACCTATTCGCTCACGCTGCTGACCGGGGTGGCCCAGCAGGTCGAGTCGGTCAGCGGGACAACCTGCCTCAAGTGCATCGTCTCGGGGCAGCAGCCGAAAGCGTCGCCGACGCCGAGGAAGTCCACCTCCCCGAGCCCGTCGCCGACCGCCACCCGGTCCACGACGCCGTCGAGCCCGGCGCCCTCTGCGTCCCCGTCGAAGGCGGCCACGCACCGGCCCGGCCTGCTCCCGACCGGCATCCTGCCGACCGAGCTCCCGACCTTGCCGCCGCTGCTGAACCACAAGACCGGCAAGAAGTCCGGCGGCCTGCTGCCGACCCTGTCACCGCTCCCGCTGCTCAGCACGCTCACCAACCTGCTCAGCGGCCGCTGACCCCGCCGCCCTGACACGGGTGGAGCAGGAGTCCGAGTTCCTCCTCCTCTTGCCGTTTCCTGGCGTGTCTGGACCAGTTCCGCAAACAATGTCCAGTTTTGCGCCTACCCTGCCGATCACTGCCGCATGAGGCATTCGGCCCGTCACCCCGTCGGGGGTCAGTCGTTGTACGCGAGTGACGGCGACGGCCGTCTGCCGAAGGCCGCATGGATCGGAAACGTGTTCCTAACGCTCAAGGCAGCACCTGTTCCGGTAACCGCCGGACTTATGGAGGTAATGGCATGCCCAGCATGAGAAGGCGCCGTGGTGTCGCCCTCGGCGCATTCGCGCTCGCCAGCACCACAACGTTGGCGGCCGTGGCCACCGCCTCGCCGGCGGCAGCGGCAACCCACAAGGCCCCGGCGTACTACGCCGGCCAGGCCCAGGGCAACGCACTCGGGCTCAACATCAACCTGCCCGTCAAGCTCCCCCTGCTCCCCAACCCGCTCAGCCTCAACCTGATCCACCTTCAGGGCAAGGCTCTACACGACCCGCTGCACCTCGCGAGCAACAAGTCGGCGATCGCGACCTCGACGGCCAGCCTGATTACCGGCACCCTCGTCGACACCCTGCAGAAGACCCTTCACGTCGACCTCAACCGCACGGTGTCGGTCGCCCTGGACACGGTGTCGCACGCCGAGAAGTCGCTGCTGGACATCCCGGCCAAGCCGCTCGCAGACCTGTCCATCGGCAGCCTGGTGGCCAACCTGGTCAAGTCGACCGACGCCACGAGCTCGGCCGCCAAGACGGTCCGGGCGAACATCGGCACCGGCAACGACCTGCTCGGCGCGCAGACGGTCAACCAGGTCCAGAACCTGCTCGACTCGACCCACCTGACCGACACCCTGCAGAACACGGTCGACCAGGTGCTCTCGACGCTGCAGAACATCACCAAGACCACCCCGGTCGTGGGCGAGGCGGTCGACACCGTCACGAACACGGTCAACGCGGTCCTGGCGAAGGTGACCAACCTGGTCGACCACCTCGGCACCACGCCGCTGGTGAGCCTCGTCGTTCACGACACCGGCCAGAGTGTCGCGCCGTTCGCGAACGGCGTGCAGTCGAAGAGCACGATGGGCCTCGTCGACGTCAACATCCTCGGCGGACTGCTGTCGATCACCGGCTTCCACAACTCGGCGACCGCGTTCGCCAACGGCATCGCCGGCGAGGCGAAGGCGACCACGTCGGGCACCAAGCCGCTGATCAAGATCAACGCGGCGGACGCGCTGTGCGCCCAGCTCGACACCAACGGCATCAGCCTGTGCAACGTTGACGGCCTGGGTCTGCCTGCGTCGATCACGCAGCAG
>CAZEAM010000243.1:0-1666 GCA_964510285.1 uncultured Frankiaceae bacterium | reverse complement strand
CTCGGCGGCCGGCGGCAGCGCGGCTGACGCGAGCAGATCCGCCACGGCATCCGGCGAACCGGTGAGGGCAGCCATCCGGCCGGCCGGCGGCAGGTGCAACGCGCGACGATCCTCGAGCTCGCGTTCGGCATGCCACCGCGGCTGCCAGCGCAACAGCGCCTGCACGGGCCGCAGCTCGTTGGGTGCCACCACCACGACGCGACCGCCGGCACCGCTGCTGCGCACCAGGCTCGCGGCGTTGAGCCATCGCCGCAGCGCCTCCTCGCCCGCCCGCAGGTCCGGTCGCGACAACATCAGCCAGCCGTCGAGCAGCACTGCCGCCGCGTAGCCACCGTCGGCGACCGGCTCCGCGCCGGGGGTGGCGACCACGATCGCCGGCTGGCTCGTGACGCGGGCGAGCACCTTGCCGCCACCAGACGTCTTGACCGGAAAGCCCGGAAACACCCGGCCCAGCTCCTCCGCGGTACGCCGTGCTCCGACCACGACCGCGCGCAGCGTGTGGGCCGCGCAGTGCGGGCAGCGCCACGCCGTCGCGGTGGTGCCGCACCAGCGGCACACCGGCGCGCCCTGCTCTTCGGTCCGCGCCAGCGGGCCGGCGCAGCGCTTGCAGTGCGCCGTACGCCGGCAGCTCGAGCAGGCCAGCGCCGGGAGGTAGCCCTGCCTGGGCACCTGGATCAGCACCGGCCCGGTCTGCAACGCGTCCTTCGCCGTCCGCCATCCGATCGTCGGCAGGCGAGCGGCGCGCGCCGCCTCGTCCTCGGCGAGCTCCTCGTCGCTTCCCGACGCCCGGATCGCGGGCAGGTCGTGGGTCCGGGCCGGCGCGGTGGGTCCGAGCTCGCTCGCCCACCCGGTCGCGAGCAGCTGCGCCCCCTCGGCGGTGACGGCGTGTCCGGCGAGCAGCATCGATGCTCCCGCACGGTGGGCGCGGAGCACGCCGACGTCGCGGGCGTGACAGTACGGCGCGCGCGGCTCGGCCAGCAGGTCGTCACCGTCATCCCAGATCACGATCAGCCCGAGGTCGTGCACCGGCGCCCAGACCGCGGCGCGGGTACCGACCACACACCGGACGGCGCCTCGGGAGACCGCGAGGAACCGCCGGTACCGCTCCTCCGGCCCGAGCTCGGCGGTCAACGCGACGTGATGCCCTTCACCGAGCGCGGCCAGCAGCGCACGGTCCATCCCGTCCACGTCACGTGCGTCCGGTACGACGATCACGACGCCACGGTTCGCGGACACCGCCGCCGCTGCGGCGGCAGCGACCTCGGCCTGCCACTCGCCGGGCAACGCAGTCCACACCCGCCGCGCCGTACCGGTCGCGAGCTCCCGCAACAGCTCCGGGCCGCCGGCGTACCGTCCGAGCGCGGTCGGTGATGGCGGCGAGACCACAGTCTCCGTGGGCTTGCTCTTCACCCGCTCCGCCGTCGCGTGTCGAGGCGGTACGGCGAGCCGGGTGACATCCGCGAGGCTGCCGGCCCACCGGTCTGCGACCTCACGGGCGACGGCGGCGACGTCGGGCAGCAGCACCGGCTCGGCGCCGAGGACCCGCTCGAGATATGACATCCGGCCGTCGTGCTCGGTCTCGGCACGGCGCTCGAGAATGATGCCCCCGACCAGCGCGCCCGCAAAGCGGACCCGCACCCGGACGCCGGGCTGGGCCGCGTCGGAC
>CAZEAM010000242.1:0-9164 GCA_964510285.1 uncultured Frankiaceae bacterium | reverse complement strand
CCGTTGCTGATGGCCTGGGACAGGTGTGCGATCCCGTGCGTCCTCGCCCCAGCCCGCGCGACGTACAGGTCGTTCGGCTGCACACCGCGCGAGTCATGCGTGATCCCGGACACGGTGGTCGTGGGGTCCCCGTCGATGCGCGCTCCGGCGAGCCCGCCACGCCGAAGGCGCTCGAGCAGGTCGGAGACCGGCTTCCGGGTCACCACGGAAGGCCGGATCGGGAGGTCAGGCATCGCCCCGGGACGCTACCGGGCTACCAGGTGAGCTTGGCCTTGGCCGGCTTGGTGAACGTCGGCGGGATGCCGAGGGTCCGCAGCGCGAACGACATCACCGTCTTGAAGACCGGCGCGGCGACCAGCCCACCGAAGTAGCCGCGGACCGGCCGCTCCAGCACGACCGCGCACACCAGCTTAGGGTCGTCGGCCGGCACCATGCCGACGAAGCTCGCGTCGTACCCGGCACCGGTGTAGCCGCCGTGACCGTTGGAGCGGTTCGCGGTACCGGTCTTGCCGGCGATGCGATATCCCGCGATCCGCGCGGCCGGCGCGGTGCCCTCGTCGGTGGTTACCGACTCGAGGATCTGGCGCATCTTCGCGGCCACGTCCGGGCTGAGCACCTCGTGGCGAGCCGGCACGCGGGCGCGGCTGAAGTGCCCGTCGCTGCCGACCGTGCCCTTGACGATCGTGGGGGTCACGCGTACGCCGTCGTTGGCGATGGTCGAGTAGATGCTCGCGACCTGCATCGCGGTGACGCTCAGGCCCTGGCCGAACGCGAGAGTCGGCAGCGTCGTCGCCGACCACTGGTCGACCGGCGGCAACAGGCCGGCACTCTCACCGGGAAGCCCGACACCGGTCACCTGTCCCAGGCCGAACGCGCGCAGGTAGTCGTAGAGGCGCTGCTCACCGAGCCGCTTCGCGACCTGGATCGCTCCGATGTTGCTCGAGTAGGCGAGGATTCCGGTCAACGTGAGGTGCTCGGTGCCGTGGCTCTCCGCGTCATGGAAAGTCGTGCCGCCGTACCGGTACGTGTTCGGGATCACGAACTTCGACTTCGGCGTCACCAGACCGCTCTGCAGCGCCCCCGAGACGGTCACCGCCTTGATCACGCTGCCCGGCTCGTAGGCGTCGCTCACCGCAGGATCGCCGAGGTCGGCGGCGTTGGCCTTGCTCAGGTCGTTGGGGTTGAAGGTCGGTGCGACGGCCAGCGCGAGGATCTGGCCGTTGCGCGGGTTCATCACGACGACGGTCCCGGACAGCGCGTGCGTCGCCTTCACCTGGGCCGCGATGGCGCGCTGGGCATCGAACTGGATGTCGCGTTGCAGGGTCAGCCGCAGGCCCTCGCCCGCCTTCGGCTCGGTCACGACGTCGCGACCGTCCGGGATCGGGATCCCGTCGGCGCCGAGCTCGTAGTGCGCCACCCCGTTTCGTCCGGCGAGCTGTCGCTCGTAGGACAGCTCGAGCCCGCCGAGGCCCTTTCCCGACGCGCCGACGAAGCCGACGACGTTGGCGGCCAGCGCGCCGTCGGGGTAGATCCGCCGGCTGGCATCCGGAGTGCTGATTCCCGGCAGCTCGAGCGCGTCGACTGCGTCGCCGAGCTCCGGTGAGGCGGCGGCGACCAGCCGCGCGTACTGGCCGTCACCGGACAGCTCACGTTCCAGCGTCGCGCGCTTGATGTGCAGCACCGGGGCCAGTGCCTCGGCCTCCTTGACCGGGTCGGAGATGACGCTCGGGTCGGCGACGATGTCGCGGGCATCGACCGTCTCGGCCAGCGGGTGGCCGTTGCGGTCGGTGATCGTGCCGCGGGTGGCGGTGAGGGTTACGGTGTGCAGCCGCTGCGCTGCCGCGGCGACGGCGTAGGTCTCGCGGTCGACCCCTTGCAGCTGGACCAGCCGAGCCGCGATCAGCGACATCAGCATCATCGTGACGACCAGTACGGCGGACAGCCGGCGCCGCACGCTCGGGCGCTGGCGGCGCGGTGCGGGCCGTGGCCTTCGCGACGCCGTCATCCGCCCGCCGCTTCGGGTTGCTTCGCCGCCGTCGCGGCGACCTCGTGGGCGACGGTGCGACCGTTGGCCAGCTGCCGGTAGTGGGTGATCTCCGACGGCACCATGCCCAGCGCGATCGCCCGCTTGCGCAACAGGGAGGGGCCCGAGTCGAGCTGCACCTGCTGCTCGAGTCGCTGCTCGGTGTCGGTCAGCTTGGCCAGCTTCTGCTGCAGCGAGGTCTGCCGGAACGAGTCCTGCGCCGCGAGGGTGTGCAGCATCAGCAACGACAGCAGGCCGGCGAGCAGCAGCCCACCGACGAGGACGACGAACGGAGCCTTGCTGGCCGACCGGGGCGCGGCCAGGACGATGAGGCGCGGGCGGGTCCGCGACGGCGCGCGCGCCGGCAGCGGCTTGCGAAGGGCGGCAGTCGTGCTCATCAGGCCGCGTCCCTCACTCGCTCGACGGCACGCAGCCGGACCGAGGCGGCGCGCGGGTTCGCCGCGATCTCCGCGTCGGAGGCCTGCTCGGCACCGCGGGTCAGCAACCGCAGCTGCGGCTGGTCGGCTTCCGGCACCACCGGCAGGTCGACCGGTGCGGTTGCGGTGGAGCCGGCCGCGAACGTGCGCTTGACGATGCGGTCCTCGAGCGACTGGTAGGCCAACACGACGAGCCGACCGCCGACCCGCAGCGCGGTGACCGCCGCGGGCAGTGCCCGCTCGAGCACGCCGAGCTCGTCGTTGACCTCGATCCGCAGCGCCTGGAAGGTGCGCTTCGCGGGGTTGCCGCCGGTACGCCGGGTGGCCGCCGGCACCGCGTCGCGGACCAGCTGCGCCAGCCGCATCGACGAGGTGAGCGGTGCAGACTGCCGCTCGCGAACGATGGCCTCCGCGATCCGGCGGGCGAAGCGCTCCTCGCCGTACTCGCGCAGGATCCGGGCCAGCTCGCCGGCGGAGTACCCGTTGACGACGTCGGCCGCGGTGCGACCGCGGGTCGGGTCCATCCGCATGTCGAGCGCGGTGTCCCGCGAGTAGGCGAAGCCGCGCTCGTCGTCGTCGAGCTGCATGGACGACACCCCGAGGTCGAACAGCACGCCGTCGACGTGATCGACGCCGGCTGCCTCGAGGATCTGCGGCAACGAGTCGTACACGCCGTGCACCAGCCGGACCCGGTCTCGATGCGCCGCGAGCCGCCGTTCGCTGCTGGCCAGCGCCGCGGGGTCGCGGTCGACGCCGATCATGCGCAGCTCGGGGTGGCGCTCGAGCAGCGCCGCCGCGTGACCGCCGAGCCCGACCGTCGCGTCGACGACGACCGCGCCCGCTCCCCCGGCCACCGGCTCGAGCAGCTCGAGCACCCGGTCGAGCAGCACCGGCACGTGCGGGGCGGGGCTTGTCATGACGTCCTTTCGTGGCGGGCTGGTGGGGCTCGGACGTCGGTGTGTGGCCTGGTCCCCGCCGCCGACGCCTGAGACCGGGGAAGTGATCTCAGGGGTCGTCGGCAGGGGCCACGACACACACCGGTTGGCGGGCAGGACGGGTGGTTTCATGCGGGCCTAGAAGATCCCCGGCACCTCCCGCTCGGACAGCGAGGAGTACGCCTCGCGCTGGCCGGCGTGGTAGTCACGCCAGGCGGGCTCGTCCCAGATCTCGAGATAGATGTTGAGGCCGACCACCGCGACGTCGCGGGTCAGCCCGGCGTAGTCCCGAAGCGCAGGCGGGACGGTGACCCGCCCCTGCCGGTCCGGGACCTCGTCGTGTGCGTCGCCGAACGCCATCCGGTGGAAGTCGCGGGTCTCGCGCAGCGCCATCGGCGCCTCGCGGGCCCGCTCGGTGAGCCGGATCCACTCGGCCATGGGGAACACCCGCAGGCACCGCTCCTGGCCGGGGGCGATCACGAGACCCGCCGCGAGCTCGTCGCGGAACTTGGCCGGCAGGAACAGCCGGCCCTTCTCGTCCAAGCGGGGCGTGAACGTGCCGAGGAACACGCTCCACCTCCCCGCGGCGACTCGGTGCGTGGTGCGGGCAACTCCACCACCACGCTCCCCATAGCGCGCCACGCTACTCCACTTCACTCCCCTGTCAACCACCTAGACCGCAATTTCCTCCACTCGGCCCCGCTGCGGGCTGTGACAGACTTGGCGCTCGGGAACGTGCGCAGGAGGAGTGGCGGTGGCGGCGTCGTCTGGCAGGGGCCCCGGCCGATCGGCGGCGCGTAGCAGCGCCCGCGCCAGCGCCGGGCCCCAGGCCCGGGAGATCGCCGCGACCGGCGCCCGCATCGCGCAGGCGGTCGAGAGCGTGATCGAGGGCAAGGCCGGCGAGATCCAGCTCGCGGTCGCGGTCCTGCTCGCGGAGGGCCACCTGCTGGTCGAGGACGTGCCGGGTGTCGGCAAGACGATGCTCGCCAAAGCACTTGCGCGAGCAATCGACTGCTCGGTACGCCGCGTCCAGTTCACGCCGGACCTGCTGCCCAGCGACGTGACCGGGGTGTCGGTCTACAACCAGAACACCCGGGAGTTCGAGTTCAAGCCAGGGGCGATCTTCGCCAACATCGTGGTGGGCGACGAGATCAACCGGGCCTCCCCGAAGACCCAGTCGGCGCTGCTCGAGTGCATGGAGGAGCGCCAGGTCACCGTCGACGGCATCACCTACGCCCTCGATGCGCCGTTCATGGTGGTCGCGACGCAGAACCCGATCGAGATGGAGGGCACCTACCCGCTGCCCGAGGCGCAGCGCGACCGGTTCACCGCCCGGATCGCGCTCGGCTACCCGTCCGCCGACGCCGAGCTGGCCATGATCGACACCCACGGCGCGGGTGAGCCGCTGGACTACCTCGAGCCGGTCACCGACGACCTCGAGGTCGCCAAGCTGATCGAAGGGGTCCGCCAGATCCACGTCGCCGACAGCGTTCGCCGCTACGCGGTCGACCTGGTCACCGCCACCCGGGACCACCCGGACTTCCGGCTCGGCGCCTCGCCGCGGGCGACCCTGCACCTGCTGCGTGCCGGACGCGCGATCGCGGCGCTCGACGAGCGCGACTACGTGCTTCCCGACGACCTCCAGGCGCTGGCCGAACCCGTCCTCGCGCACCGACTCCTGCTGTCCGCCGATGCCCAGATCGCGCGACGCCCCGTGACGGCCGTGCTGGCCGACATCCTGGCCGCCGTGCCCGTGCCGGCCGCCTCCGCGCGCCGCATGGCCTGACGGCCACGACGGTGCTTCGCCTCGCACTTCGCTCGCTGACCCTTCGCGGTCGCTGCACCCTGGCGGCCGGCGCGACCGCGGCGCTGTCCGGGGGCGCGCTCAAGGAAACCGATCTGCTGCGCCTCGGCCTGCTGTTGCTCGCGCTTCCGCTGATCGCGGGGGTGCTCGTCGTACGGACCCGGTTCCGGCTCACCTGCACGCGCCGACTCGAGCCGCCTCGGCTGGCCGCGGGCGGGCGGGCCCGCGCCGTGCTGCGGATCGAGAACGTCTCCCGCCTGCCCACCGGGCTGCTGCTGATCGAGGACACCATTCCCTATCTGCTCGGCGGCCGGCCGCGGGTCGTGGTCGAGCGGCTCGCGCCCCGACGGCCCATCGACGTGGGCTACCACATCAACGGCGAGGCGCGCGGCCGCTACAACGTCGGCCCGCTGACGGTGCGGCTGCTCGACCCGTTCGGGTTGTGCGAGCTTCCCCGGGCCTTCACGACCGTCGACACCCTCGTGGTCACCCCGCACGTCGAGGCGCTTCCGGACACTGCGCTGCGTGGCGAGTGGGGTGGCGCCGGCCAGAGCACGAACCGGGCGGTGTCCACGCACGGCGACGACGACGTCGCGACCCGCGAGTACCGGCACGGGGACGACCTGCGTCGCATCCACTGGCGGACGACCGCGCGGCGCGGCGAGCTCACCGTCCGCCGCGAGGAGCAGCCGTGGGAGAGCCGCGCGGCGGTGCTGCTCGACGCACGGCTGGTCGCGCATCGCGGCGAGGGACCCGCGTCGTCGCTGGAGTGGGCGATCTCGGCGGCGGCATCGGTCAGCCGGCACCTGGCGCAGCGGGGCTTCGACGTCCGACTGGTCACCGACACCGGTGGCGAGGTGTCGTCGTCGACGCTGGGTGCCGCCGGCTTCGACGGCGCGATGCTCGATGTCCTCGCGGCGCTCGAGCCGTCGACCGGACAGACCCTTCACGTCGGGGTCGACTCGACGCGACGGGTCGGCGGCCAAGGGCTGATCGTCGCGATCGTCGGCACGATCCAGGCCGAGGACGCCGAACGTCTGGCGCGGCTGCGAGCGGCCGACCGCTGCACCGGTGTCGTCTTCATGCTCGACACCGACACGTGGGCGCCCGCGCCGACGACGGCTCGGACCAGTGACCACAGGCTCGCGGTCGGGTTGCTCGCTGCGGCCGGCTGGCGGGTCGTCGAGGTACGACGCGGTGACTCCATCGCCCGGCTCTGGGGCGACCTGAGCGCCACTGCCCCGCCTGAACCCGCGGTCACCGAGACGGCCGTGGCCCAGTGAGCGGCCCGCTGCGCCTGACCGTCTACGCGATGGTCGCGACGATGGCTTCGACATTGACGTTGACCGCCGTCTTCTCCTCGAGCGCCTGGTTCTTCCCGGTGCTCATCGGGGTGTTCCTGGTCTCCGCGTCGTGCGCGCTGATCCGGTGGTCACCGTTGCCGTCCGTGCTGGAGCCGCTGACCGCGGCCGCCGCCGTACTGCTGTGGGTGACCTGGCTGTACGCGCGCCCGGAAGCCAAGCTCGGCTTCATTCCCGACCGCGCGTCGTTGCACGTCCTCAACCATCTGGCCCGCGCCGGCTTCACCGACATCCGCAAGCTCCCGCCGCCGGTGCCCACCCACCACGGTCTCGTGCTGATCACCGTCGTCGGGACCGCGGTCGTGGCCCTCGTGGTCGACCTGCTCACCGTCACGTTGCGGCGGGCGGCGATCGCCGGCATCCCGCTGCTCGCCCTGTTCACGGTCTGCGCGGCCACGAGCCGCAACGGGGTCAGCGCCGTGGCCTTCGTCCCCGCCGCGGCGGGCTTCCTGATGCTGCTCTACGCCGACAGCCGGGAACGGGTCAACCGCTGGGGCGCGGCGATGGGAGCGGGCAACCACGCGCGCCCCGCACCGACGCGCTCGGCCGAGAACCTGCTGCCGTCGGCGCCCGCCTCCCTCGGGCGCCGGGTCGGCGCGGCGGCGATCGGGGTGAGCGTCGTCATCCCGCTGGCGATCCCCGGGATCCACGCCGGGTTCGGTGGGCACGCCGGGGGCAGCGGGAGCGGCGGCCACGGAGGTGGTGGAAGCGTCACCACCATCGACCCGATCGTCTCGGTGAACCACGACCTGACCAGCAGCCTGAACGCTCCGGTGCTCGGCTACACGACGTCGTCGCCGAACCCGACGTACCTGCGGATGACGTCACTCGACCAGTACTCGGCGGGGGCGTTCACCGCGAAGGCGCTCAACGCCGATCCGAAAGCCCGGGTGGGCAACGGGCTCGGTGTCCTGTCGCCGTCCGAGCAGGTGGTGACGACCAAGATCGCGGTGGCCCGAAGCTTCGCGTTCCGTTGGCTGCCGATGCCGACCGTCGCAACCGCGGTCGACGTGGCCGGCGACTGGCGTTACGACCCGGTGACCGCCACCGCGTTCTCCGCGAGTGACACCACCTCGGACCTGCGCTACACCGTGACCAGCTCGCCGAACCTGCCGTCGCCGGCGCAGCTCGCCCGCGACCAGTCGACGCCGACCGGCCTGCCGCCGGGCGACCTCGAGACGCCGAACGTGTCGCCCGCGGTCCGCCAGCTCACCCGGCAGGTGGTCGCCGGCGCGGAGAGCAAGTTCGATGCCGCGCTGGACATCCAGCGGTTCCTGACCGGCAACCGGTTCTCCTACACCACGCACCCGCCGGCGGCGCCCGGCGACGTCGACTCGCTGACCTACTTCCTGACCGTCAGCCGCGCGGGCTTCTGCCAGCAGTACGCCACCGCGATGGCGGTCATGGCCCGCCTGGTCGGCATCCCGTCCCGCGTCGCGGTCGGCTTCACGCCGGGCACTCGTCAGGCCGACGGCGAGTGGCTGGTCACGACGCACGACGCGCACGCCTGGCCGGAGCTGTACTTCTCGCAGTACGGGTGGCTGCCGTTCGAGCCGACGCCGCGCACCGACGGCCAGACCGTCACGCCGACCTACGCCCGCGCGGTGCCGAACCATCACGGTGGCAAGCACCCGGCCAAGACCGGCATCGACAACCCGATCCGCAAGCCCGGCGCGCCAGACCGGAACAACGGCAAGGGTTCTGCCGCCGGCGGGAAGAGCGACGCGGCAACCAGCACGACGCACCCGAGCTCCTTCGCCGGCACCTGGTGGGTGGTCGCCGGCGCGCTCGTCCTGCTCGCGCTGCTCGCACCCGGTTCGGCTCGCGTGCTGACCCGACGTCGGCGCATGATCGTCCTGCGCGGCCCACGTCCGTCGCCCGATGCCGCCTGGGCGGAGTTACGGGACAGCACCATCGACGCCGGCGGTCCGTGGTCGGACGACCGGTCCCCGCGCCAGTCCGCCTACGCCATCGGCCGCTGGCTGACCGCGTCGCAGGAGGTGCGCGCCGCGCTGGGCCGGCTGACCCGGGCCGAGGAGGAACATCGCTACTCGGCCGGTCCGGCCAGCCCCGGCAGGTCGCTCGCCCCGGACCTGCGAACGGTCCGGTCCGCGCTGCGGCGGCGCCGGTCCCGGGGGCGCCGGCTGCGCGCCGTGCTGCTTCCGCCGTCGACGATGCAGCGAGTGTCGACCTGGTGGTCGGCGATGGCCGACGCGATCCCCGATGCCAGACCGGGCGGGCTACGCGGGCGAGGGCGCCGGCTGGCGCGCTGAGTCCGCCGGTTCGTACACCAGCACCGGGTCGTCGTACCCCCGCAACCGGAGCTCCTCGCGCACGGTCCATGACGACGCCTCGGCGCCGGCCCGGGCGACCGCGTCCTCGCTGGCCAGCACCCGGCCGAGCCGACCTTTCGCCTCGTCGGTGAGCCGGGCGGCTTCGTTGACCGGCGGCCCGACCACCGTGTACTCGAAGCGTTCCTCGGCGCCGATGTTGCCGGCGACGACGCTGCCCGCGGAGACCCCGATCGCGGCGTCGATCTGCGGATGGGTCGCGGCGATTGCGAGCAGCTCGCGGCGTAGCGTGCGGGCCGCGCGGAGGGCGCGC
>CAZEAM010000241.1:0-7483 GCA_964510285.1 uncultured Frankiaceae bacterium | reverse complement strand
TTCGACCCACGGCTCGCGCGATGGATCGCGTCATACGCGGGATTCAGCAGCCGCTGCACGTAGACGGACGGCGACGTCGGCCGGAGCCAGCGCCACCCGGCCCAGCGCGGTCAACGAATGGTGGGACACCCCGCGGTGCCGGTCGCGCGGGTCGGCCTCGCTGACCCGCAGCGCGGCGACCGGCCGCCCACCGAGCGCCGCGGTCGCGTTGACCGCCTCGCCACTGGCCACCCCGCTGAACCCCCAACGGGTACCGGTGCCGAGGTTGCCCGGACCCTGGGTGACGATCACCAGGTCCGCGCCCAGCACGTGGCGCGCCGCCAGCAGCCCGGAGTGCAGGGTCACCGCCTCGACGTCACCGCCGAACGCCTGCCCGACCGTCACGGTGGCCGCGAGCCACCCGGCCGCGCGAAGCTCGCCGACCGACCGGGAGAAGCCCAGCGGCAGTGCCCCACCGTCGGTCATCACGTAGACCACCCGCGGGTCACGGCCGCCGTCGCGCAAGCCGGCCAGCACGGCGGGAAGCGCCGAGTGCAGGTCCGCGACCACGACGGGCATCCCGGCCACCGAGTCGGCGTCGCGCAACGTGGCGTGGTGCGGGGAGTCCTGCTCGTCGACGGCGAGGACCGTGGCCTGCATCGGCGTGTAGCGCGCCTTCACCACGTGTCCTGGCTCGTCACGGTCGGCCGGCAGGCGGTCCGGCACCGCGATGACCATCGCGAACCCGCCCGTGCCGAGGCCGAGTGCGATCGCGGTCGTGTTGAGCAGGACCCGGTCGCCCACCTGCGGTTCGCCCACGAGGTCCGGGTAGGCCAGCGCATCAACCGGGCCGTCCGCGGTCGCCACGCGCACCTCGGTGGCGCCCGGTCGACGGCGTACGACGTCGGTGACGGTCCCGTCCCGCCAGCGGATCACAGCGGCTGAGCCTATTTCGACACCGCGCCGGTGCGCCCGCTGACGCGGCTGTGGGCGGTAGCGTCGTCGGCCATGGCGGCGGAGCGCACCGAGCGGCTGATGAACCTGGTCATCTGCCTGCTGCACACCCGTGCGTACCTCACCGCCGAGCGGCTGCGGGAGATCATCCCGGGGTACGCCGACGCGCCGAGCGACGAGGCGTTCAAGCGGATGTTCGAGCGGGACAAGGAGGACCTACGCGACCTGGGCATCCCGCTGGAGGTCGGGTCGAGCAGCCACTTCGACGACGAGCAGGGCTACCGGATCCCGCGCTCGGACTACGCGCTGCCCGAGGTTCGCCTCGAGCCGGACGAGGCAGCCGCACTCGGGCTCGCGGCGCGGATGTTGTCGTCGGCCTCGCAGGGCGCCACCGCGGCCCGCACGCTGCGCAAGCTCGAGGCGGCCGGGGTCGCGCTCACGCCGCTGCCCGAGGGCCTGCAGCCACGGCTCGGCGCGGGTGGGGCCGGACTGCCCGCCGTGCACGAGGCGCTGCGAGAGGGCAAGCGGCTGAAGTTCTCCTATCGCGGCGCGAACGACGTCGAGCCGGCCCAGCGGAAGGTAGAGCCGTGGGGGGTGGTCTGCTGGCGCGGGCGGTGGTATCTCGTCGGACATGATCTCGACCGCGGGGCGTCACGCGCCTTCCGGCTCTCCCGGGTGGTGGGGGACCCGGTCGTGGAGGGCAAGCCCGGATCGGTGACGATCCCGGAGGGGATCGACCTGGTCGCGCTCGTGTCGACGATGGATGCGCCGCAGAGCGAGCCCCAGCTCGCCCGGGTGCGGGTCCGGCACGACCGCGCGATGGGTCTGCGCCGCGTCACGATCGACGTCGCCGCCGACGGTGACGGATGGGACGTGGTCACCGTGCCCTGCCCGGACCCGCACCGCCTCGCCGAGCAGGTGCTGTCCTACGGCAGTGACGCGGTGATCGTCTCGCCCGCCGAAGCGCGGGACGCCATCGTGTCGCGGCTGCGCCGCCTCGCGGAGACCGACGGATGAGCGGCGCGACGGACCACCTGCCACGGCTGCTGGCCCTCGTGCCGTGGCTGTTGGCGCACCCCGACTCGTCCGTGGCCGAGGTGGCACGCGAGTTCGAGGTCACGGAGTCGCAGATTCGTGCCGACGTGAACCTGCTCTGGATGTGCGGGTTGCCCGGCTACGGACCGGGCGACCTGATCGACGTCGAGTGGCGCGGCGACCGGGTCACCCTGTCCAACGCCGAGACGATCGAGCGCCCGCTGCGGATCACCGCCGACGAGGCGCTCGCCCTGATCGCCGCGTTGCGCGCGCTGTCGGGCGTTCCCGGGCTGGTGTCGACCGCGGCCATCGACCGGGCACTCGGCAAGCTCGAGGCGGCCGCCGGCGGGGTGCCGGCCGCCGACAAGGTGGTCGTGGCGCCGAGCACCGCGACCAACGGCGCGATCGTGACCACGATCACCGATGCGATCGCCCAGTCGCGCCGCGTGCATCTGCGCTACTGGGTTCCGGCGCGAGACGAGGCCACCGACCGCGATGTCGACCCGATCCGGCTGTTCACGAGCGACGCCGCGGCGTACCTGTCGGGTTGGTGCCACGCGGTGGAGGATCTGCGCACCTTCCGCCTCGACAGAGTCCTCGACGCGACGATCCTGGACGACCCGATCGACGTCCCGCAGGACGTCCGGGCGCGGGCGTTCGACGCGGAGCTGTTCACACCGTCGTCGGAAGATCGGCTCGTCACGTTCTCGCTGGACCCGGCCGCACGGTGGGCCGCGGACTACTACCAGTGCGAACACGTGCAGGAGCGCGGCGACGGCGGACTGATCGTCAAGCTCCGCTCGCGGGACGATGCGTGGGCTCGTCGCCTGGCGCTCGGGCTGGCGGGCGTGGCCCGCCTGACCGATCCGCCAGACCTCGCCCAAGACGTCCGGGATGCGGCGGTTGCTGCCCTTGCGGCGTACGACGTCTAGATCTGAGCGACGACTTGGCGTCAAGCCGAGCGTTCTTAATGCCGACAGGTAGGTATCGCCACCCGCCCAGGTGGTGGTGATAGTTAAGGACGGCGAACGTGACGACCATCAAGGCTTCGTGCCCCAGCTGTGGCGAGGTCGAGTTGACGAATGAGGACATCCGCCTACGGGTGTGCAGCCACGGTCAGCTGTCGTACTACACGTTCACCTGCCCGTCCTGCGTCGAGACCGTCCGCAAGCCGGCCGACGACCACATCGTCTCGCTGCTGATGTCGGGCGGGGTCCAGGCCGAGGTCTGGGACGTTCCGGCCGAGGCGCTCGAGCCCAAGGCGGGCGCCGAGCTCACCTACGACGACCTGCTGGACTTCCTGCTCCAGCTCACCCGCGACGACATGCTCGCCGCACGCGCCAGCACCCCCGCCCACCGCTGACCGGGCGGCCGCGGACGATCAGGTCCGCCACGCACGCCGTACGCTGCCCGTTGTGTGGGTGGCACTGTACGTCGGGATCGGGGTGCTCGGCATCGCCGTGCTCGGCGCGGTCGGGTTCCGGCTCTACCGGCAGGTGCGCCAGCTGGCGCGTGACGTGAAGGCCGCGGGGGAGAAGATCGCCGCCGCCACCGAGCAGCTGTCGAAGGAACAGGCCGCCCAAGCCCGCAGGGCACATTGATGCAAGCCACCCGGGCGTAGACTCCAACCGAGGGATTCCGGCATCTGGAGTCCGAGGAGAGGACCGGACCATGGACATCGGTTGGCCCGAGATCGCCATCATCGCCGTCGTCATCCTCGTGCTGTTCGGTTCGAAGAAGCTTCCCGACGCCGCACGGTCGCTCGGCCGCTCGATGCGGATCATGAAGACCGAGATCAAGGGCCTGCACGACGACGACAAGCCGGCCGCGCCGGCCGAGCTCGCGTCGGCGCAACCGGCCAACGCTGATGCGGCGAACGCCGAGCAGACCACCTCGTCGAGCAGCTAGCCCGGCACCTGCACGACGCCGGTGAGGATGCCGCGCCCGGCGCGGGCGCATCGGGATCGGTCGCCTGACGGCCGCATGACGCTCGGCGAGCACCTCGCCGAACTCCGCTACCGCGTCGTCGTGTCACTGATCGCGGTCGTCGTCACCACGATCGTTGCCTACGTCTTTCACGGCCACATCCTGCACTTCATCGAAAAGCCGTACTGCGACCTGCCGACGAGGTACCGCGCGCTGGACGGCAGCTGCAAGCTCGTCGCGTTCGGCGTACTCGAGCCGTTCACGGTCACCTTGAAGCTCTCGCTGTACTGCGGCGTGCTCGCCGCCTCCCCGATCTGGCTGTTCCAGCTGTGGCGGTTCGTGACCCCGGGCCTGTATCGCCACGAGCGCCGCTACGCGTCGACGTTCGTCGCGGCATCGGTCCTGCTGTTCGCGATGGGCGCGGCGTTCGCCTACCTGACGCTGCCGAAGAGCCTGCACTTCCTGCTCGGCATCGCGAACGGTGACATCGCCTCGCTGCTGCCGTTCAACAACTACCTGTCCTTCTTCATGGGGATGGTCCTGGTCTTCGCGATCTCCTTCGAGCTGCCCCTGCTGGTCGTGATGCTCAACCTGGTCGGCGTCCTGTCCGCCGAGCGGCTGCGCGGCTGGTCCCGGGCGATCATCTTCGCGATCTTCGTGTTCGCCGCGGTCGCGACACCGAGCCAGGACCCGTTCACCATGCTCGCCCTTTCGGTCCCGATGTGTCTGCTCTACGGTGTCGCGGTGTTGATCGCGACGGTCCATGACCGGCGCGTCGCCCGGCGGACCCCGCTCTACGGTGACCTCGCAGACGACGAGCTGTCCGCGATCGACGACGAACAGACGGTATGAGCCGGCGTAGTTCCCGGGGGTGCATGGCGTGAAGGACGGATCGTGACGGCGGCACCGAGCGTCGCCCTTGTCGTCAACCCGAGCGCGGGCAAGGGCCGCGCGGCCAAGCAGGTCGCGGCCGTCGCCGGCCGAATCCGTGAGTCCGGCGCGAGTGTCTCGATCCTGGTCGGCGTGGACGCAGAGGATGCGCTCACCGTGGCGCGCAAAGCGGTCGCCGACGGCGTGGACGCTCTCGTCGCGCTCGGCGGCGACGGCATGGTGCATCTCGCGCTCAATGCCGTGGCCGGCACGGACACCCCGCTCGGGATCGTCCCGGCCGGCACCGGCAACGACCTCGCCTCGACGCTGAAGCTGCCGACGAAGGATCCCGTCGCGGCGGCCGGCGTCGTGAGCGACCGCTTGCGCGACGGTGCGGCGTGGCCGATGGACGCGATCCTGGTCGGCGACAAGTGGTTCGGCTGTGTGCTGGGCGCGGGCTTCGACTCGCGCGTCAACGACCGGGCAAACCGGATGTCGTGGCCCAAGGGCCGGATGCGCTACAACATCGCGATGGTGGCCGAGCTCGGCGTCTTCGCGCCCCTGCCCTTCGACCTGGTCATCGACGGCGAGCAGATCCACACCGACGCGATGCTGGTTGCGGTCGGCAACGCGAAGTCCTACGGCGCCGGGATGCAGGTGCTGCCCGACGCGGATGTCACCGACGGGCTGCTCGACGTCATGGTGCTTGGCCCGGTCACCAAGCCGGAGTTCCTCAAGACCTTTCCGAAAGTCTTCAAAGGCACCCACAAGTCGCACCCTGCGGTCACGATGCGCCGCGCCAAGGTCATCGAGCTGTCCTCGCCGGGCGTGACGGCCTACGCGGACGGCGAGTACCTCGCCGACCTCCCGATCCGGTGCGAGTGTGTCGCGGGAGCGGTTCGCGTCCTGGCCTAGTGCCGTGACACTGGCGACGGCCCCGTGCGGCATACGCTGAACGGGTGCCGAGTCCGGCGGAGAAATACGCCGCGGCGCGGCGGCGCGCGTCGACGCCCGTCCTTCGTGAGTTCCTCGACGGCTACCCGTTCGCCCTGGACGACTTCCAGCAGCGCGCCTGCGAGGCGCTCGAGGGCGGCCATGGCGTCCTGGTGGCTGCACCGACGGGGGCCGGCAAGACCGTGGTCGGGGAGTTCGCCGTTCATCGCGCCCTGACCGGCGGCGCGAAGTGCTTCTACACAACGCCGATCAAGGCGCTGTCCAACCAGAAGGTCCACGACCTTGTCGCGCGCTACGGGGCAGACCAGGTGGGTCTGCTGACCGGGGACAACTCGGTCAACGGCGAGGCGCCGGTGGTCGTGATGACCACCGAGGTGCTCCGCAACATGCTCTACGCGGACTCGTCGACGCTGATCGGGCTGTCGGCAGTGGTGATGGACGAGGTGCACTACCTCGCCGACCGCTTCCGCGGAGCGGTGTGGGAGGAGGTGATCCTGCACCTGCCACGCTCGGTCCAGCTCGTCTCACTGTCGGCCACGGTGAGCAATGCGGAGGAGTTCGGCGCTTGGCTGCAGGAGGTCCGCGGGGACACGACGGTGATCGTCGAGGAGCATCGACCGGTGCCGCTCTGGCAGTCGGTCCTGGTCCGGGGCCAGTTGCACGACCTGTTCGTGGACGAGGAGCAGCACGAGGTCAACCCGCACCTCACCCGCCTCGCGGCCCAGCAGTCCCGGTTCGAGATGGATCGCAGCCGTCGACCACAGCGCGGCGGCAAGCGGCCCCGCCCGGTGGACCTGCCACGCCGCCCCGACGTGGTCGACCGCCTGGACCGCGACGGGCTGCTCCCGGCGATCGTGTTCATCTTCAGCCGAGCCGGCTGCGACGCTGCGGTGCGCCAATGCACGCGGGCCGGACTGCGACTCGTCTCGCCCGAGGACCGTCAGGTGATCCGCGCGACGCTCGACGCGCGCACCGCGGGGATCCCCGACGACGACCTCGCCGTGCTCGGTTACGGCGAGCTGCTCGACGGACTCGAGCGCGGCGTGGCTGCCCACCACGCCGGCATGCTGCCCGTGTTCAAGGAGGCGGTCGAGCAGCTGTTCGTCGACGGACTGCTCAAGGTCGTCTTCGCGACGGAGACGCTCGCGCTCGGCATCAACATGCCGGCTCGAAGCGTCGTTCTCGAGTCGCTGGTCAAGTGGAACGGCGAAGCGCACGTTGACCTCACGCCGGGGGAGTACACCCAGCTGACCGGCCGCGCCGGTCGTCGCGGGATCGACGTCGAAGGTCACGGCGTGGTGCTGTGGACGCCGGGCTTCGACCCGCGGCACGTTGCGAGCCTCGCCTCGACCCGCACCTACCCGCTGCGGTCGAGTTTCCGCCCGTCGTACAACATGGCGGTCAACCTGGTCGGCCGGATGGGACGAGCCGCCGCGCGGGAGCTGCTCGAGACCTCGTTCGCGCAGTTCCAGGCCGACCGTGCGGTCGTCGGCCTGGCGAAGCAGGTGCGCCGCAACCACGAGGCGTTGGCCGGCTACCGCGAGGCGATGACCTGCCACCTCGGCGATTTCTCCGAGTACGCCGGCCTGCGGCGAACCCTGACCGAGCGCGAGTCCGAGATGGCGCGCGAGCGGTCGGCGTCCCGACGCGCCGCGGCGGCGCAGTCGCTCGAGGCGCTGAGGGTGGGCGAACAGATCCGCGAGCAGCCCGGGCGGCTCGGAGAGCGGGAGAGCGTCGGAGGGCGGGTCGACGGCTCAGGGCGTGC
>CAZEAM010000240.1:0-14752 GCA_964510285.1 uncultured Frankiaceae bacterium | reverse complement strand
GGACCGCGAAGCTCGTCGGCACCATTGGGTCGGCGTACGGCTCGCCGACTCGCTACGACATCACGCTCTACCGGGTGACCATCACCGCGCACGGCGTCGAGTGCGGCTGGACCATCGAGTCGCTCTGCGACGACGCTCTGGGCTACGCCGGCCTCACTCTCGCAAGCTGCCCGCGCGCGAACCTGTCGCACCCACCGGCGTACGACCCGTTCAAGCACCCGTTCGAGACGTTGCACATCGCGAGCTAAACGGCCGCCGGCGCGGCTTCTCTGCGCACCGGGCACGACATGCAGCGCGGACCGCCGCGCCCGCTGCCCAACTCGCTGCCCGGGATTCGCAGCACCTCGATGCCGGCCGCCTCCAGCGCGGCGTTGGTGACCGCGTTGCGTTCGTAGGCGACCGCGACCCGTGGGGCGATCGCGAGCGTGTTGTTGCCGTCGTCCCACTGCTCGCGCTCAGCCGTCACCGGGTCCAGCCCGGTGTCGATCACGCGAAGCTCGTCGATCCCCATCACGGACGCGGCCGCCGCGAGGAACGGCTGCGGCTCACTCGCGGTCACCGCCGCGCCGTCGCCGGCAGTCACCACGATCGCCGACAGGGAGTCCGCGACCGCCGGGTACATCACCACCGCGTCGACGTCGACCATCGTGCAGATCGTGTCGAGGTGCATCGTCGCGCGCTCTTGCGCGATCGGGACCGCAAGGACGGTGTGCGCCAAGCCGCGGTCGAACAACCGGCCGGCCAGCGTCTCGACCGCCTCGGGTCGGGTGCGCTGCCCGACGCCGACCGCGATCACCCCGGCGGCCAGCAGCAGGACGTCGCCGCCTTCCAGCCACTCGTCGGACGGGTCGTAGAGCACCGGCGTGCCGGCGAACCGCGGATGGTGGCGGTAGACGGCCTCGGTGATCCACGCTTCCCGTCGCCGTACCTTCATGCTCGGGCTGGTCACCGCGACCTCGGAGCCGATCCACACCGACGAGTCGCGGGTGAACATCAGGTTCGGCAACGGCGGTACGACGAAGTCCCCCGGGCCGAGCAGCCGCGCGACGATGCCCTTGCCGGCGCCGAGCTCGGCCAGCGAGAGTCCGGCGATCAGCGTGTCCGCCAGCTCGGGCGCGGCGAGATCGTCGAGGTAGGCCGCCAGCGCCGCCCGCAGCTCGTTGCCCAGCGTGCGGTCGGCGAGCGTGCGGGCGAGGAGAGTGTCCCGAGCGGCGGGCACGACGAGCGCCTCGGCGAGCAGGTCACGCAGCGCGAGGACCTCCACGCCACGGTCGCGCAGCGTCGCGGCGAACGCGTCGTGCTCGTCCTGGGCGCGTTCGACCCACGGGATGGCGTCGAAGAGCAGGTCGGCGGAGTTCCGCGGGGTCAGGCGCTTGATCTCCGGGCCGGGCCGGTGCAGCACGACCGTCCGCAGCCGCCCGACCTCGCTGTCGGCGCCGTACGACGGTTCGACCACGTGACCTGCTACCTCTGCCGGTCGTTGAGTGCCGGCGTGATCCGGGCCGGTCAGTCGAACGATACGCGGTGGCGAGCGAACACCTTCTCCAGGAACGCCACGGCGAGCTCTTGCACGGTGTGCCGGCCGCCGGCGGGCGTCTGGCTCTCGAGGGTGGTGGAGTGGGCGTCGCCGCGCAGCCACACCGACTGGTGCATGACGTCGGCCCGGTGCAGCCGCTGCGTCAAGATCCGCACTTGATCCGCAGGCACCAGCGGGTCCGCGCGGCTGATCGCCTGGAAGGTCGGCGGTACCCGCCGGTTGACCAGGTCGACCGGTGAGGTGGCCGAGTACCGTCGCGAGCCCGCCGCCCGCGCCGCGCGGGGTGACATGCCCTCGAAGCGGCTGACCGCGTGCAGCCAGACCTCGGCGGACGACCGGTACTCCGTGCGCATGTCGGTCGGCCCGCTGACCGACACGACCCCGCTGACCAGCGGACGCAGCGTCCGTGCGTCGCGGTACGCCGCGACCAGCGCGAGGTGTGCGCCGGCCGACTCGCCCCACAGTGCGACCGAGCTGCTCGCGACGTCGGACCGGTGGGCGATCTCATCGACGGCCCACGCGATGGCGCGCGGCTCGACGACCTGCTCGCGCGGGATCTTCGCGGGGTAGCCGATGACGGCCACCAGCCAGCCCTGCTGCTGCGCCAGGTCGTCGGCCCACTGGAACTCGCCGTCGATCGGCTGCGACCGGCCCCAGGCTCCGCCGTGCACGAAGATCACCGCCGGGAACGGCCCGGGTGCGTCCGGTTCGTAGATCGTGACGGTGTCGGCGGGCTGCGGGGAGTACCAGCCCGTCGTCGACACCACGCTCTGGGACGGCGCCGATGGAACCGAGGGCGTGCCGGTGTCCGCCTGTGCCGAAGCCGGGACGGCGACGAGCAGGGCGAGCGCAGCGGCCGCGGCGGCGTACAGCGCGGTCGTGGGTGACCACCCGGCCGGCATCTCAGCCGCCCGCGCCGCGGCCGACCAGGGCACGGACACCGGTGGCGAACTGACCCTTGACGAGGAAGGACAGCGAGAAGGCAAGCACGCACACCGTCTCGACCCAGAACAGCACCGGATGGTCGTGGCTCAGGCGGTGGAAGACGTTGCTGAAGACGGCGTACCCGCCGATCGCGATCCAGATCACGAGCCCACAGGCCCGGTAGAAGTGACGCTCGTGCAAGCGCTGCTCGTCCGGGGACTCGGCACTCGGGAAGAACGCGAACGAGATGAAACCCAGGATCACGAACAGCACGGTCGCGGAGGCGAAATGCAGGTCCGACCGGACCTGGACAGCCGTGGTGACGTGGCCGCTCGGGGCAGTGTGAAAGAACGCGACACCGAGCGCCGCGAGCCCGGCGAGCTTGGCGAGCCAGCCCTCGACGTGTGGCGCGCGGAACCGGTAGCAGAACAGGAAGACCCCGATGACGCACAGCGTGGCCGTGAAGTAGTCGCGCATACCTGAGTAGTAGTACGCGCTCATGGAGGTCTTGAGGTGGCCGTCCACAATCGCGGCCAACCCGAGGGCGACCGGGAGGGCAAGCCCGGTCAGCCCGATGACCCGGCGAAGCGCGGCGTAGGAGAGCGCGGAGTCCTCCCCCAAGGCGTCCGGCATCGCTGAAGTATCACGCCTGCGCGGCCCGGCCGCGGAGGCTAGATCACGTCCGCGGCTTCGAGTGCCGTGAGCGCGGCCACCACGAGGAAGGCGGTCGCTGCGATCCGGCGGATCCACACCATCGGGAGGACGCGCAGCAGCGCCTTCCCCCCGGTGACGGCGACCAGACCGGCGGTGATCAGCCCCGCCGACGACCCGAGAAACACCGCGAGCGGGTCGTCGTACTTCGCCGACAGCGATGCGGTGAGCAACTGGGTGAGGTCACCCCACTCCGCGAGGAACAGGATCACGAAGCTGACCCCGATCACCCGCCAGGTGCCGGCCCGGGGCGAGGTGTCCGCGAGCTCCTCGGCCACCTCGCGCTCCTCTTCCTCGGGATCCTCCGCGGAACGCAGCGTCAGGATCGCCCCGAGCGCGAAGATCCCTGCGCTCACCGCCTTCACCGGGGTGGAGGGCAGCTCCGCGATCAGGCTTCCGGCGGCGACCGCGATCGCCGCCTGCGCGATGAAGCCCAGCGAGGTCCCGATGACGACCGGCATCACCGGGAAGCGGGTTGCCAGGACGAGCGTCGCCACCATCGTCTTGTCCGGGAGCTCCGCGGGCAGGATCAGTGCGAAGACCGTGAACAGCACCGCGACGCTCATCAGAGTTCCTCGCGGTTAGCGGGCACCGTCACCGGCTGCTCATTGCGTTGCGTACGCCGGCGACTGCCGCTTCGAGCATGTGTTTGGTCGGCACCCCGAGCGCGGCGGCCGCGGCGGCGATGTCGTCGAACTCCGGGGTCGCGCTCACCGGCTTGCCTTCGGCGAACGCCACCTTGACCCGGACCGGATGCCCGTGGACCTCGACCGTGATGGTCTCGCGGTCCAGGGCGTGCTTGCCGACCGCGGTCCAGCGCAACCCGATGGTCGAGGTGTGGGTGAACATCGCCCCTTGCACGGCGCCGAGAGCCGCCGCTGGGGTGAGAGCGCTGACCGTGTGGGCGGGCCGGCCCTTCTTCATCAGGATCGGGGTCAGCCACGCGTCGACAGCGCCCGCCTCCATCAGGGTGGCGAGCACGCCCGGCCACAACCGAGGGTCCAGGTCGTCGACGTTGGCCTCGACCACGACCCACTCCTGGTCGCGGTCCGTCTCGGTCGTCTCGCCGACAACCAGGCGTACGACGTTGGGCCGGTCGGGCAGCTCCCGGGTTCCGGCACCGACACCGACCCGGTCGACTGCCATCACCGGCATCGGCCCCGTGCCGGTCGCCCACTCGGTGACCACGGCGAGGCCTGTCGGAGTGGCGAGCTCGACGTCGCCGCCTCCGGACGCGACCAGCGCCGAGTCCGACAGCAGGGCGAGTGCGGCCGGCGTCGGAACCGGCACCGGACCGTGACCGGTGTCGGCGCTGCCGCCGCCCAGCGCGATGGGAGACACGACCAGCTGGTCGAGATCGAGGGCGGACAGGCCGAGGCACGCGCCGAGCACGTCGACGATCGAGTCCACCGCGCCGACCTCGTGGAACTCGACGTCCTCCGGCTCGGTGGCGTGGACTGCGGCCTCGGCGGTCGCGAGGCGGGCGAAGACGGCGAGCGCGCGTGCCTTCACAGCGGCCGGCGCGTCCGCCGACTCGACGATCTCGCGCACGTCGTCGAGCCGCCGGTGCGGCTGCTCCCCCGGGGCCGTGATGCGAACCTGCATCGCGCTGAGCCCGGCGCGCGTCGTGCGCTGCGCCGTCACTGTCGCGCCGAGATCGCTCAGCGAGTCGACCAGCCGAGACAGGTCCGGCAGCACCCCGGCGTCGCTGAGCGCGCCCAGCAGCATGTCGCCACTGACGCCGGCGCCGCAGTCGAGCCAGCCGATCCGGGTCATCCGCCGGCCGCTCGGCGGGCGACGCGTGCGGCGAACACGCCGGCGCCGAACCCGTTGTCGATGTTGACCACCGTGACGCCGGCCGCACAGGAGTTGAGCATCCCCAGCAGCGCCGCCACGCCGCCGAAGGAGGCGCCGTACCCGACGCTGGTCGGTACGGCGACGATCGGTGTGCCGACCAGACCGCCGACGACGCTGGGCAGCGCGCCTTCCATGCCCGCGACGACGACGAGGCAGTCGGCGCGGGCGAGGGCGTCGCGTTCGGCGAGGACGCGGTGCAGGCCGGCGACTCCCACGTCGCAGATCCGCCGGACGCCGGCGCCGAACGCTCGGACCACGAACGCGGCCTCCGCGGCCACCGGCTCGTCGCTGGTGCCGGCCGAGACGACGGCGACCTCACCGACCGGCTCCGGGAACGAGCCGACCGCTGCACACCGGCCGGTCTCGTCGATCACCGCGTCCGGGAAGGCGTCGCGCACCGCCGACACCGCATCCGGACCGAGGCGGGTGGCAAGCGCAGGTCGTTCACCCGAGCGTTGCCGCAGCGCATCGAGCAACGCCACGACCTGGGCGGGAGTCTTGCCCGCGCCGTACACGACCTCCGGGTCGCCGGTGCGCAACCCCCGGTTGCTGTCCAGGCGGGCGAAGCCGAGGTCGGTGAAGCCGGCCAGTGGAGCGTCGCCGAGTACGTCGGCCGCGTCCTCGACGCTGGTGGCTCCGGACGCCACGGCGTCGAGCAGCCGCCGCAGCTCCCTCGGATCCACGCGGCGAGGTTATTCCTCGCATCCCGGCGGGTGCGGCGACGGTAGGCTCCACCTCCGTGCTGCCGCTTGATCGTCCGCTGCTCGACGAGATCAGTCTGGGTGCGGCGGGCGGTGCGTTCCTCGCTCTGGCCGGGGCGCTGGTTTCCAACTTCCGGATCGGGCGGCTGCGCCGAAGCCTCGCGGTGCTCGACGGCCCGGAGGGCCCGGAGAGCGTGCTCGACGCGCTGCATCGCGGCACCGCGGAAACGCAGGCGCTGCGGGCCGAGCTGGCCAAGGCGAAGTCCGATCTCGACCTGGCCCGCAGCGAGCTAGCCGACGCGCTGCGGCACGTCGCGGTGGTGCGCTATGACGCGTTCGGCGACATGGGTGGCCGGCTGTCCTTCACCGCCGCTCTGCTCGACGACTCGGGCGACGGGCTGGTGATCACCTCGATCAACGGCCGGACCGAGTCGCGCGCCTACGCCAAGGGCGTCAAGGACGGGCGCAGCGACACCTCATTGTCTCCGGAGGAGACTCAGGCGATCGCGCTTGCGCTCGGTCGCAAGGCAAGGGGCTGAACGGTGACCCCTCGCTACGCCTACCTCGGTCCCGAGGGCACCTTCTCGGAAGCCGCGCTGCGCTCGATCCCCGACGCGGCGGACGCGGAACGCACGCCCTGCGTGTCGGTTGCGGATGCGCTCGACGCGGTACGACGCGGCGACGTGGTCGCCGCGCTGGTCCCGCTGGAGAACTCGGTCGAAGGGTCGGTCAGCGAGACTCTCGACGAGCTCGCTGCCGGTGAACCTCTGCAGATCGTGCGCGAAGTGCTGTTGCCGGTCTCGTTCGCGCTGCTGGTCAGGCCCGGCACGACGCTGGAGTCGATCGCGACGGTGACGACCATCCCGCATGCCGAGGCCCAGGTTCGCGGCTGGCTGCGGCGCACCCTTCCGCAGGCCCGGTTCATCGCCGCGTCGAGCACGGCCGACGGCGCCCGCGCCGTCGGCGCCGGCGAAGCCGATGCCGCGGTCGCGGCTCCCCTGGCTGCCCAGCGCTACGCGCTCGATGTGCTCGCCGACGACATCGCCGACACCGCCGGCGCGGTGACCCGGTTCGTGCTGGTCAGCCGACCGGCGCCCCCGCCGCCGGTCACCGGCGCCGACCGCACGAGCCTCGTCGCCTACATCGCCGACGACCATCCGGGCGCTCTGCTCGAGCTGCTCACCGAGCTCGCGGTTCGCGGGGTCAACCTGACCCGGATCGAGTCGCGCCCGACCGGCGTCGGGCTCGGGCGCTACTGCTTCTCGATGGACGCCGAAGGCCACGTCGCCCAGGAGCGTGTCGGCGAAGCCCTCGCCGCGATCAAGCGAATCTGCGCCGACGTCCGCTTCCTGGGCAGCTACCCGTCCGCCGACCCCACCCCCGTAAGCGAGCGAGCGGGCACCGCCGACAGCGACTTCACAGCGGCACAGAAGTGGGTCGCCGCGCTCCGCGCGGGCCAAGTCTCTTCTTGAGACCTCCCTCGACGCAACGTGATCTTCTGAGGCATCGTTAGGGGTGCAAGACCCCCGCGGCTGGGCGCGGGGGTCTTGCTCCGTTATCCGCTACGGACCGCGATTGCGAGCCCCCTAGGCTTGCTGCCGTGATCGACCTACGTGCGCTGCGTGAGCGGCCGGATGGGTTCCGGGCCAGCCAGACCGCCCGCGGGGCCGATCCCGCGACGGTCGACGCGGCGCTGGCCGCCGACGAGCGGCGGCGCGCGGCGGTCACCAGGGCCGACTCGCTGCGCGCCGAGTCCAACGCGGCGAGCAAGGCGATCCAGACCGCGGCGCCCGACGAGCGTCCCGCGATGATCGAGCGCGCCAAGGAGCTCAAGGAAGCGGTCAAAGCCGCTGAGGTCGAGCAGGACGAGGCCGACGCCGCGTTGCGCGCGGCGGCCTACGCGATCGGCAACCTGGTCGAGCCCGGCGCGCCGGTCGGCGGCGAGGACGACGCGGTCCTGCTGGAGACGATCGGCGAGGTCCCGTCGTACGGCTTCGAGGTCCGTGACCACGTCCAGCTCGGCGAGCTGCTCGGCGCGATCGACCTGGAACGCGGAGCCAAGGTGAGTGGCTCGCGGTTCTACTTCCTCACCGGCCCGGGCGCGTTGCTCGAGCTCGGTCTGGTGAACCTGGCGATGGAGCAGGCGGTTGCGGCGGGGTTCATCCCGGTGGTCGCGCCTGCGGTGGTGCGCCCCGAGGCGATGGAAGGCACCGGCTTCCTCGGTGCGCACGCCGCCGAGGTCTACCGGCTCGAGGCCGACGATCTGTATCTGGTCGGCACGAGCGAGGTGGCGCTCGCCGCGATGCACTCCGACGAGGTGCTCGACGCGAACCTGCTTCCGCGCCGCTACGCCGGGTTCTCGTCGTGTTTTCGCCGCGAGGCGGGGTCGTACGGCGACGACACGCGCGGCATCATCCGTGTGCACTGGTTCGACAAGGTCGAGATGTTCTCGTACGTCGCTCCGGAGGACGCGCAGGCCGAGCATCGCCGGCTGCTGGAGTGGGAGAAGGAGTTCCTGACCAAGCTGGAGCTTCCGTTCCAGGTCGTCGACATCGCCACGGGCGACCTCGGCTCCAGCGCGGCGCGCAAGTTCGACTGCGAGGCATGGTTCCCGTCGCAAGGCCGCTACCGCGAGCTGACCTCCACCTCCAACTGCACGACGTTCCAGTCCCGCCGACTCGGGATCCGCTACCGGACCGAGGCCGGTCCGGCGCCGGTTGCAACGCTCAACGGCACGCTGTGCGCGATCGCGCGCACGATCGCCTGCCTGCTCGAGGTGCACCAGCAGGCCGACGGGTCGGTCCGGGTGCCGGCCGCGTTGCGACCGCACCTCGGCGGGCGAGAGGTGCTCGAGCCGCTCTCATGAGGCCGAAGGTCGTCGCGACCGATCTCGACGGCACCGTTGTACGCAGCGACGGCACGATCTCGCCCCGCACCCGAGACGCGCTTGCCGTGGCGCGCGCCGCCGGAGCACTGATCGTCGTGGCGACCGGGCGACCGCCGCGCTGGCTGGTCGGGATCGCCGAGGCGACCGGACACGACGGGATCGCGATCTGCGCGAACGGCGCGCTGGTCTACGACCTCGCGGCCGAACAGGTCGTGCATTCCCGGCCGCTGGACCTCGACGTGGTTCGCCGGCTGATCAAGGAGCTGCGGGCGTCGGTCCCCGGGGTCGCGTTCGCCGTGGAGCGCGTGGACGGGCAGTTCGCCCACGAGGCGGCCTACCACCCGCGGTGGGAGCCGGAGGAGCAGACCTACGTCGGTGACCTCGAGCACGTCTTCGACGTTCCGGTGGCGAAGCTGCTCGGTCGGGTGGAGGGCGCCGGATCCGACGACCTGCTGGCGATGGCCCGCGCGGTCGTCAGCGACGACCTCGCCACCCTTACCCATTCCTCGATCGACGGGCTGCTCGAGGTCAACGCGAGTGGGGTCACCAAGGCGACCACCCTCGACGCCTGGCTGGGCGCGCGTGGCCTCACGTCGGCAGACGTCATCGCGTTCGGCGACATGCCTAACGACGTCGAGATGATCTCCTGGGCGGGCCACGGCGTCGCGGTCGCCAACGCGCATCCCGAGGTTCTCGCGGTCGCCGACGAGGTGACCGGGACGAACGACGCGGACGGCGTCGCGGAGGTGCTCGAGCGGTTGTTCGGCTGACGGCCTACGCGGTAGTCGCCGGCTCCTCCCGCGCGCTGACGAGCGGACGCAGCGGCGTCGTGGCCAGCCATTCGGCGATCCGCGCCATCAGCGGTACGACGGTGAAGTAGCCGAGCGCGACCACCGCTGCCCCGAGACCGAGTCCGGCGAGCACGTCCTGCGGATAGTGCACGCCGACGTACACCCGGGAGAACGCGATGATCAGCGCGACGAGCGCGGTGAGCGCGCCGAGCTGCCAGGAGACGAGCAACACCGCACACGCCACGGCGCCGGCCGCAGTGGCGTGGTCGGACGGGAAGCCCGGGTCGGTGCCGTGATGAATGAGCAGCAACGCCTTCGGCATCGCCACGAACGGACGCCGCTCGTCGACCGCGCTCGCGATCGGCTGCGCGATCGCCAGCGCGACGAGCGCCCCCAGCGCGCCCCATACGGCGGTGGCGACCTGGCGGGGGGAGCGCCGACCCCGTGCGATCCACCAGCACACGACGAGGGCGACGGCGAGGAGGACCACGCCGTCGCGGGCAAACCACGACATGACCCCGTGCAGCCACGACGTGTCCCGCGCGAAGTCGTTGACGTCGACGAACGCGTGGCGGTTCCAGTCGGCGGGCAGGGTGACTGCCGCGGGTAGGGCGGAGGTCACAGATACAGGCCCGATCCCTGGCCGCCCTGCTGCGGGTTGTGCGCACCGGAGGGCAGCGCCCGCTGCCGCATCTCCTCGAGTTGGGCGCGGGCGGCCATCTGCTGCGCGAACAGGGTGGCCTGGATGCCGTGGAAGAGCCCCTCGAGCCAGCCCACCAGCTGCGCCTGCGCGACCCGCAGCTCGGCGTCAGAGGGAACGGCGTCTGCGGTGAACGGAAGCGACAGGCGAGCCAGCTCGTCGCGAAGTTCTGGGGCGAGCCCGCTGGACAGTTCCTTGATCGAGCTCTCGTGGATCTCCTTCAGCCGGGCCCGGCTCGCCTCGTCGAGGGGTGCGGCGCGCACCTCTTCGAGCAGCTGCTTGATCATCGAGCCGATCCGCATCACCTTCGCGGGCTGCTCGACCATCTCGGCGACGGTGTCCTGACCGGCGCCACCCTCGTCCTCAGGGCCCTCCTCGACCGGGGCTCCATCGGGACCGACGGTGACGACGCGGAATGCCTCCGGTTGCGGTGGAGTGGGTGAAGTCATGGGACCTATCGTCCCCGACCGGCCGACTTGCACGCACGCGTGGGGTGTACCAGGGTGGGAGTGGATGGCTACCCAGTTGGCGATTCGTGACGTCACGCTCGAGGACACCGACGCGATCCTCGACCTGGTGACCGAAGTCGACCTCGCCGAACTGGGCGAGCCGGACCACACCGTCATCGACGTCCGCCCGCGGATCGGGGTGGACTTTCGAGGCTGGGTGGTCGAGGACGACGCCGGGATCGCGGGCTACTGCTGGGCGCACCGCCGGCCCGACCACTCGTCGGTCGAAGCCGACGTGACGGTGCGCCCAGGACGCCACGAGCTCTACCTGCCGCTGCTCGACCTGGTGCGCCCGGCCGCGCGCGAGCTTGACGCCCGGCTTCCGCTACAGATCACCGCGGCGGCGCAGATGGGGCCGAAGCGGCGGGTGCTCGAGGCCGTGGGTGGGCGGATCGTGCGCCGCTTCCTCCGGATGGCGGTGGAGCTGCCCGCCGAGCCGGTACCCCGGGTTCCCGAGCCGCCACCGGGTGTCGTGATCAGGACCCTCACTGATGCGGACAGCGACCTTCGCGCGATGCACGGCGTCGTCGACTCGGCGTTCCGCGATCATTTCGGCTACGCCGGCAGCGAGTACGACGAGTGGCGCGACCGGATCACTGCCGGGGGGCTCACCGACCGGTCGCTGTGGTGGCTGGCCGACGTCGACGGCGTGCCGGCGGCGGGCCTGATGGCCACCATGTCGAGAACCGGCGGGTACGTCGACACGCTCGGCACCCTGCGCGAGTACCGCGGGTCCGGCCTGGGTCGCGCGCTGCTGCTCACCTCGTTCGCCGAGTTCCACGCCCGCGGCTGCCGCAAGGTGATGCTGGGCGTCGATGCGGACAACCACACCGGCGCCGTCGAGCTCTACCAGTCGCTGGGCATGTCGGCGGTGGTCGAGGGACTGCTCTACGAGCTGGCCTGACCGAGCCCGCTACTGGGCGGGCGGCGTGGCAGACGCGTGGTGCGGCAGCATCGGTCCTTCGCCCGCCGGGTCGATCAGGTCGGACTCGAACGCGGTGTAGCGGCCATCGAGGATCTTGCGGGTCGCGGCGTAGTTCGCGGCATCGTTGTTGAACCACAGGTCGTGGAGCAGCCGGTCGACCCGGCGCCGGGCCTGCTGGCAGAACAGGTCGGCGAGCTCGATGTACTGGGCGGCGTTGGCGGCGTCCTCGCGTGAGCGGGTCTGCGCGTAGACGCAGGCGCAGGCGATCGCGTAGAGCTCGGCGCCGATGTCCACGATCCGGCCGAGGAAGGACTGCTTCTTCTCCAGCTTTCCTTGCCAGCGGCTCATCCCGTAGAAGGTGGACCGGGCGAGCTTGCGGCAGTTGCGCTCGGTGAACCGCAGGTGCTCCGCCAGCTCGCCGAACTCGGCGTACGACGTGGGGCTCGTGCCCTTGCCGGTAGCGAGCTTAGGCAGCCACTTCGCGTAGAAGCCGCCCGCCTTCACCGCTGTCTTCGCCTTGTCCACCAGCGGAACGTCCGGCTCGATGATGTCGCCCGCGACGGTCAGGTGCTGGTCGACCGCCTCCCGGGCGATCATCAGGTGCATGATCTCGGTGGAGCCCTCGAAGATCCGGTTGATCCGCATGTCGCGCCGCAGCTGCTCGGCGGGGACCGGCTTCTCTCCGCGCGCCTTGAGCGACTCCGCGGTCTCGTAGCCGCGCCCACCGCGGACCTGGATCATGTCGTCCACGACCTGCCAGGCCATCTCCGACCCGTAGAGCTTGGCGAGCGCGGCTTCGATCCGGATGTCGTTGCGCTTCTCGTCGGCCAGGCGGCTCGACACGTCGAGCATCGCCTCCAGCCCGAACGCAGTCCCGGCGATCGAGGCGATCTTCTGCGCGACCGCGTCGTGCTGGCCGACCGGGATGCCCCACTGGATCCGCTCGTTGCCCCACTCCCGGGCGATCTTCAGCGAGTACTTGCTGACACTCGCGCAGATAGCGGGCAGCGCGAGCCGGCCGGTGTTGAGCGTGGTCAGCGCGATCTTCAGCCCCATGCCTTCCTTGCCCACCACGTTGGCGGCCGGGATCACGACGTTGTCGAACGTCGTCACCGAGTTCTCGATGCCGCGCAACCCCATGAACGAGTTGCGACGTACGACGCTGACGCCCGGGGTGTCCATCGGGACGATGAAGGCGGTGATGCCTCCGCGGTGGGTCTCGCTCTTCGGCACCATCGCCATCACGATCACGACGTCGGCGATGACGCCGTTGGTCGCCCACAGCTTCGTGCCGTTGATCGTGTAGCTCGACCCGTCCTCGCTCGGCACGGCGCTGACCCCGACCCGCGCGGGGTCCGACCCGACGTCCGGCTCGGTCAGCAGGAAGGCGCTGACGTGGGTCCGCGCGACCTTCGGCAGCCACTCCTTCTTCTGCTCCTCGGACCCGAACAGCATCAGCGGTTGCGGCAGGCCGATCGACTGGTGGGCGGACAGCAGCGTCGACAGCGCCGCGTGCCAGACGCCGGTCAGGGCAAGCGCCTTGTTGTAGTAGACCTGCGAGAGCCCGAGCCCGCCGTACTCGGTCGGGATCTTCATCCCGAGCGCGCCGAGCTGCTTGAGCCCCTCGACCACCTCGTCGGGGATCTTCGAGTCCCGCTCGATGACCAGCGGGTCGACCTTGTTCTCCAGGAAGGAGCGCAGCTCGGACAGGAACGCCTCGCCGCGTTCGACCGCCTCGGCCGGCAGCGCCGGTTGGGGGTGGATCAAGTCCAGCCGCAGGTGGCCGAGGAACAGCTCCTTGCCGAAGCTCGGCAGCGTCCACTCGGTCTCCCGGGCGGCTTCGGCGACCTGGCGGGCTTGCTTCTCGCTGACCTGGCTCATCGGCTCTCCCGGCATCGGCTGCGTGCCCTGGAGTGTTACCCGCTGGTAGCAGTCCCGCAACCCGGTGGGCTAGGAGGTCGCCGGGTGAAGCGGCGTGCGGAGCCAGGTGCGGCCGCTGTCGAAGCTCGACACGAACGCCGGCACTCGGCCGGCGGTGATCCCGACGATGTGGCTGTCGCTGATGTACGCCGCGAACGTCACGGCGCCGCGCACGTCGGCGCGCGCCCACCGGTGGCCGTGGTGGTGGCTGACGAACGGGGCGCCGGTGCCGGTCGTGATCATCAGTTCGTCCGGCGAGCCGGCCGAAAGCGTTCCGGCCTCGGCGCGGACATGCGGCACGTTCGCGATGTTCGTCCAGTGCCGGCCGGCGTCCATCGACTCGAAGAGGCTTCCGACGCCGCGCACCGGCGTGCACTCGGCCGCGAGGCCGCGCTCGCTCCATGCGGCGAACGCCTGGCTGTCCCCGCCGCAAGGGTTGCGCGGGCGATGCCAGCTGTAGCCGTCGTCGGTGCTGGCCCACATGTCGTGGCCGCCGGTCACGTAGATCGCGTGCCCGCGCAGCGTGATGGCGGCGTCACGGTCGTCGACCGGTTTGACCGCGCCGACCCGGACCAGCTGAGGGCTGGTGAGGGTGGCCTGGAACAGCCGCAGCTTCTCGCAGCGCACGCAGGAGCGGACGAGGGCCCAGATCACGCCGTTGGAGGTTTCCAGCTCGGTGATGTAGCCGGGGCTGGGCAGCGCGCGCCAGGTGTGGCCGCCGTCGTTGGTCGCCTGGTACTGCTCGCCGTAGCTGAGTCCCTGCCTGGAGTCGGCGAACCGGACCGCGCCCTGAGGCGCCGGGTTCGCCACTTCGATCGTCCAGCTGCCGCCGGCGTCGTCGGTGCGCGCGAGCCCGCCGGCCACCGTGCCGCCGCGCACCCGCAGGGCGCCGCCGATCCAGCCCTCGCTCTGCGTCACGAAGCTCACGGTCGTCGGGATCAAGTGATCGAGCGAGGGATGCACCACAGGGTTGGACACCCCGTCGCCGAGCGTCGCGGTCGCGTCACTGCGCGGCGGCGACGCGGCGATCTGCAGCCGCTGGTTGTCACTCGAGCCACGGACGGCGAGTACGGCGGGCGTCGCGCCCGCGACGACGGCGATTCCCGCGGCAGCCGCCAGCAGGCCCTTCGCGCGCTTGCGTCGCCGGGCGCGCCGCGCGATCACGGCCCAGGCGCCGGGCGGCGGGTCGAGCTCCTCCCCGCGGCCCCGGAGTACCTGGCTGAAGTCGACGTCGTCGTCGCTCATCGCGAGTCCTCGAGCAACGTCTGCAGCCGCGCTCTCGCGTCGTAC
>CAZEAM010000239.1:0-5693 GCA_964510285.1 uncultured Frankiaceae bacterium | reverse complement strand
CCGGCGCCGACCTCGGCCACCAGGACCCGGTGCAGGTGCCGCTCGCTGACGTGCAGCGAGCGAGCCAACGCGGGCACGCCACCCTGGTCCGTGCCGGCGCCGTCGAGCACTCCTGCCGCGATCGCGCGAAGGGCACGCGCGGCGAGGTCACCCCGGAAGTCCCACTCGCGCGACCCGGGGGCGGCTTCGGGCCGGCACCGCTTGCAGGCGCGGAAACCGGCCGCGACCGCGGCGGCGGCGCACGGGTAGAACCGCACGTTCTGCCGTTTCGGGGTCTGCGCCGGGCAGGACGGGCGGCAGTAGATCCCGGTCGTCTTCACTGCGGTCACGAACCGGCCGTCGAAGCGCGCGTCGCGGCTGGCGACGGCGCGATAGCAGCGGTCCGGGTCTTCGTACATGCCTTCATCCTGCACCCGCCGGGCGACGTCCTCTGGCGGATTTCGGACATTGCCGTGGATGGCCGAAACTGGACAGGTGACCGGCGGCGCGATTCCCCACGAGGATCTGCTCAGCCGTCGTGCCGACTACCCGATTCTCGGGCGCACGTCGGCGTACCTGATCAACAACTCGCTCGGCGCGATGCATCGGCGCACGCCCGACCGGCTGGCCGAGTTCACCCGGCTCTGGGACGTCGAAGGCGTGACCGCCTGGTCGGCCTGGTTTCCGGAGATGGCCCGGGTGGCCGACCTGGTCGGGCAGATCGTCGGCGCCGAACCCGGCACGACGATCCTGCGGCAGAACGTGTCCGACGCGCTGGTCGCGGTCGCCTCCTGTCTCGACCTGGGCGGCGCCCGCAACCGGGTGGTGACGACCGCGGCCGACTGGCCGGGCACCCACTACCTGTGGACCGAGCACTGTCGCCGGTACGGCGGCGAGGTGGTCGTCGTACCGCACGAGGCGGACGGCCGCACGGTCGACCCGCAGCGGGTCGCCGACACGGTCGACGACCGTACGGCGGTCGTGTCGGTCAGCCTCGTGCAGTTCCGCACGTCGGCGGTCCTCGATCTCGAGCCGGTGCGCGACGCGGCGCGGCGGCACGGGGCGTTACTGGTCGTCGACGCCTACCAGGCCGCGGGCGCAATGCCGGTCGACGTCGCGGCTCGTGACATCGACGTCTGCGTGGGCGGGTCGGTGAAGTTCCTCTGCGGCGGACCGGGCAACGGATGGCTCACCGTGCGCCCGGGCCTCGCCGAGACGCTGCGGCAGAGCGCGGTCGGCTGGATCTCCCACCGCGCACCGTTCGACTTCGACTGGGACGCGATCGACTACGCCCCCGGCATCGGGCGCTTCGCCGGCGGTACGCCGAACGTCCCCGCAGCCTACGCCGCCGCGGCCGGTTACGAGGCGATCATCGACGTCGGGGTCGACCGGATCCGGGAACGCTCACAGGCGCTGACCCAGATCGTCGTCGACGCCGCGTTGTCGCGTGGCTACGACGTGCTCTCCCCGCAAGACGTGAAGGCGCGCGGTGGGCATGTCACCATCGACCCGGGCGACGCGCAGCGCGTCCACGAGGAGTTGCTGCACCGTGGCTTCGTCGTCGACCACCGGCCGGGCAGCGGGATCCGGATCGGGCCGCACTTCTTCACCACGGCTGACGAGTGCCTAGCGGTGATCGAGGAGATCGAGGCGATCCGTGGGCAGTGAGGAGGCGCCGCCGGCGCGGCGGGTGTCCGGGACGGTGCTCGACATGGTCCGCTCGCTCGGCCTGCTGCTCGTGATCGTCGCGGTGACCCTGGTGTTCGTGCCCGGGCTGCTGCACCCGAGCAAGTCGCAACGCGTCCAGCCGGTGTCCTACCTCGAGGACGTCCGCGGGTTCCACCAGGTGACCGGCCTCGCCGCGCTCACCCCGAAGGGCTTGACCTCCGGCTGGTACGCCAACTCGAAGCGGCTGACCTACAAGGGTTCGACCGCGACCCTCTACATCGGCTGGGTCACGCCGGCCGGCAAGTACGCCGCGCTCTACGAGAGCAACCGGCCGCGGATCAAGGTGGACACGTCGAGGAACGGCGACCGGTCGCTGCGGCGTACCGTCGGCCCGCTGACGATCCTGGTCACCGGAAGCGCATCGGCGCAGGAGCTGCGGCAGCTCGCCGACGCGCTCGGTCACTAGTCCTCCGGCGGCCGGGCGGCGTCCAGGCGCGCCTTCGCTCCGTCGAGGCGGGCCCGGCAGATCCGCGCGAGCTCCTCGGCGCGCTCCCAGAGGGTGAGCGACTCCTCGAGGGTGCTGCCGCCGGCCTCGAGCTTGCGCACCAACTCGGCCAGCTCGTCGCGGGCCTGCTCGTAGCTGAGTTCCTGCTCGGTCACGACCTGTCCTCCGCGCCGGCCGCTCGCCCGTCGGCGGAGCCGACGTCGCCGTCGCTTCGATGAGCCACGAGCTGCAGTGTCCCCACCGCGACCCGCGCCGTGAGCCGATCCCCGTCGGGAACCACCGCCGCGTCGCGGACGATCCCGCCGTCGGCGCGCTGTACGACGGCGTACCCACGATCGAGCGTCGCCTGCGGCGACAGCGCGAGCACCTGCCCGCGCAGCCCGGCCAGCTCCGCCTCGTTGCGCGCCAGCACGGCCAGCGCGGCGCGGTCGGCGCGAGCGCGCAGGTCGGCGACCAGGCCGGTCCACGCGGTCAGGACGCCGGACGGGTCGCTGATCGCGGGCCGGCTGAGGAGCGCGTCGATCCGTTGCTTCTCGGAATCGAGCAGCGTGGTCATGCACCGGCGGGCCCGGGCCAGCATCGTGCGGATCCGGTCGGACTCCTCGGTGTGGTCGGGGACGATCAGCTTCGCCGCGTCGGTGGGCGTCGAGGCTCGCCGGTCCGCGGCGTGGTCGACCAGCGGCACGTCGGTCTCGTGACCGATGGCCGTGACGACTGGGGTGAGCGCCGTCGCGACCGCGCGGACCAGGGCCTCGTCGGAGAACGGCAAGAGGTCCTCCATCGACCCGCCCCCGCGCGCGATGACGATGACGTCGACGGCCGGGTCGGCGTCAAGGCGGGCCAGCGCCTCACACACCTCGGTGACGGCGTACGGGCCTTGCACCGCGACGGTCTCGGTGCGGAACTGCACCGCCGGCCAGCGGCGCCGCGCGTTGTCGACCACGTCACGCTCGGCCGCACTCGCCCGGCCGGTGATCAGCCCCACCCGGCGGGGCAGGAACGGCAGCGGACGCTTGCGTTCCGCGGCGAACAGGCCTTCGGCGGCGAGCACGGCACGCAAGGCCTCGATCCGGGCGAGCAGTGCACCGACCCCGACCGGCCGGATCTCTGCCGCGGCGAAGGTCAGCGACCCGCGCGCCGCCCAGTACTCCGGCTTGCCCCATACGACGACCCGCGAGCCCTCGGCGAGTGGCGGGTCCAGCTCGTCGATCATCCGAGCCCGGCAGCTGACCCGAAGCGACATCTCGACGGCGGTGTCGCGGAGCACCAGGAAGGCGGTCGGCTGCCCGGGCCGGCGGGTGAGCTCGGTGACCTGGCCTTCGACCCAGATCCGGCCGAGCCGGCCGATCCAGTCCGTGAGCGCCTTCGCCACCGTCCGGACCGGGACGGGCGACTCCGCGCTCGACTCGAGAGGCATGACGGTCAACCTACGATGGATCTGTGACGGGACAAGCGCGACGCCGGGTGCTGTTGGCGGCGCCGCGGGGGTACTGCGCGGGGGTCGACCGTGCGGTCCAGACCGTCGAGCGTGCGCTCGAGCAGCACGGCGCCCCGGTCTACGTCCGCAAGCAGATCGTCCACAACTCCCATGTCGTCGCGAGCCTGGAGGCGCGCGGCGCGGTGTTCGTCGACGAGACTGACGAGGTGCCCGAGGGTGCCGTGGTGGTCTTCAGCGCCCACGGCGTGGCCCCTTCGGTCCACGACGAGGCGGCGCAGCGCAGCCTGCACACGATCGACGCGACCTGCCCGCTGGTCACCAAGGTGCACGGTGAGGCCCGCCGGTTCGCGCGCGAGGACGTCGACATCCTGCTGATCGGCCACGAGGGCCACGAAGAGGTCATCGGCACCACCGGCGAGGCGCCCGACCGGGTGCATCTCGTGTCCGGTCCGGACGCGGTCGAGACGATCGAGGTGCGCGATCCCGAGCGGGTCGCCTGGCTGTCGCAGACCACCCTGTCGGTCGACGAGACGCTGGCGACCGTGGCCGCGCTGCGCCGGCGGGTCCCGGCGCTCATCGACCCGCCGAGCGACGACATCTGCTACGCGACCCAGAACCGCCAGACCGCGGTCAAGCAGATCGCGGCCGACTCCAACCTCGTGCTCGTCGTGGGCTCGACGAACTCGTCGAACTCGGTGCGCCTGGTGGAGGTCGCGCTCGACGCCGGCGCCGGTGCGTCGTACCTCGTCGATGATGTGTCGCACATCGACCCGGCCTGGCTCGACGGGGTGTCGACGGTCGGGGTGACGAGCGGGGCATCGGTCCCGGAGGCGCTGGTCGCCGACGTGCTGTCGTGGCTCGCGGCGCGCGGTTATGACGCGGTCGAGGAGATCACGGCCGCGGAGGAGCGGCTGGTGTTCGCGCTGCCTCGCGAGCTGCGCAAGGGGGGGACCGCCGCTACTGCGTGAAGCTCGCGGAGCCGAGGGGTTGGGTGTAGCCCAGCATGTCGAACCCGCCCGCCGACATGCACACCTTCCATCCGCCGGGAACCTCGTGCACCAGCACGACGCTGTAGTCGCTCGGCTCGCCGACCACGGGGAAGAGCTGGCCGTGCACCTGCGCGGCGTCTGGCGTGTCGACCGGCCCGAGTGACTGCTTGATCCTGGTGATCGAGGTCACGCTCGCGTGGTCGAGTCCGAGCGGGCCGAGTGACGCCACGGCGGCGGGGCCGGCGGCGGCGAGATCGCTCTCGCTGATCTGTGCCTTGTCGGCCCGGCACAGCGAGTCGTAGACGCCGACCCAGTCCTTGTGGGCGACCGCGTGCATCGTCTTCTGCAGCGCCTTGGTGACGGCGTCCTGGTTGAACGACATCAGCCAGCCCCAGGCGAAGTGGGCCGCGATCAGGTCGACGATGATCAGCGCGACCGTGCGCTTCCAGGTCAGCCACTTCGGCCAGTGCAGGCGGCGTTTCTTGTCCGGCTTGTGCTTCGGCTCCAGCTCCGACATCGCGTAGCGGAGCGCGTCGCGGCCCTCGATCGACGGCCGGCCGCTGTACTCGGCGTACGACGGGGGCGGGACGCCCAGCGACGGGTCGCGTCGCGCGGTCTGGCCCCAATCGTCCACGTTGGGATTATCGGCGCGTGGTGGCCTTGGTTGACGACCTCAGCGGCGCCGCGGAGTCAGGAACCGGTACGACGGTCGCGTTCCGCCTCGTTTCGGACATTGATCCCGTAGTCCTCGATCCGCCGGGCGTCGTCCAGACCCGAGACCGCGACCAGCGCCGATGTTTCCTCGGCCGAGGCGACCAGCTCCGCCTTGGCGAGTGGTCGAATCGTGTCTTCGATCCCGGCGAGCTCCTTCAGCGGCTCGTCGGTCACGTTCATGTCGTTGAGCTTGCGCGCGGTCGACATCACCTGCGACTCCAAGGAGCCGACCGTCTTGTTGTAGTGATCGACCGCGCTGGTCAGCGAACGGCCCAACCGGTCGACGTGGCCGCCCATCGTGCCGAGCCGCTTGTACAGCTCGCGGCCGAGGTCGAAGACCTCGCGAGCGTTGTCGGCGAGCGCTTGCTGCTGCCAGGCGTAGGCGACGGTGCGCAACACC
>CAZEAM010000238.1:0-3005 GCA_964510285.1 uncultured Frankiaceae bacterium | reverse complement strand
CGACCGCACGACGCAGCAGATGGTCGAGGATGTCGGCCTCGCGGCCCTCCTCCGACGCCTCGAACTCCACCTTGCCCTGCACGGCCGGCACGATCGCCGGAAGATCGGACACCCGCGCGACCGCGACCTCCTCACCGGTCAGGGCCGCGCGGCGGACCGCGGATGCGGCGACGGTCTCGGCCGCGGACACTGCGAACCGGGCCGACACCCCGGACCGCTGGTCGACCGCGGGGGACTCCCGGACGTGGCGGGTGAAGCGCGCGATCACCTCGACGAGGTGATCGGGCAGAGCGGCCGAGACGGCGTCCTCCCCCCCCACGACCAGCGCCTCCTGGCGCACGACGCGCAGCTCGTCGTCGAGGTCGATCGGGTAGTGGGTGCGGACCTCGGCCCCGAACCGGTCCGTCAGCGGCGTGATGATCCGGCCGCGGTTCGTGTAGTCCTCGGGGTTCGCCGAGGCGAGCAGGATGACGTCGAGCGGGAGGCGCAGGGTGTAGCCGCGCACCTGGATGTCGCGTTCCTCGAGGACATTGAGCAGTGCGACCTGGATCCGTTCGGCGAGATCCGGCAGCTCGTTGATCGCGACGATGCCGCGGTTCGTGCGTGGAACCAGACCGAAGTGCACCGTTTCCGGGTCCCCGAGCACGCGTCCTTCCGCGACCTTGATCGGGTCGACGTCACCGATCAGGTCCCCGACCGACACGTCCGGCGTCGCGAGCTTCTCGGCGTACCGCTCGTCGCGCGGCTTCCAGGCGACCGGCAGCTCGTCACCCAGCTCGGCCGCCATCCGCCGGCACCGGCCGCAGATCGGGGAGTAGGGATGGTCGTTGATCTCGCAACCGGCGACGACCGGGGTCCACTCGTCAAGCAGCTGGACCAGGGTGCGGATCAGCCGGGTCTTGCCCTGCCCGCGTTCCCCGAGCAGCACGATGTCGTGGCCGGCGAGGATCGCGCGCTCGACCTGGGGGAGCACGGTGGCGTCGAACCCGATGATCCCGGGGAAGCGGTCGCTGCCCTCCCGCATTCGTGCGAGCAGGTTGTCACGGAGCTCGGCCTTCACCGACTTCTCCACGTGACCGGACGCACGCAGCGCGCCGACGGTGCCCGGCGCGTCCGCGGGAGGGGAGATGGTGTCCATCGCCTCACGTTACGACGGCCCGGCAAATGGTCGGGAACGGACGAGGTCAGAACGCTCCGGCGGGTGCAGACTGCTGGCATGGCACGGTTCGGCGATGCCTTGGTCGAGGACGACGATCTCGAGTACGCCGCCGAGCACGCCTTGGCGATGGCGCTCGAACCCCTCGACGGGCGCAGCCCGGATCTCACGGCGGTGTTCGTGTGCGGGCGGGAGGAGCAGGCGACGGAGCGCGCGATGCAGCGCGTGGCGGCCGTCGGCAGTGCCGGTGCCGTCGTGGGGTGCACCGCGAGCGGGGTGATCGGGGACGGCCGCGGGCTGGAAGGAGGTAGCGCGGTCGCGGTCTGGTGCGCGGTGTTGCCGGACGTGCGGCTGCGCAGCTTCGCGCTCGAGGTGATGCCCACCGACGACGGGCTCGCCGTGATCGGAATGCCGGAGCCGGCCGGAGACGACGTGGCCTCGGTGGTGCTGGCCGACCCGTGGTCGTTCCCCGTGGACGGCTTCGTCGCCAGCAGCAACGAGTCCCACGACGGCCTGCCCATCGTCGGCGGCATCGCGGCGGGCGCTCAGGGGCGCGGCTCCACCCGCCTGCTGGTCAACGGCAACGTCGTCGATCGCGGCGCGGTTGGCGTGACCCTGAGCGGCGCGGCCCGGGCCTACCCGCTGGTCAGCCAGGGCTGCCGGCCGATCGGCCCGGCGATGACGGTGACCAAGGCCGATCAGAACGTGATCCTCGAGCTCGCCGGCATGCCCGCCGTACCCAAGCTGCGCGAGGTGCTGTCCGGCTTGTCGCCGGTCGAGGTCGCGTTGGCCGCGAGCGGGCTGCAGGTCGGTCTGGCCCGCGACGAGTACGTCGAGGAGCACGGCCAGGGCGACTTCCTGATCCGTGGCATCGCGGGCGCCGACGCTGACCGTGACGGTCTCGTCGTCGGTGACCTGGTGCCGGTCGGGTCCACCGTGCGCTTCCAGGTCCGCGATGCGGACGCCGCCGACTCCGACCTGCGCGCGGTGCTCACCGACTTCCGTGACAACCCGTTGCTCCCGCCGGCGCAGGGCGCGTTGCTGTTCTCGTGCAACGGGCGCGGGGCCGCGCTGTTCGGTTCGGCCGACCACGACCCGATGCTGCTGCGGCAGGGCCTCACCGGGTCCGGCGTCGCCGGCTTCTTCGCGGCCGGTGAGATCGGCCCGGTCGGCGGGCGAAACTTCGTGCACGGCTTCACGGCCTCGATGCTTGCGTTCACGGAGTGAGCGGCCAGCGTCTCGTCCTCGCGATCGACGTCGGGGGGACGAAGCTTGCCGCCGGGCTGGTCGACCGGTCGGGGACGATCGTCCGCTCCGGACGCGCGCCGACACCTGCCGGTGACGGGGAGCGCATCTGGTGCGCGCTGAACGCCCTCCTCGACGAGGTGGTGGCGGACGCCGGACCGGTCGGCGTCGGGATCGGCTGCGGCGGTCCGTTGCGGCTCGCGACCGGCGAGGTGTCGCCACTCAACATCCCCGGCTGGCGTGACTTCCCGCTCGCCGACCGGGTGCGGCACCGGTTCCCCGGCCTGCCGGTCCGGCTGCACAACGACGCCGTGACGATGGCGGTCGGGGAGCACTGGCTCGGTGCCGGCCGCGGGGCATCAAGCTTGCTCGGCATCGTCGTGTCGACCGGCGTGGGCGGCGGCCTGGTGATGGGCGACCGCATCGTCGGGGGCGGGACCGGCAACGCCGGGCACATCGGCCATGTCACGGTCGAGCCGACCGGCCCGACGTGCGAGTGCGGGAACACCGGCTGCCTCGAGGCGGTCGCCCGCGGCCCGGCCGTGATCGCCGCTGCGCTCGCCGCCGGCTGGGAGCCGAGCTGCGGGATCGCCGACGGCGCGAC
>CAZEAM010000237.1:0-21403 GCA_964510285.1 uncultured Frankiaceae bacterium | reverse complement strand
ACGATTACTCCTTGGATTCCGGAACTGAAATAGGACACGGTGAGACGCGTACGACGCGCCGCCGGTCGATCAGTCCGTCACGCAGCAGAGTCTACGAGGATCAGGCAGAGAACGCCGAAGTGCCAGGCCGCGCCATCGGCTGGCGGGTGGGGTGGAGGACGTGTGAGCGAGGCCGCAGCGACGAGCGAGCCTCGGATGTTCGACCGTCGCTACTGGCTGCCGCTCAGCGGCGTCACGATCGTCATGACGGTGGTGGCGATCGAGGCGATGGCGGTCGCGACCGTAATGCCGACCGTGGCTCGCGCCCTGAACGGCGTCCGCGACTACAGCTGGGGGTTCACCGCCTACCTGCTCGCCGATGTGGTCGGAATGGTGGACGCCGGCCGGCGCACCGACCGCCAAGGGCCGGGGCCAGCATTCCTCGGCGGTCTCGGCCTGTTTGCGGCCGGCCTGTTCGTGGCCTCCGCCGCACCGGACATCGCGGTGTTCCTGGTGGGACGGGTGCTGCAAGGGCTGGGCGGCGGGAGCATCATCGTCGCCCTGTACGTCCTGGTGGCGCGCACCTTCCCTGAGTCGATGCGGCCGAAGGTGTTCGCGTTGCTGTCGACCGCGTGGGTGGTCCCGGCACTCGTGGGCCCGGCCTTGGCCGGTCTGGTCACCGACACACTCGGATGGCGCTGGGTGTTCGCCGGGATCGCACCGCTCGCCCTCGGGGGTGCGGTGCTCCTGCTTCCCGTCCTGCGCACCCTCGAGCCGCGAGAAGGCGCGGAGCATCCGACGGCCCGGCCGTCGGACGGCCTGCTGCTCGCCCTCGCGCTCGGCCTGCTCCAGCTGGCCCTGCAGGTGCTCGACTGGCGCAGCGCGCCGCTCGGTGTGGTCGGTGTCGCCCTCGGTGCGCGGCCGCTGCACCGGCTGCTGCCGCCGGGCACGCTTCGGCTGGCGAGCGGACTTCCCGCCGTCATCGCTACCCGCGGGATCATCACCTGCGCCTTCTTCGGCGCGGAGGCCTACCTGCCGCTGACCCTCACGCGGGTCCATGGCGGGTCTGCGCGCGTCGTCGGAATCCCGCTGACCCTCGCCGCGCTCGGATGGGCCGCCGGGTCCTGGTTGCAAGGGCACGGCACCGCGAAGCGCGCGACCCTCATCCGCACCGGCTTCGGGCTGGTCGGCGCGGCAGTCGCCGCACTGGTCCTGGTCGACGTGCACGGCACCTCGCTGTGGCTCGCCGTACCGATCTGGACCGTGGCGGGAGCCGGGATGGGCCTGGTCATCACGCTGGTAGCGGTGTTGGTCCTCGAGCTGTCCCCCGAGGCCGAGCAGGGCGCGAACTCAGCCGCCCTTCAGATCAGCGACATCACCGGCAGCGTCATCGGGATCGCGGCGGCCGGATCCGTCACCACCGCGCTGGGGGTGCACCGCCTGACCACGGCGGCCGTGATCGCCGACATCGGCCTCGCCGCGGTCGCAGCCGCCGGCATGCTCGTAGCCGGCCGGATCGCGCCTCGCCGCATGCGACCCTAGACGTTGAAACCGAGAGCGGCGAGCTGCTCGCGTCCCTCCGGCGTGATCTTGTCCGGACCCCATGGGGGCATCCAGACCCAGTTGATCCGCACGCCGTTGGTGAGGCCTTCGAGCGCCTCGGCCGCCTGATCCTCGATCACGTCGGTCAGCGGGCAGGCAGCGGAGGTGAGCGTCATGTCGACCACCGCGACCTTCTCCTCGTCGAGTGTCACGCCGTACACGAGCCCCAGGTCGACCACGTTGATACCGAGCTCGGGGTCGACGACGTCGTGCATCGCCTCCAGGACGTCATCGACGGTCGTCGTCGTACCGGCTTCGCTGGTCATTGCTCCTCCGCCATCGCTTGTGCGGTTGCATCCTTCCAGGCCATCCACGCGAGGAGCGCGCACTTGATCCGCGCCGGATAGCGCGACACTCCGGCGAACGCCACGGCGTCCTCGAGCACGTCCTCGTCGGGCTCGCCCTCGCCCTTGGACTGCATGAGGCGCAGGAACTCCTCGTGCACCTCGAGCGCGTCGTCGACGGCCTTGCCGATCACGAGGTCGGTCATCACGCTGGCCGACGCCTGCGAGATCGAACAGCCGTGACCCTCGTAGGACACGTCGGCGACCTGCCCGCCCTCGAGGTGCACCCGCAGGGTGATCTCGTCACCGCAAGTCGGGTTGAGGTGATGGACCTCGGCCTCGAACGGCTCGCGCAGCCCGCGGTGGTGCGGCTTGCGGTAGTGCTCCAGGATGATCTCCTGGTACAGCGAGTCGAGCTGCGGAGTCGGAACGTTGGTCGCGTTGGTCGCCGTCATCCGAAGAAGCTCCGCACCTTGTCGATGCCGGTGACCAGCGCGTCGACGTCGGAGGTGTCGCTGTAGAGGTGCAGCGACGCGCGGGTCGTCGCCGGGATGCCGAACCGCAGGCACGCGGGCCTCGCGCAATGGTGGCCGACCCGCACCGCCACGCCGCTCTCGTCCAGCAGCTGGCCCACGTCGTGCGGATGGATTCCGTCCAGCACGAACGAGACCGCACCGCCGCGCGACTCCGTGGTGGTCGGGCCGATGATCCGCAGGCCCGGCACGGTCGACAAGCCGTCGAGCAGGTACGCGGTCAGTGCGATCTCGTGCTCGTGGATCGCGTCCATGCCGAGGTCGGTCAGGTAGTCGACCGCGGCGCCGAGGCCGACCGCCTGAGTGATCGGCGGCGTACCGGCTTCGTACTTGTGCGGTACGGCGGCGTACGTCGAGTGCTCCATCGTGACCTCGTCGATCATCTCGCCGCCGCCGAGGAACGGCGGGAGCGACTCGAGCAGGTCGAGCCGCGCCCACAACACGCCGATGCCGGTCGGGCCGCACATCTTGTGGCCGGTGAAGGCCACCGCGTCGACGCCCAGCGTCGAGACGTCGACCGGAAGGTGCGGGACCGACTGCGACCCGTCGAGCACGGTGAACGCGCCAACCGCGCGGGCCCGGCCCGCCACCGCGGCGACGTCGTTGACCGTGCCGAGCAGGTTGGACTGGTGGACGAACGCCACCACCTTGGTCCGGGCGGTGATCACCCGGTCGAGGGTGCTCAGGTCGAGCCGGCCGTCGTCGGTCAGGCCGATCCATTTCAGCGTCGCGCCACTGCGTGCGCAGGCAAGCTGCCACGGCACCAGGTTGGAGTGGTGCTCCATCTCGGTGACGACGACCTCGTCGTCGGGGCCGAGCGGCAGCACGTGGGCCATCAGGTTGAGCGCCTCGCTGGAGTTCTTGGTGAACACGACCTCGCGACGGTCCGGGGCGCCGATGAAGCCGGCGACCTTCGTGCGGGCGTCCTCGTACGCCGCGGTGGCTTCTTCGGCAAGGGTGTGGATGCCGCGGTGCACGTTGGCGTTGTGCCGCTCGTCGTGCTCCCGGATCGCGTCGAGCACCCGCGTCGGCTTCTGCGATGTCGCGGCGCTGTCGAGATAGACCAACGGCACGCCGGGTCGGACCTCCCGCTCCAGGATCGGGAAGTCCTTGCGGACCACGGCTACGTCGTAGGTCATCCGCCGGTCCACTTCTCGTAGCCCTCGGCCTCGAGGGTGTCCGCAAGCTCGGGGCCACCGTCGGCGACGATCTTCCCGCCGACGAAGACGTGGACGTAGTCCGGCTGGATGTAGCGCAGGATCCGGGTGTAGTGGGTGATCAGCAGCGTGCCGGTAGCGCCGGCCGCCCGGACCCGGTTGACGCCCGCGGACACGATCCTCAGCGCGTCGACATCGAGTCCGGAGTCGGTCTCGTCAAGCACGGCGATCTTTGGCTTGAGCAGCTCCAGCTGGAGCACCTCGAAGCGCTTCTTCTCACCGCCGGAGAACCCTTCGTTGATCGACCGCTCCCTGAACGACGGGTCGATGGACAGCCGTTCAAACGCCTCGTTGAGATCCTTGGCCCACGTGCGGAGCTTCGGCGCCTCACCGGAGACGGCCGTGACCGCCGTACGGAGGAAGTTGGACACGCTGACCCCGGGCACCTCGACGGGGTACTGCATCGCGAGGAACAGGCCGGCCCGGGCACGCTCGTCGACGCTCATCGCGAGTACGTCGGCACCGTCGAGCGCGACGCTGCCACCGGTCACGACGTAGCGCGGGTGCCCGGCGATGGAGTACGCCAACGTCGACTTGCCGGAGCCGTTGGGGCCCATGATCGCGTGCGTCTCGCCTTGCTTCACGGTGAGGTCGACGCCGCTGAGGATCTCCCGCAGCGCGCCGTCGTCGCCGTCGCCCGCAACCGCGACGCGAAGGTCCTTGATCTCCAACGTGGCCACTTGCTACTCCTTCACGTCGACGAGCACGTCATCGCCGTCGACTCGAACCGGGTACGTCGTTACTGCCTCGGTCGCCGGCGGACCGATCGGCTTTCCGGTCCGCAGGTCGAACCTGGATCCGTGCAGCCAGCACTCGACCGTCCCGCCGCTCACCTCGCCGTCGGACAGCGCTACCTCCGCGTGCGAGCACTCGTCGGCCAGTGCGAGCACCCCGCCCTGGGTGCGAGCAAGGCAGACCGGGATCCCGTCGACCTCGACCGCGAGTGCGGTCTCCTCGGCCAGCTCCGAAAGTGCGCATGCACGGACGAAGCTCATCGGGCCAGCTCGCTCTCGACAGCGGCGAGGAGACGGTCGCGCACCTCGGGGATGTCGATCCGGTCGATGATTTCGGCGAAGAACCCGCGCACGACCAAGCGTCGCGCCTCGACCTCGGGGATGCCACGAGCCATCAGGTAGAACAGCTGCTGGTCGTCGAACCGCCCGGTGGTGCTGGCGTGACCTGCGCCGGCGACCTCGCCGGTCTCGATCTCGAGGTTGGGCACCGAGTCCGCGCGGGCCCGGTCGCCGAGCAACAGGTTGCGGTTCTCCTCGTAGGTGTCCGTGCCGGTCGCGTCGGCCCGGATCAGCACGTCGCCGATCCACACCGTGCGCGCGTTGTCGCCCTGCAGCGCACCCTTGAAGGTGACCCGGCTGCGGCAGTTGGGCTGCTCGTGGTCGATGAACAGCCGATGCTCGAGGTGCTGACCCTCGTCGGCGAAGTACAACCCGAGCAGCTCCGCGTCGGCACCGGGACCGGCGAACCGCACGGTCGGCGTGAGCCGCACCAGGTCACCACCCAAGGTCACGACGACGGCCCGGTACGACGCGTCGCGCCCGACCCGTACGGCGGCGTGCTCGAGGTGGACCGTGTCCGCCTCCCAGTCCTGCAGGCTGACCAGCGTCAGCGTCGCACCGTCGCCGATCAGCACGGACAGCACGCCGGCGAACGTCGCACTGCCGGTGTGGTCGAGCACGACCGTCGCGGAAGCATTGGCGCCGATGTCGATGACGAGGTGGCCCCAGGTCGTCGCGGTGGTGCCGACGCCGTGCCGTTCGATCAGCACCGGACGGTCGACCACGACGTTGGCCGGGACCCGGAGGACGGTTGCGCCTTCGGCGTTGGAGTGAGCGAGCGCCGCGACGCGGTCCACGGGCGCGGGCACCGCCGTACGGATCGGGTCGTCGGCCGCGACCTCGGTCAGCTCGACACCGTCGGGCAGGTCGGCGGTCAGCTTGAGCCGAAGGTCGCTCGGCTCGCCGTTGAACAGCCCACGCAGCCGCCGGGTCGGGGTGAAGCGCCACTCCTCCTCGCGGCCGGTCGGCACCGGGAAGTCCGCGACGTCGAACGACGCCGTCCGCTGCGCGGCTGAACGCAGCGGGGTGGTGTCCAGGGCCACTAGCCGACAGCCCCTTCCATCTGCAGCTCGATCAGCCGGTTCAGCTCGAGGGCGTACTCCATCGGCAGCTCGCGCGCGATCGGCTCGATGAAGCCGCGCACGATCATCGCCATCGCCTCTTCCTCGGAGATGCCGCGCTGCATCAGGTAGAAGAGCTGGTCCGCGCTGACCTTGCTCACCGTCGCCTCGTGACCCATCTGCACGTCGTCCTCGCGGACGTCGACGTAGGGGTAGGTGTCCGACCGGCTGACGTTGTCGATCAGCAGCGCGTCGCATTTCACCGTGGACTTGGCGTGGTGAGAGTTCTTGTTGATCTGGACCAGGCCGCGGTACGACGTGCGGCCGCCGCCGCGCGCCACGGACTTGCTCACGATGTTGCTCGACGTGTTCGGGGCGGCGTGCACCATCTTCGAGCCGGCGTCCTGGTGCTGGCCTTCGCCCGCGAACGCGATCGACAGGGTCTCGCCCTTGGCGTGCTCCCCGACCAGCCAGACCGCCGGGTACTTCATCGTGACCTTCGAGCCGAGGTTGCCGTCGATCCACTCCATCGTCGCGCCCTCGTGCGCCATCGCGCGCTTGGTGACGAGGTTGTAGACGTTGTTCGACCAGTTCTGGATTGTCGTGTAGCGGACGCGCGCGTCCTTCGTCACGAAGATCTCGACGACCGCGGAGTGCAAGGAATCTGAAGAGTAAACGGGCGCAGTGCAGCCCTCGACGTAATGAACGTACGAGCCTTCGTCAGCGATGATCAGCGTCCGCTCGAACTGCCCCATGTTCTCGGTGTTGATCCGGAAGTAGGCCTGCAGCGGGATGTCGACATGCACGCCCTTCGGCACGTAGATGAACGAGCCGCCGGACCACACCGCGGTGTTGAGCGCCGAGAACTTGTTGTCACCGGCCGGAATCACCGATGCGAAGTACTCGCGGAACAGGTCCTCGTGCTCGCGCAGACCCGTGTCCGTGTCGACGAAGATGACGCCCTGCTCTTCCAGATCCTCACGAATCTGGTGGTAGACGACCTCCGACTCATACTGCGCGGCCACACCTGCGACGAGTCGCTGCTTTTCCGCTTCCGGGATACCGAGCTTGTCGTATGTGTTCTTGATGTCGGCCGGCAGGTCGTCCCACGACGCCGCCTGCTTCTCCGTCGACCGCACGAAGTACTTGATGTTGTCGAAGTCGATCCCCGACAGGTCGGCACCCCAGTGGGGCATCGGCTTCTTCTCGAACAGCCGCAGGCCCTTGAGCCGCATGTCGAGCATCCACTCGGGCTCGTTCTTCAGCGTCGAGATGTTGCGCACGACGGCCTCCGACAGCCCGCGCTGCGCGGCAGCGCCGGCCTCGTCGGAGTCGGCCCAACCGAACTTGTAGCGGTCCAGACCCTCGAGCTCGGGGCGGGCAAGGTCGGTCATGTGCTTGTCACCTCAGGTGTTGCGGGGGTTGCCTGACGGACCTTCACGTCCGTCAACGGGATATGGGTCGTGCAGACGCCGTCGCCGCGCGCAATGGTCGCGAGCCGCTGCACGTGGCGGCCGACGAGCCGGCCGATCGCTTCGGTCTCGACCTCGCACAGCACGGGAAACTCCTCCGCGACGTGCTGCACCGGACAGTGGTGCTGGCAGACCTGCACGCCGAGCGCGGTGTCGTGCACCGTCGATGCGTATCCGTCGTCGGCGAGCGCCTCGGCGAGCGCACCGGCGCGTTCGTCGAGCGGAAGGGAAGCGATCCGCTCGGCGTAGCGCGCCTCCCACGCGGCCATCCGCTGCCGCGCGAAGTCCTCGACCGCACGGTCTCCGACCGCATCGCGCAGGTAGCGCAGCGCGTCGATCGCGACGTCGTCGTACGCCGTGGGGCCGGCCGCGTGCCCAACGTCGGACAGCGAGAACCGCTTGGCCGGGCGGCCACGTCCACGCGGCCCGCGTGGACGTTCCTCGGCGGCGACGATCAGGCCGTCGGCCACCGCCGCGTCGAGGTGGCGGCGGATCGCCGCAGTCGTGAGGCCGAGCCGCGAGCCGAGCTCGCTCGCGGTCGACGGCCCGTGCTCGAGCAGCGAGCGGACCACCCGGTCGCGGGTCCGCCGGTCGGCGGCGTCGAGCCGCGTGCCGAGTCCCCCGATCCGAGCGACCGTTTTCACAACGACATTGTTTCGTAAATGGTTTCGTTGCGCAAATCGACCCCCACCCAGTCCGAAGTAGCACACAAAGTCCTGAGCCGCGCCCGGTTTGCCCCTCTTTCGCCCGTTTCTCGAGGTGCGGCGAGGGCGGTTGTGTGCTACTTCGGGCGAGGGCCGAGACTTGGGGGGTGGCGGCGGTCGAGGTGCGGGACCTGGTCCGGCGCTACTCCCCCGACGCGGGGATCAGCAACGTCTCGTTCGACGCCCCGGCCGGGGCGGTCACCGCCCTGCTCGGCCGCAACGGCGCCGGCAAGACCACCACGGTCGAGATCTGCTGCGGGCTACGCCGGGCCGACTCCGGCGAGGTTCGCGTCCTGGGCACCGACCCGGTCCGGGACCGCACGCTGCGGGCCCGGGTCGGCGTGATGCCCCAGGCGGGCGGTTCAGGCGCCAGCGGCATCTACCCGTCGGTCCGGGTGGAGGAGGCGCTGCAGCTGTACGCCGCGATGTACCGCGAGCCGCTGCCCGTCGACGACCTGCTCGAGACCCTCGACCTTCAGCGGGTGCGCCGTACGCCGTGGCGGCGCCTGTCCGGCGGCGAGCAGCAGCGCGTGTCGCTCGCGCTCGCCCTGATCGGCCGCCCGTCCGTCGTGTTCCTCGACGAACCCTCGGCCGGCCTGGACGTCCATGCCCGCCACACCACCTGGGAGCTGGTGCGACAGCTCCGCGCCGCCGGTGTGGCGATCCTGCTCACCACCCACGACCTCGCTGAAGCGTCGGTGCTCGCCGACTCGGTCGTGATCATCGACCGGGGCCGGGTCGTCGCTGCGGGAACCCCGGCGGAGCTCACCCGCGACGCCGGCACGCCCGGACTGCGCTTCGACGCATCGCCAGGTCTTCCGCTGCGCGAGCTCGATGCAGCTCTTCCCGACGGGGCGTCGGCACAGGAGGTCCGGCCCGGGCACTACGCGGTGGGCCCGCGGGTCGACCCGGATGTCGTGGCCGCGGTGACCGCCTGGGCCGCGAGACAGGGCGTCATGACCGACCACCTGACCACCAGCGGGCGCTCGCTCGAAGACGTGTTCCTCTCCCTCACCGCACCGGACTCCCCGTGACAGCACTCGACCTCTCCCCGGGACCCGGCCAGTCGCGCCCGCTGGCCGCGCTGTCGGCACAGACCCGGATGGAGCTGCGGCTGGCGCTGCGCAACGGCGAGCAGCTGTTGCTCACGATCGTCATCCCGATCGCGCTGCTGCTGCTGTTCGCGAAGGCGCCGATCGCCGACGTACCCGAGCCTCGGATCGATTTCCTGATGCCCGGAGTGTTGGGCCTCGCGGTCATGTCGACGGCGTTCACCGGTCAGGCGATCGGCACCGGCTTCGAACGCCGGTACGGCGTGCTGCGCCGGTTGTCGACCACGCCCCTGTCGCGGCCCGCGCTGCTGTTCGCCAAGACCGGCACGATCCTCGCCGTCGAGGTGCTGCAGGCCGCCCTGCTCTGCCTGGTCGGCCTCACACTCGGCTGGGACCCGGCAGGTGGTGCCGCGCCGGCCATCGGGCTGCTGCTGCTCGGCACGGCCTGCTTCAGCGCACTCGGCCTGCTGATGGCGGGGACGCTCCGGGCGGAGGCGACGCTCGCAGGCGCAAACCTGCTCTACCTGGTCCAGCTCGCGGTCGGCGGCGTCGCGTTCCCGCTGACCGAGTTCTCCGACGGCGTGCGGCATCTTCTCGAGCTGCTGCCGCTGGGGGCGATGTGTGAAGGTCTGCGCGCGGTGCTCAGCCACGGCGGCGGCGTACCGCTGCACGACTGGGTCACCCTCGCGGTCTGGACGACCGCCGGGCTGTTCGCCGCCTCCCGCTGGTTCAGGTGGGACTAGCCCGACCCGCGAACTTGCACTTTCCGACCGTTTTCGGGCCGAAAACGGTCGCTTTGTGCAAGTTCGGCGAATGGTCAGGCGGCCTCGACCGCGTCCACGCTGAGCGTCGCGACCGGCTCCGGCTCCGTGTAGTGGTACTTGCCGCCGCGGGTCCACGACGCCCACGCCGCGAGCAGGCTCACTCCGATCGCGAGGTCGAGCGCGGCGTGCAGGCCCGTGCGGAACGGCCCGCTGATCACGTCGGGAAAGAACGTCCGGCTGCTGAGCACGGCCTGCTGGTGAGGCGTCAGCGAGGAGAGGACGTCCGGACCGACCAGATGCTGGATCGGGTTATAGCCGAGGAACGCCGCGAACAGCGTCGACACCGGCGGCAGGTGTGAGACGTGGTCGGCAACGCTCGGCGGGACGCCCTGGCTGGTCAGGCCGTGGTACAGGCTGGCCGGAAGCGCCGACGACAGCCCGACGATCATCAACGTGAAGAACATCCCGATCGAGAGCACCTGCGCGGAGTTCTGGAAGGTCGAGTTCATCCCGGAGCCGGCGCCGCGGTGCCGGGCCGGCAGCGCGTTCATCACGGCCGCGCGGTTGGGCGAGCCGAACGACGCCATCGTCAGTCCGATGAGGAACAGCAGTACGGCGAACAGCGGGTAGCTGAAGTTCATCGGCACCAGCTCGAGCACTCCGAAGCCGACCGCGGTGCCGATCATCCCGCCGGTGGCGAACGGGCGCGCCCCGAAGCGGTCGGACAGGATGCCCGACAGCGGGCCGGCGATCAGGAAGCCGGCGGTCAGCGGAAGCATCGCCAGACCGGCCCGCAGAGGCGTGTCGGCGAACGACACCCCGTGCCTCGGCAACCAGATCCCCTGCAGCCAGATGATCAAGGTGAACATCAGACCGCCTCGCGCCAGCGCCGCGAGGAAGCTGGCCATGACCCCCGCCGTGAAGGCCCGGATCTTGAACAGCTGCAGCCGGAACATCGGCTCCGGCACCCGGACCTCGATCAGGCAGAAGGCGACGATCAGCGCCACCCCGCCGGCCAGCTCGCCGATGACCGCCGGGTTGCTCCACCCCATCGCGTGGTCGCCGTACGGTTCGATGCCGTACGTCAGCCCGATCATGATGAGCACCAGGCCCAGGGCGAAGGTGAGGTTGCCCCAGAAGTCGAGCCGGGCGTGGTGGCGCTCGGAGAGCTCCCGCAGCCGCAGATAGCCCCACACCGTCGCGAACAGCCCGATCGGCACCGAGACGAGGAAGATCAGGCGCCAGTTGATCGGGGCGAGTACGCCGCCGAGCACCAGACCGATGAAGGTGCCGCTGAACGCCGCGGCCTGGTTGATCCCCAGCGCGGTACCCCGCTGGTTCGGCGGGAACGCGTCGGTGAGGATCGCCGAGGAGTTCGCGATCAGCATGGCGGCGCCGACACCCTGGAACAGCCGCATCACGATCAGATAGATCCCGGCCGCGTGGCCGGTGTTCCAGGTGATCGTGAGCAGCAGCGAGAAGAGCGTGAACACCGCGAAGCCCAGGTTGTAGATCCGCACCCGGCCGTAGATGTCGCCGATCCGCCCGAGGCTCACCACAAGCACGCTCGTCACGACGAGGAACCCCAGGATCATCCAGAGCAGGTAGAAGCTGTTGCCCGGCTGCAGCGGATCGATGTCGATGCCCCGGAAGATGTCCGGGAGCGCGATCATCGTGATCGAGGCGTCGATGGTCGCCATGAGCACGCCGAGCGTGCAGATGAACAACGCGGTCCACTTGTAGCGGTCGGCGGTCTCCGGCGTGGGCGAGGCGGGCACCTCCCCAGATTACTTGCGAGGCGTAACTATTTCCGCCGCCTGCGGTCAGTCAGTGGACCTTGTCCAGGAAACCGATCAGGTCGTCGGCGTGCTCCTCCTCGACGCTGAGGATGTCCTCGAACAGCCGACGCGTGGTCGGGTCGCTGGTACCGAGCCAGTTGATGATCTCGGTGTACGACGCGATCGCGATCCGCTCGGCGACCAGGTTCTCCCGAATCATCTCCTCGAGGCTGTCGGCGGTCTCGTACTCCGAGTGCGAGCGCGCCGTGAGCGTCGCTGGATCCAGGTCGGGCTTGCCGCCGAGCTGGGCGATCCGCGCCGCGAGGCGGTCCGCATGCTCCTGCTCCTCGTTCGCATGGACCAGGAACTCCGCGGCGACCGGCTCGGCGTCGAGGCCGGTCGCGGCGAAATGGTGCTGCCGGTAGCGCAGTGTGCACACCGTCTCGGTCGCGAGCGCGGCGTTGAGCACCTCGATCACCCGGTTCGGATCGGCCTGGTATGCCGAGGTGATCGGTCCCTTCTCGATCTCGTCCCGGGCCTGTTTGCGCAGCGTCTCCACATCGGTCAGAAAGTCGTCCATGTCTTCGCCGTACCCCGCCGGACGGTGATTGACGCCGGTGGGAGGTCGATTCCCAGCGGACCAGCAGGCGCGGGTCGCAACAGCGGCCAGTAACGACCGACCGGCGCCCATCCAGCGACCGCGCCGCCGCCCTGGACCTGGGCCAGGCCGATCCACGACCAGCTCCAGTGTCCGGCCGCGCCGGCGAAGTCGGACGCCCACGGCGACGGGCAGCCGTTGACCGGAAGCCCGCCGTTGGTAAAGGCGCCCGACGACCCGTCGGGCGCGGTCCAGGTGGCGCGGTCCACCGCGAGGTCCTCGAACAACTGGGCGCTCACGAAACCACCGGCGATCCCGCGTCGAGCGATCGTGTCGTACGACGCCCCGGGCGCCGACCCGAACGCCGACGGCGTCCCGTCGTGGACCGCGATGCCGCGTGCGCCGCTGCCGAACACGCGCGTCACCCGGACGCTTCCCGAACCGGCCTTCGCGTCGAGGTGAGCGCGCTCGATCTCGCTGCCGGCAAAGAACATCAGCTCGGCGAGGCGCTCCCCAGGCGCCAGGTGAGCGATCGGGCCGTGCCTGCGCATGTCGAACGTGGACCTACGAGAGCCCCCTGCACCCCACACGATCGAGCACGAGCGGTACGGCCGGTTCTGGTCCTGCGGGTTGTACACAGCCGTCACGTCGCCCACTACCCCGGGCCGGCCGCTGCCGTGGCCGAACATCTTGTCGGTGTACCTCACGTTGGAGGCGCCGTGAGGGCCGGCCGTGACCACCATCAGGGTCCAGTCGAAGTGAGCCGGGCGGGGCGTGGCGCTCGCGGAGGCCGGGACGACCGCTGCGGCGAGCACCGCGGATAACAACAGAAGCCGACGCAAGATGAACCCCCCGCTGCCGCTGGGGGCGATGAGCTCTCGACGGAACCGCGGCTAGACGAACTGGCTGACCGCTACCGCCGCGAATAGTAGCGCGAGGTAGGTGATCGACGCGTGGAACAGCACCATCGGCCGGGCCTCCTCGCCGCGCAGGACCCGGTGGTGCAGCCGATGCGCCTCGACCAGGAACCCGGCGCCCAGCGCGCACGCGACGACCGTGTAGACAACACCGGCGCCGAACGGCACCAGCACGAGCGAGGCCGCCACCATCGCCCAGGAGTAGCCGACGATCTGGCGGGTGACGTACGACGGCTTGGCCACGACGGGCAGCATCGGTACGCCGGCCGCCGCGTAGTCGTCCTTGAACCGCATCGCCAGCGACCAGAAGTGCGGCGGGGTCCACAGGAAAATCACCGCGAACAGCACGACCGCGGGCCAGCCGACGTTGCCGCGCACCGCCGACCAGCCGATCAGCACCGGGAAGCATCCCGCCGCCCCGCCGATGACGATGTTGGACGGCGTACGCCGCTTCAGGCCGAGCGTGTAGACGAAAACGTAGAACAGGATCGCGCCGTCCGCCAGCAGCGCCGACAGCCAGTTCACGCCGAGCCCGAGCAGCAGCGTCGCGGCGGCGCCCAGCGCGATCCCGAACCGCAGTGCGTTGGCCGGGGCCACCTGCTCGCGGGCCAGCGGCCGGCGCTGGGTACGGCGCATCACGGCGTCGATGTCGCGGTCGACCACGCAGTTGATCGCGTTGGCGCTTCCAGCGGCGAGAGTCCCACCGACCAGCGTGGCGCAGGCGGTCCACAACGACGGCATGCCACGCGCCGCCATGACCATGGCCGGAAGCGTGGTGACCAGCAGCAGCTCGACGATCCGCGGCTTGGTCAGCGCGACGTAACTGCTGACCCGCTGGCGCACGTACGAATCCTAATCGGCGCCCTGGGAAGGACTTGCACCGAGTCGCCGTATCGGCGCGGGACGTGCCGCCTCGGGGTGCGAGATTGCGGCGGTTGGCGATCTCACTACGCTCGGGCCTAACGATCAACAGACAGGAGAGCACCAGGTGAGCGCAGCCCGCCAGCCGCTCGAGTGGGGCGAAGCCGACGAGCTCGCGGTGAAGGTGATCAGGGGCCTCGCCATGGATGCCGTCGAGGCCGCCGGCAACGGCCACCCCGGCACGGCGATGAGCCTCGCGCCCGCCGCGTACCTCCTGTTCCAGCGCCTGCTGCGCCACGACCCGACCGATCCGGCCTGGATCGGGCGGGACCGGTTCGTGCTGAGCTGCGGGCACTCCAGCCTGACGCTGTACATCCAGCTGTTCCTGTCCGGTTACGGGCTCACGATCGACGATCTCAAGCTGCTGCGGCAGTGGGGGTCGCTGACTCCGGGGCACCCGGAGCACGGCCACACCGCCGGGGTCGAGACCACGACCGGCCCGCTCGGCCAGGGCGTGGCCAACGCCGTCGGCATGGCCATGGCCGCCCGGTACGAGCGCGGGCTGTTCGACCCCGACGCCTCGCCCGGCGAGAGCCCGTTCGACCACACGATCTGGTGCTTCGCCTCCGACGGCGACATCGAGGAGGGCATCTCCGGCGAGGCGAGCTCGATCGCCGGCCACCAACAGCTCGGCAACCTGGTGCTGCTCTACGACGACAACCACATCTCGATCGAGGGCGACACCAAGGTCGCGCTCTCCGAGGACGTCGCGGCCCGCTACGCGGCGTACGGCTGGCACACGCTGCACGTCGACGACGTCAACGACGTCCAGGAGATGTACGACGCGTTCGCCGCCGCGCGCGCAGAGACGACCCGTCCGAGCCTGATCGTCGTGCGCTCCATCATCGGCTGGCCGGCGCCGCACAAGCAGAACACCGGAAAGGCACACGGCTCCGCGCTCGGCGCCGACGAGGTCGCCGCGACCAAGGAGATCCTCGGCTTCGACCCCGCGGTCAGCTTCTACTGCCCGGACGAGGTGCTGGCGCACACCCGCGCAGTGGTGGATCGGGGGCGCGAGGCGCACAAGGTCTGGCAGGAGCAGTTCGACGCCTGGGCCGCGGCCAACCCCGAGCGCGCGGCGGATCTGCAGCGGATCGGCGAACGCAAGGCGCCGGCGGGATGGGAGGAGAAGCTGCCGGACTTCGCCGGCGAGACGTCGATCTCCACCCGCAAGGCGAGCGGCGCGTGCATCAACGCGATGGCCCCGGTCATGCCGGAGCTGTGGGGCGGCTCGGCCGACCTCGCCGAGAGCAACAACACCGAGATCGAAGGCGCCGAGTCCTTCCTGCCCGAGGCGCACGGCGGCTCGCCGTACGGTCGGGTCCTGCACTTCGGCATCCGCGAGCACGCGATGGGCGCGATCATGAACGGGATTACGCTGCACGGCGGGACGCGGGTGTTCGGCGGCACGTTCCTCACCTTCTCCGACTACATGCGCGGCGCGGTCCGGCTTGCGGCGCTGATGAAGCTGCCGGTCACCTACGTGTGGACCCACGACTCGATCGGGCTCGGTGAGGACGGGCCGACCCACCAGCCGATCGAGCACCTCGCCGCGCTTCGCGCGATCCCCGGCCTCGACGTCGTACGGCCCGCGGACGCGACCGAGACGTCGATCGCCTGGCGCACGATCATCGGGCACATCGACCGGCCGGCCGGGTTGGTCCTGTCGCGGCAGAACCTGCCGGTGATCGACCGGTCCAAGTACGCGTCGGCGGAAGGCGTCGCGAAGGGCGCGTACGTCCTCGCGGAGGCGTCGTCCGGGCGTGCGGAGGTCATCCTGATCGCCACCGGCAGCGAGGTCTCGATCGCCCTCGACGCGCGCGAGCAGCTCGAGGCGGACGGCACGCCCACCCGGGTCGTGTCGATGCCGTGCCGGGAGTGGTTCGAGGCGCAGGACCAGTCCTACCGTCAGGAGGTGCTCCCGCCCGACATCAGGGCGCGGGTGTCGGTCGAGGCCGCCGTCGCGCTGGGCTGGCGCGACTTCGTGGGCGAGGCCGGCGAGTGCCTCTCGATCGAGCACTTCGGCGCGAGCGCGCCGTACCAGATCTTGTTCGAGCAGTTCGGCTTCACCGCGGACCGGGTCGTGGCAGCTGCCCACTCGAGCCTGTCCAGGGTCGGCGCCACCAAGGGATCGACGACCGGCAACTAGCACCGAGTCCAGGCAACAAGGGAGAGAACATGACCGACGCGCTCAAGCAGCTCTCCGATGCAGGCGTCGCCATCTGGCTGGACGACCTGTCACGCGAACGACTCGTCGGTGGCGGACTCGCCAGGCTGGTCCGCGACATGCACGTCGTCGGCATCACCACCAACCCGACGATCTTCCAGAAAGCGATCAGCGGGAGCGAGATCTACGACGCGCAGGTGCGCGACCTGGCCGCCCGTGGGGTGGACGTCAACGAGGCGCTGCGCATGGTCACGGCGTACGACGTGCGGGAAGCCTGCGACGTGCTCCGCCCGACCTACGACGCGAGCGACGGAGTCGACGGCCGCGTCTCGATCGAGGTCGGGCCGGCACTCGCGCACGACACCGAGGGCACGATCGCGGAGGCCCGGGCGCTTTGGTGGCTGGTCGACCGGCCGAACCTCTTCATCAAGATCCCGGCGACCAAGGCGGGGCTTCCGGCCATCGCCCAGATGCTCAGCGAAGGGATCAGCGTCAACGTGACGCTGATCTTCTCCCTCCAGCGCTACGCCGAGGTGATCGACGCGTTCCTCGACGGGCTCGAGCGGGCACGGGTCGCCGGCCATGATCTTTCCGGGCTGGGTTCCGTGGCATCGTTCTTCGTCTCCCGCGTCGACACCGAGGTCGACGGCCGGCTGGACAAGATCGGCAGCGACGAGGCCAAGGCATTGCGCGGCAAGGCCGCGGTCGCCAACGCGCGGCTGGCCTACAAGCTGTTCGAAGAGCGGCTCGACACCGACCGCTGGCGGTCGCTGCGCGACAGCGGCGCGAAGCCGCAACGACCGCTGTGGGCCTCGACCTCGACGAAGGACCCGTCGTACGACGACACGATGTACGTCGTCGACCTGGTCGCGCCCGGCACCGTCAACACCATGCCCGAGGCGACGATCCACGCCGTGGCCGACCACGGCAAGATCACCGGCGACACCGTCCGGCCGCACTACGCGGACGCGCAGAGCGTGCTCGACCAGCTGGCCGAGCTCGGTATCGAGTACGACGACGTCGTGCAGGTGCTCGAGGACGAGGGTGTGGAGAAGTTCACCGTCTCGTGGAACGCGCTCACCGAGTCGACCCGCAGCGAGCTGGAGCGGCTCGCCCCCGCACGATGAGCACCGGCGCAGCCGGACGGATGGAGTGGACGTGAGCGGCGACCCCAACACGGTCACCGCGGGGGGCGTGACGGTTCGCTGTGCCGGCGAGGAGGTGACCGCTGCCCGGGACTCAGCACTCGCGGCGAACCTGGGCGTCGCGGCGCGCATCGCCGGCAAGGACGCGGGAGTGTGGGGACCCGAAGCCGCGGCGGAAGCGAGCGTGCGCCTCGGCTGGCTGGACTGCGCGACGGTCTCCCGGCCGCTGGTCGCGCAGATCGCCGAGCTTCGATCGGAGCTGAGCAGCCGAGGCGTCGAGCGCGTCGTCCTCGCCGGGATGGGCGGATCGTCGCTCGCGCCGGAGGTGATCGCAGCGACCTACGGCGTCGAGCTGACCACGCTCGACACGACCGACCCCGGGCAGGTCTCCGCGGCGCTGACCGACCTCCAACGCACGGTGCTCGTGGTGTCGAGCAAGAGCGGCAGCACGATCGAAACCGACAGTCACCGCCGCGCGTTCGAGCAGGCCTTCCGCGATGCGGGAATCGACCCGGTGGAACGGATCGTCGTGGTCACCGACCCCGACTCGCCGCTGCACCGGCTCGCGGCGGAGGCCGGCTATTTCGTGTTCGAGGCCGATCCCAACGTCGGTGGGCGCTACAGCGCGCTCACGGCGTTCGGACTCGTGCCCAGTGGCCTGGCCGGCGTACCGGTCGACGAGCTGCTCGACGCGGCCGAGGCGCTGTCGCCGACGCTGGCCGGGGACTACGGCAACGCCGCGGTCGCGCTGGGCGCCGCGCTCGGCGGCTACGGCGTCGAAGGCCACGACAAGGTCGTGATCGCCGACGGCGGCTCCGGGATCCAGGGCTTCGGCGACTGGGCGGAGCAGCTGATCGCCGAGTCGACCGGCAAGAGCGGCCGCGGGCTGCTTCCCGTCGTCGTGGCCACGCCGGACTCGCCCGGCTTCCGCGCAGCGTCCGACACCCACCTGGTCACGATCGGCTCCACTCCCCCTGCGGACGGCGGCACGGCAGTGGACGGCTCACTCGGTGCCCAGTTCCTGGCGTGGGAGTTCGCGACCGCGGTGGCCGGCCGGCTGCTCGCGATCGACCCGTTCAACCAACCGAACGTCCAGGAGTCGAAGGACAACACGAAGGCGGTGCTCGAGGCCGCGAAGGACGGGCCGTTGCCTACCGGCGATCCGCTGTTCGCCGACGGGCCGATCGAGGTCTACGGCAACGCCGCCGACATCGGCGGCGCGCAGGACGTGGCCGGTGTCGTGGCCGCCCTCTTGGCCGGCGTACCGGACAACGGCTACCTGGCCGTGATGGCCTATCTCGACCGGTTGAGCGACACCGCGGTCGCCGGCATCCGCGACCTGCTGGCCGCGCGCACGACCCATCCGGTGACCTTCGGCTGGGGCCCACGCTTCCTTCATTCGACCGGCCAGTTCCACAAGGGCGGGCCGCCGGTCGGGGTGTTCCTGCAGATCACCGGCGACAGCGCGATCGACCTGGACATCCCCGGCCAGCCGTTCAGCTTCGGCCGGCTGCAGATGGCGCAGGCGTTGGGTGACCTGCAGGCGCTGCACGGGCGGTCTCGACCGGCGGTGCGTCTGCACCTCACCGACCGCGTCGCAGGTACCGATGCGCTGCTGACCGCAGTCCGGGCCGGCGCATGAGCGGAGGCTCAGCCGACTCCGCGTTGCGGCGGCGACCGGAGGCGGACACCTGATGTGGCCCTCCGGCTCGGCGGGCAACCCGCTGCGTGATGCGCGCGACCGCCGCCTTCCGCGAGTCCCGGGTCCGTGCGCGATCGTCGTGTTCGGCGTGACCGGAGACCTGTCCCGCAAGAAGCTCATCCCGGCGATCTATGACCTGTCCAACCGCGGGCTGCTCCCGCCCGGCTTCGTCCTGCTCGGCTTCGCGCGGCGGGACTGGGGCGACGGCGACTTCGAGACTCTTGCCCGCAAGTCCGCGCAGGAGCACGCAAGGACGGAGTTCCGTGAGGACGTGTGGCAGCGCGTCGCGGCGTCGCTGAAGTTCCTGCCCGGCGCGTTCGACGACGACGCGGCCTTCGACAAGCTCTCGCAGACACTGCGCGATCTCGAAGCCAGTCACGGCATCCGGGGCAACACGGCCTTCTACCTCTCGATCCCGCCCGCAGCGTTTCCGGTGGTGCTCAAGCAGCTCGAGCGCACCGGGATGGCCGACAACGACCAGTCCGGCGGCTGGCGGCGAGTGGTCGTGGAGAAGCCCTTCGGTCACGACCTCGAGTCGGCCCGCGAGCTCAACGCCCTCGTCGACGACGTGTTCACTCCGGGTGACGTCTTCCGGATCGATCACTACCTCGGCAAGGAGACGGTGCAGAACATGTTGGCGCTGCGCTTCGCCAACACGCTGTTCGAGCCGATCTGGAACTCCCACTACGTCGACTCCGTACAGATCACGATGGCCGAAGACGTCGGCATCGGCGGGCGGGCGGCCTTCTACGACGCCGCCGGCGCGGCGCGTGACGTCTTGCAGAACCACCTGCTGCAGCTGCTCGCGCTGACCGCGATGGAGGAGCCGGTCTCCTTCGACGCCGAGGCGATCCGCACCGAGAAGCTCAAGGTGCTCAACGCCATCTCGCTGCCCGAGGACCTCGGTCGCTACGCGATCCGGGGCCAGTACGACCAGGGTTGGCTGGCCGGGCAGCGGGTCCCGGCGTACCTCGACGAACCGGACGTACCCAAGGACTCGAAGTGCGAGACGTACGCCGCCGTACGGCTCGGCATCGAGACGCGACGCTGGGCCGGCGTGCCGTTCTACCTGCGGACCGGGAAACGTCTTCCGCGCCGGGTCACCGAGATCGCGGTCGTGTTCAAGACCGCGCCACACCTGCCGTTCGATGCGACCGACACGGTCGAGCTGGGACACAACCAGCTGGTGGTGCGGGTACAGCCAGACGAAGGGGTCACGCTGCGGTTCGGATCGAAGGTGCCTGGATCGGCCATGGAGGTACGCGACGTGTCGATGGACTTCCTGTACGGCGAGGCCTTCACCGAGTCCTCGCCGGAGGCGTACGAACGCCTGATCCTCGACGTGCTGCTCGGCGACGCCACCCTGTTCCCGCGCAACGAGGAGGTCGCGGCGTCCTGGCGGGTCATCGACCGGCTCGAGCAGTTCTGGGCGGGCTCCGAGCCCGAGCGGTACCGGGCCGGGGAGTGGGGTCCGCGCGGCGCCGACGACATGCTCGCTGCGGACGGCCGGGTGTGGCGGCGCCCATGACCGTCACATCGGGACAACGCCGCCGCTGCCGGCCTCTCACCGGCGCCCCCGGCCGCGAGGTGGGCGTCTGATGGCCACGACGCTGTGGGACACCACCGGCACCGAGGTCGTGAAGGCCCTGCTCGCCGAGCGACGCGCGGCGGGCGCGCTCGCGTCGGGGCTCGCGCTGACCTTGGTCGCGGTGGTCGACGAGAAGCGCGTGCAGGAAGCCGAGCAGGCCGCCACGATCGCCGCCGCGGCGCATCCCTGCCGGCTGGTCATGGTCGTCCGTCACTCGATCACCTCCGACAACCGGCTCGATGCGGAGGTGCAGATTGGCGGTCGCCTCGGCTCGACCGAGGCGGTGGTCATGCGCATGTACGGCCGGCTGGCTCTGCACGCGGAGTCGGTCGTGCTGCCGTTGCTCGCCCCCGACGCGCCCGTGGTGACGTGGTGGCACGGCGAGCCGCCGGCCGAGATCGCAACGGACGCACTCGGCGTACTGGCGAACCGTCGCGTGACGGACTGCGCACAGGCCGGAGATCCGGCAGCCGCCCTCGCCGGGCGGGCCAAGGACTTCGTGATCGGCGACACCGACCTGACGTGGACGCGGTGCACGCCGTGGCGCTCGCTGCTCGCCTCCGCGATGGACGGGGTGGAGGGGACGCCGGCGGCTGCATCGGTCGCCGCCGAGCCGGGCAACGCGAGCGCCACCTTGCTGGCCGGCTGGCTCAGCTCCCGGCTGGGCCTGCGTGCCGAGCTCGACTCGAGTGGCGGGCCCGGGATCACAGCCGCCGAGATCGTCATGCGCAAGTCCGACGGTTCCGACTGCACCGTTCGGGTCGAACGGCCGGACGGGATCTCCGCGTCGCTGTACCGGGGCGACGAAGAGCGGCGGGTGCTGCCGCTGCCGCGCCGCGAGCTCGG
>CAZEAM010000236.1:0-2446 GCA_964510285.1 uncultured Frankiaceae bacterium | reverse complement strand
ATGGTGACCTCGGCCGCGCCGCCCGCGCCCCGCCGCGCCCCCGGCGCGCGGCCCCGGCCCCCGCCGAACAACCCGCCGAGGATGTCGCCCAGGCCGCCGCTGCCGGCAGCAGCCCCGCCACCGAAGAGGTCACCGAGATCGAAGGTCGTCGCGCCGCCGGGACCGTAGCCCGCACCCGTTCCAAAATGGGCATTGGGCGTCCGGAAGGCGCCGCCGGCGAACATCGCCCGGGCCTCGTCGTACTCCTGGCGCTTGGTCGCGTCGGAGAGCACGTCGTAGGCCTCGGAGATCTCCTTGAACTTCTCCTCGGCGCCCGCGTCGCCCGAGTTGGCGTCCGGGTGATGGGTGCGGGCGAGCTTGCGGTAGGCCTTCTTGATGTCCGCGGCGGAGGCGTCCTTCGGGACACCGAGCGCCGCGTAGTAGTCCTTCTCCACGTAGTCGCGAACGCTCATCGGTGTCCCTCCTCTCCAAGCCCTCCGCGAACTTGCACTTTCCGGCAGGTTTGGCCGGCCGGAACGGTCGTTTTCTGCAAGTTCGGCGGGTTAGTCGGTCGCTGGTTCGCCGCTTGCGCTCTCCGGCTCCAGCACCGCGACTCGTGCGGGGCGAAGGATGCGCTCGCCGACCCGGTAGCCGGGCTGGTAGATCTCGCTGCACACCGGCTCGGTGACCTCGGGCGACAGCCCGTGGGTGAGCGCCTCGTGGACGGTCGGGTCGAACGGTTCGCCGGCGTCGCCGAAGCGCTCGAGCCCGAGCTTGCCGAGGGTCGCCTCGAGGCCGTCCGCGACCAGCGCGAAGCCGCCTTCGACCTCGCCGTGCGCGCGGGCCCGGTCGAGGTCGTCGAGGACCGGCAGCAACCCGACCATCACCGACGCGAGCGCCGCCTCGCCGACCGCCTGGCGGTCGCGTTCGACGCGACGCCGGTAGTTGGCGAACTCGGCCTGCACCCGCTGCAGGTCGTCGGTCAGCTCGGCGACGACGTCCGCAGACGCCGCATCCACCGCCGCCGCGGCCTGCGCCATCGGGTCGCTGGCCGGCGCGTCCGGTACGTCGGCGCGCCTTTCACCTGTCTCCGGGTCGAAGCGGCGCCTGTCCCGGACGACGGGGCGCTCGTGCTCGGCGCCCTCGCCGCCCGGACCGGCCACGCCCCCGGTCGGGGTGTCGCTCAAGACGCGGCACCGCCTTCCTCAGCGCTGCCTTCGTCGACGATCTCGGCGTCGACGACGTTGTCGTCGTCGGCAGCCGCGTCGGCCGAGCCGCCGCCCGCGGCACCCGCGGCACCCGCGGCGTTGGTGTCGGCGTACATCGCCTGGCCCATCTTCTGGCTGACCGTGGCGAGTGCCTCCGACGTCCGCTTGATCGCGTCGATGTCATCCGCCTCGAGGGCGGTCTTCACCTCGGCGACCGCCGCGGTGACCTCGTTCTTCACGTCGTCGGGAACCTTCTCGCCGTTGTCGGCGAGGAACTTCTCGGTCGTGTAGACGAGGCCGTCGGCCTGGTTGCGCACCTCCGCGGACTCGCGCCGCTTGCGGTCCTCCTCGGCGTACTGCTCGGCCTCGCGCATCATCCGGTCGATGTCGTCCTTCGGCAGCGCCGAGCCGCCGGTGATCGTCATCGACTGCTCCTTGCCGGTACCGAGGTCCTTGGCCCCGACGTGGACGATGCCATTGGCGTCGATGTCGAAGGTGACCTCGATCTGCGGCACGCCACGCGGCGCGGGCGGGAGCCCGGTCAGCTCGAAGTTGCCGAGCGACTTGTTATACGACGCGATCTCGCGCTCACCCTGGAAGACCTGGATCAGCACGGACGGCTGGTTGTCGTCAGCGGTCGTGAAGATCTCGCTGCGCTTGGTCGGGATCGTGGTGTTGCGCTCGATCAGCTTGGTCATGATGCCGCCCTTGGTCTCGATGCCGAGGGACAGCGGCGTCACGTCGAGCAGCAGGACGTCCTTGACCTCGCCCTTGAGCACACCGGCCTGCAGAGCCGCGCCGACCGCGACCACCTCGTCCGGGTTGACGCCCTTGTTCGGCTCGCGACCGCCGGTGAGCTCCTTGACCACGTCGACCACCGCGGGCATCCGGGTGGAGCCGCCGACCAGGACGACGTGGTGGATGTCGCTGACGTTGACGCCGGCGTCGCGGACCGCCTGCTGGAACGGGCCCTTGGTCCGGTCGAGCAGGTCCGCGGTCATCCGCTGGAACTCCGCACGCGACAGCTTCTCGTCAAGGTGCAGCGGGCCGGCGTCACTCGCGGTGACGTACGGCAGGTTGATGGTCGCCTCGGAGGAGCTGGACAGCTCGATCTTGGCCTTCTCGGCGGCCTCGCGCAGCCGCTGCATCGCCATCTTGTCCTTGGACAGGTCGATGTTGTGGCCAGCCTTGAAGCGCTCCACCAGCCAGTCGACGATCTTGTCGTCCCAGTCGTCGCCGCCGAGGTGGTTGTCACCGCT
>CAZEAM010000235.1:0-7577 GCA_964510285.1 uncultured Frankiaceae bacterium | reverse complement strand
GAGTTACCAGGACGGTCTGCTCCCGACCGAGGGATGCCTCGCGTGCGTCCGTCTTGGGCGTTGTTGCGCGACTCAACTTGCTGGGGCTCGCCGCCCATGGATAGATCGGACCGATATACCGGCTGCCCCTCACCAACTTGTGTTGCTCGGGCCACTGGACGAGGAAGAGGTGGACCAGCGATTTCGACAATCGGCCGGTAAGCGAGATCTCGCTGATTCGGCCGAAACCCTCGATGTACACGCACGGGATACCGAGCAGGCGACCGGCCAGAAAGACGGGTACGGCCACTGCTGCGCCGGTCGACACGATCACGTCAGGCCTGTATGACTTGAGCACTCGGCGTGCTAGGCCGAAGTTCCTGACGGCGTTCGGAATATTTCGCGTGGTTGGGTGAAAGGGTTCGATGACAAGTTCACCCGCGAGGAGGGAGCGGGTGTCCTCCCGGTCGAGCACTATCCACTGCCGGTCGTGGATCTCCCACCAGCTCTTCAGTTGGGCAAGTTGCGCTAGGTGCCCGCCGGTTGAGCAGGCGAACAGAATCTTCAACCGCGGCTCCTGTCGGTGGCGCTCGCGTCAATAACTGGGCTGAGCGTGCTCACCCACGGCTTGCGTTTGCACTCGGCCTGTTGGCAGGCGTGTCGTGACCAAGTCTACCGGCCCGGCCGCGAGTTCTTGCGACCGCAACGTGTGCGTTTGCGGGCTACGCTGGCCGACGATGCGTGACTCAGACCTTGCTTGACTCAAGCCCTAGATCGGAACTGCTGAAGCGAGGATCGGAGCGGGGTTGGCCGACGCGAGCGTGATGCCCGGGCGAGGTCGAGTGCGTCGGCCTAGCCGTCGCGGCCTTAGGCTCGGCGCGCCTTTGTCCCGGACGGAGCTCACCGAGGCCGCGACGGGCAGCGTTCCGACGTGGCCGCTAGCCGTGGCCTTTATCGGCTACCCGATTTGGTGGCTTCTCGGGCTGTCGTGGGCCGTGTGGGCAATAGTCGCGCTCCCGATGCTTGTCAGCTTGCGCGGCACGACCAGAATCCCGCGCGGATTCTGGATCTGGGCGGGGCTGCTTTTTGCAACCTGCTTCAGTCTCCCGCTCGCGGCGGGCCCCCATGACGTGGGCTCGTGGCTGTATCGCTCCGAGGGCTACTTCGCCGCCGCGGTGATCTTTCTCTACATCTACAATCTGCCCGACGCTGCGCGGGTCGCTCGCAAGTATGTAGCCGCGTTCTTCTGGGTTGCGCTTCTTTCTGGGGCCGCCGCGCTGCTCGTGCCTGACTTCAGCTTGACCACGCCTGTCGGTCGGGTACTAGCGCATGGTTCTGGTACGGGGTTCTTCGGTACGCGAGCGGTCGTCACGCTTCGCGGTCTCAATATTGCGGGACAGTCTCGGCCGACAGGTGTGTTCCCCACCGCCAACCAGTGGGGTGGGGTGATCGCGATATGCCTGCCGGTTGCAGCCGTCGCGCTTTATTCGCTCAACCGGCGGCGCGTGCTCACCGCGGCGCTCATCGCGGCAGTGCCGCTCGTCGTCTTGTCACGGGACCGAGCGCTATGGCTTGCGCTCGGGGTCGCAGGTCTTTACATCGGTTTCAGGAGTCTTCGACGTGGGAGCTCGCGCCTGCTGGGCGGGGTCTTGGCCGGGGCCGGAGTGCTGGCGCTGCTGGTATTCCTGACCCCCCTTCACACGGTGATTCAGGAGAAGTTGGCGAGTTCCAGTTCTGTCGATGCCCGGCAGTCGGTTTACGTCTCAACCTGGCAGGCGTTCAAGAGTTCCCCGCTCATCGGCCATATCGGAACCGGTACGACTTCGTTCGGGGCGCAGAGTCTGGCGGCTCCCACGGGGACGCAGGGACAGTTCTGGACCCTGATCTACAACGGGGGACTGCCGGCCACGATCCTCTTCTACGCATGGTTCGCAGCGGTCCTGTGGCGCACTCGTGGCTCGAGCTCCGCGCTTGCCGCGGGCTTCCGCCTCGGGCTGATAGGTGCTCTCATCGTTTCTTTCGTCTACGCCCTAGCGCCCGATGGGATCGTGATCATGCTTGTGTGCTGCGCTGGATTACTCAAGGTCACCGAGGATGAGGCGGTGCAACCTACGAGTGCCCCGCCGTGACCGCTTTGGCCGCGCCTTGAGCGGTTTTGTCGAAATGCCACAGGTTCTGACCCGGCTCGCCTCGCCGACGACGGGCGTCGACGAGGTGTAGACGATCCGATGTGGAAGCCCTCGGTAGTCTGTCACGTCCCGACCCGATGAAAGCACCGGTGTATCGCGATGGCACCTCGTTGGCCCAGCGTGTCGGTGGGGATACCGACGCACGGCCGCCCCGCACTGGTGCGCAGAGCTGTCGACGCCGTGCTCTCGCAGTCCTACCCGGGATCCATCGAGTGCATCGTCGTCCACGACGCCGAGGAGCCAGACCCGAGTCTTGAGTTTCGTGGGCCTGACCGCTCCGTCACCGTCCTCCGAAACCATCATGTGCGGGGTCTTCCGGGGGCTCGCAACTCGGCTCTGGACACTGCGAGCGGCGAGCTGATCGGCTGGTGCGACGACGACGACGTTTGGCACGCGGACAAGTTGGAACGCCAGGTCGCGGCTCTCTTGACCCAGCCCTCATTGCCCGCAGCGGGAAGCGGATTGCGCTGGCTGTCGTCCGATGGCCGCGTCGTCAACCAGCACGCCGCGCGGTCGCCGGTTACCCGGCACGACATCTTGCGCTACGCGAACGGCCCGTTGGGACTCCACTCGTCCGCGATGCTCGTCAGGCGCGCCGCATACGACGTGATCGGGGGATATGCCGAGGACCTTCCGGCGGGCCGGTGCGAGGACCTTGAGTTCTGCCTACGAGTGTCGTCGCTGGGTCCCATTGCGACAGTCCAGGACCCTTTGGTCGACGTCCGGTGGGACCCTGAATCGGACTTCTCGATTCAGCGGTGGCGCACGATGGCGGAGGCTATGGAGATTGTGCTCGCCCGCAATCCCGACTTCGACGATGTGCCGGGGGCGAGGGGACGTGCCTGCCGCAGGATTGCAACGAACTACTCGTCGGCTGGCATGCACCGGCTGGCATTGGCTTGGGCGGCGCGCGCCGCGCGTTCCAATCCGCGAGACGCGCGTGCCTGGCTGGTGGGTGTCGCGGCGTGCTTACACATTCGAGTGGTATGGGTGCTTAGACTCGTGCGCGGCATTCGCCGTCGCCGGGGTCGGCTGCGTCCCTTTCCCGCCACGGTCCCGGATGGCTTCGACTCCGACCGTCGCACCAACGGCGGGAGGAGTCAGGCACCGGCCAGCGGGTGAGTGGTCGCAAGCCCCCCTTGCGGGCTGGTCTGCGCCGGACGGGGTGGGCGATCGCGAGCGAGGCGGTCGACGCCCTCTCTAACTTTTTCCTTTCGATCTGGATCGCTCGGTCCGTCTCGCCGTCCGCTTTTGGGGCGTTCGGTCTGGCCTACGCCTTCGTCCAAATCGCCACCATGCTCGGGAGATCCACCGCGAGCATGCCCATGATGATCAAGTACGGCGGGGCGCCCGACGCTCTGGACCGGCAGGCAGCGTCCGTCACGCTCGGGGTGACGGCAAGCCTCGGCTTGGTCGGCTCCGTCGTCAGCGCGGCATTCGGGCTTGCAGTGGGCGGAACGGTTTTGAGCGTTTCGCTGGCGGTTGCTTGCGTGCTCCCCGGCCTGCTGCTCCAGGACGCGTGCTGCTACCTATTCTTCGCTCGCCGGCAGCCCTATCTGGCGTTCGTCAACAATGTGACATGGGCGCTCATAGAGGTCGGATCCTTCCTCCTGCTCTCGTCGCGGCCCGAATGGCGGACGGCCTGGGCTTTCACGGCGTTGTGGGGCGCTGCCGCCTCGGTGTCCGTCGTCGTAAGTCTCAGACAATTGGCGGCTCGACCGATGTTCGTTGGGGTTCGTGGCTGGCTTCGCGAACACGCCTCGACCATCCGTGACCTCGTGGGAGAGACAGCACTCGGACAGGCATCTCAGCAGGGAAGCGTCTACATCCTTGCGCTGGGGGCTGGACTAGCCGGTGTCGGGGGTTACCGTGCGGCCCAGGTGCCACTCGGCCTGCTGCGGGTGCTCATGATGGGCCTGATCCCGATGGGCGTGGCCGAAGGGGCCCGCCTGTATCGACGCAACCCGCGGGACCTCCTCGTATTCGTCCGCGCGTGGGCGGGCGTGGGCGCCTTCGTTACCGCCATGGTGGGAACCGGTCTTCTGCTGCTCCCGGACGAGGCCGGGGAGGCCATCCTCGGTCGAAGTTGGATACACGCGCAGTCGGTCCTCGTCCCCGCCATCGTCTCCGCCGGGGCTACGGCGGTAATCGTTCCGGTGCAGAGCGGCTTGCGCGCGATCGCGGCGACCCGCCTGTCTGTGAAACTCCGTCTCCCGTTTGCCGCGCTTCAGCTGAGCGGAATCTCGGTCGGCGTGGCGGTCGGCGGCCTCGTAGGAGGCGTGACGGGATTCGCCGTAGGAGGGGTCCTCAGCGCCGTGGTGGCACACACCGCTTTCGAACGTCGCTTGCGGTCGCAGGCTGGCTGGACGAGCACAGATGCGATTCTGCGAGCCGCCGACGCCCCGAACGGTGAAAGCCGTTGAGCACCTCACTCGATCTCGGTCGCCAGTCGATGCAAGGATCGATTCGTCGGTGTCCGTGGGGAGAGAGGCGATTGACGGCGGTCCGGTCTTCCATCGTCGGGACTAGGCGCTAAGACCTCGGCAGCATGCACCGTGACGCTGCAGTCAAGGTCGACACGGTCCACCTGTCACGCCGGCTCATCTCGATGCGCCAACCGTCGTCGGGGCTCACCTCAATGGGGCCTGTCAAGAAGCGGCCCGGGTTTCCGCCGAGCGCGTGGCTCGCGGAGAGGTTGAAGACGCCACCTTGTACAGCTGGCATGTTTCCTGGAAGCTCGAGGTCGGCCAAGACGCGGGTGACCTGGGCGACTGGCGCTCGGACGAAATCCTCATACCGCAGGAAACTGCTGTGATCAACTCGATGCCTAAGCGCGCTGCCCCAGAAGTTGGCGCGGTTCCACATCCGAGCAACATCCCGCGCACCGTAGGTCCGCATGTGCTGTCGCGCGCGGTTCGCGTTTGGACGCACCACGCCTGCCTTGGACCAGGAGTAGGCAACCGCCCGTGGATCGCGAACCATGTGAACCATTCGGAAGTCGGGGTCCGCTTGTGTGGCGATGGCGATGCCGTGTATCGGCTCTTTGCTTGCATCAACGACGATCGGGGCGCCGCTCACCTCCGTGATCGCCCGGTACAGGGACGAGAACGTGTCCGCGTAGAAGCGGAGTTCAGCTTCCGGGATTAGCCAGCTTGTGGAGGCAAGCATCTGCAGGGCGTACCGCTGTCTGACGGCCCCTCGCGCCCGGTTCGCCGACATTCGGCGAGCCATTTCTGGATCCCAGCCTCCAAATGCCTCGGCCCCGATCGCTTGCCAATATGCGCAGTCTCGGAACCACTCTCCGCAGCCACATCGCTCATTGGCCAGTACCCCGAGTCGGAAGACGTCCACCAGCTCGCCGCTATCGGTGTAACCCGGCAAGGAAGAGATAACTCGCTCGAAAATGGTGGTCCCAGATCTGCCGGCACCGACGATGTACAGCACGGTGGGGGCCTGCATCAATATGTCCCTGCGATCCTCGCGCCCGCTCGTATCTCGACCATGCCGCCACGTTACCCAGGAAGAGTGGGTGGCCGGTCGCCGTTGCGGGCTGTCTCGGACGGGGCTGAGGTACCTCCCGTGCTGATGCTCGCTGCTCCCCACGATCCCGGTGTACCTGGTGTTGTGGCTCGTGGTCGGGCTGGGGTGGGCTTGTTAGGTGAAGGTGAACTTGTCGGTGGGGACGGCTGTGCTGGTCCCGTTGGGGGTCGTGACGAACACGTTGTACTGACCGCCGTTGTGCGCTGCGGTGATGGCGGTGATCTCCGTGGCTGAGACGACGGTGAAGGAGGCGGCGGGGTGACCGGAACCGAAGTTGACCGCGGTCGCGCCGGTGAAGTTGGTGCCGGTGATCGTCACCGTGGTCCCACCCGCTTTCGGGCCCGAGTCCGGCGAGACCGCGGTCACGGTTGGAACTGCGAGGAAGGTGTACTTGTCGGCGACGACGGTGGCGCTGGTCCCGCCCGCGGTGGTGATGTAGACGTGGTACTGGCCGGTGGCGTGTGACGCGGTGACCGCGGTGATCTTGGTGTCGGAGTTCACGGTGAACGACGCCGCGGGATGACCGACCCCGAAGTTGACCGCGGACGCGCCCGCGAAATGCTTGCCGGTGATCGTCACTGTCGTGCCACCCACGTCGGGCCCGGAGCTCGGCGACACCGCGGTGACCGCCGGGGGCGCGATGAAGGTGAACTTGTCCGCGGCGACCGTGGCGCTGGTCCCGCCAGGGGCGGTGACGAACACGTTGTACCGGCCGGTGGCGTGTGACGCGGTGACCGCGGTGATCTGGGTGTCAGAGTCCACCGTGAACGACGCGGCCGGATGACCGGAACCGAAGTTGACCGCGGACGCGCCGGTGAAGTTCTTGCCGGTGATCGTCACCGTCGTCCCGCCCGCTTTCGGGCCCGAGTTCGGCGACACCCCGGTCACGGTCGGCCGATTCTGGAAGGTGAACTTGTCCCCGCTGACCGCGGCGCTGGTTCCACTCGGCGTGGTGACGAACACGTTGTACTGCCCGGCGGTGTGTGACGCGGTGACCGCCGTGATCTGGGTGTCAGAGTCCACCGAGAACGAGGCGGCCGGGTGACCGGAACCGAACTCGACACCCGTCGCCGCGGTAAACCCGCTACCGGTAATCGTCACCGCCGTCCCACCCCCCTTCGGACCCGAAGTCGGAGAAACCGAGGTGATCGCGGGCCCGACAGAAGTTGACAGCACATCGCCCGCCGCGTCGGCGTTGACCAGGCCGGCGCCCTGCAAGGTGGGCAGTACGCCGAGGTTCGTCGCCGTCGAGACCATCGCGGCGTTGATGTCGTCCGCGCTGGCGGTGGGCACCTGCGCCTTCAGCAGCGCAGCTACCGCGGCGGCGTGTGGCGCGGCGTCGGAGGTGCCGCAGAACCGGTAGTTGGCACCGTCGAACCCGCCGAAGAAGGAGTTGCGGACACAGTCCGTCGCAGTGATGTCCGGTTTGGGGAGAACGACCGGCGAACTGAGCGCTGTGGCTGCGGTCGTCCCGTTAACGGGGTGGAAGAGCAGGGTCACCGGACCGTGCGAGGAGTAGTAGTTGATCGCGCTGGGCGACACGGTGACGGAGGAGGCGGCGACGCTCATCGTCTGCGGTCCACCGTTGTGGCCGAAGATCGTCGGACCCATGACGTCGGTGCCGGTCGGCGTCGAGTACTCCATCGCCGAGAACGGCATCAGGCCGTTCTCCAGGAAGATGAACTTGAACCGTGGCGTCGCGTTGGTGGCGGTGTTGTAGCGGGCGACCACGAGCCGGACGGCCTGCGCGGATCCGGTCGAGTTCGTCCAGGTCAGGAACTCGAACGGCTCGTGGCTCCCACCTGGGTTGCCGTTGATGGATTGTGCGAGCACCGTGCCCGCCGAGTTGACGAGGAACAGGTCCATGTC
>CAZEAM010000234.1:0-9658 GCA_964510285.1 uncultured Frankiaceae bacterium | reverse complement strand
CTCGGCGCCGACGATCCGGCCGCCTTCCCGCACGAACCCGACCACCTCGGTCGACGACCGGACGAGGGCGCCGTACGACGCCGCCGTACGGGCGAGCGTGAGGGTGTGCCGCGCGTCGTCGCACTGCGCGTCGTAGTAGCGGACGCCGCCGACCAGGGCGTCGCCGCGCAGCGCCGGCGCGAGCGCCCGGGCGCCGCGGCGGGTCAGGTGACGGTGGCGTGGGAGTGCACGGGAGCCGCCCATCGCGTCGTACAGCGTCAGGCCGGCGGCGACGTACCCGCGCTCCCAGCCGTAGCGGGTGAGCGGGTAGAGGAACGAGACCGGGCGCACGAGATGGGGCGCCAGCCGGGTCAGCATGAGGTCGCGTTCCTTGAGCGCTTCGCGAACCAGCCCGAAGTCCATCAGCTCGAGGTAACGCAGCCCGCCGTGGAACAGCTTGCTCGAACGCGACGACGTGCCGCTGGCGATGTCGCGCGCCTCGACCAGCGCGGTCGACAGGCCCCGGGTCGCCGCGTCGAGCGCCACGCCGGCACCGGTGACGCCGCCACCGACCACCAGCAGGTCGAAGGCCCCGCCGTCGAGGCGCTTCCACGCGTCCTCGCGCTCCTGCGGCCCGAGCCGCGGCGAACCCCTCACCGGGTCAAGCGTAGGAGGGAATCAGCCACCGATGGCAAGCCGGAAGACCGGATGGCGCGCAGTGATCCGGTCCACCTCGGAGTCGGGCGAGTCGGCGCTGACCCCGTCGAAGAACACGCCGACCTCGGCCTTCCAGCGCTTGAGGTAGGCGCGCAGCACTGCCGGCTTCTCCGCGTCGGTGAGCTCGACGGCGGTGAACGGCTGACGCGTGCGACCCAAGATCAATACGCCGTCCCCGGCCGCGCGCAGGTTGCGCACCCATTGCGTCTCGCCGCGGGGAGCGACGAGGTACTGCGTGCCGTCGAAGGACAGCAGGTTCACGGGCACCCGGCGCGGCTCGCCGGTCTTGCGGCCCCGTACCTCGAGGACTCGCGACCCCCACACCGACAGGCCCAGCCGGGTCAGCAGCCCCACCGTCGCGTTGAAGATGTGCTGCGTGAACCAACCCGGCCGTTGGTAGTGCGGCTCCGTCATACGGCTGAGGGTAAGTGGAGCCGCCTTGGAGAATCGAACTCCAGACCTATTCATTACGAGTGAATCGCTCTACCGACTGAGCTAAGGCGGCGTGCACCGCACGCGGCGCAACAGCAGAAGAGTTTAGCCCGACTCCGGGTGGCCCCGGGTGCCGTCCGGGCCACCCGGCTAGTGGCAGACCGTCCCCGGCTTGGGCGGTTCGAGGCGCAGGACGTAGTCGGACACGGCGGCGTCGACGCAGGCGTCCCGGTCGATGTAGGCGGTGTGACCGTCCCCGTCGTGGGTGAGCAGCACGCCGGATGACAGCTGGCGGGCGAGCGCCTTGGCCCAGACGAACGGAGTCGCCGGGTCGCGGGTCGTGCCGATGACGAGGATCGGGGGCGCGCCGGGCGCCGACACCGTGTGGGTCCGCTCGACCGGCGGCACCCGCCAGAACGCGCACGGCAGCGAGCCGTACTCGATCGCGGCGCCGAAGTACGGCGCGACCTTCGCGAACTTCGCGGCGTTGCGTACGTACGCCGACACCGACCGCGGCCACGGGCGGTCGATGCAGTTGATCGCCATGTTCGACTCGATCAAGTTGGTGTAGGTGCCGTCGTTGTTGCGCTGCGTCAACGAGTCCGAGAAGGTCATCAGCCCGTAGCCGTTGCCGCTCTTCACCGCGCCAAGCGCGGCCTGCAGCGCCGACCAGGTGTTGGTGGAGTACAGCCCGGCCGCGAGGCCCTCGAAGAACTCGCCCGGGCCGAGATCGCGCGCGCCGACCCGCAACGGGTGCGCGGTCACCTGCGCGATCAGCTGGTGCAGCCCCTCGTTGGCTGCGGCCGGAGTCGACCCGAGCGGGCAGTGGCCGGACCGCGTGCAGGAGGCCAGGAAGTCCTGCAGATCGGTCTCGAAGCCTTTCGCCTGGACCAGGTTGGCAGCGGTGCCGGACTCCGCCGGGTTGAGCGCGCCGTCGAGCACCATCGCCCGGATCCGGGTCGGGAACAGCTCGGCGTACTTCGCGCCGAGGAAGGTCCCGTACGACGCGCCGTAGTAGGTCAGCTTCTTGTCGCCGAGCGCGGCGCGCAGCACGTCCATGTCCCGCGCCTGGTCCTTGGTCCCGACGTGTTCGAGGTAGTCGCCGTTGCGCTGGTAGCAGGCGTCGGCGAAGTGGCGGCTGGCGTTGATCGACCGCCGGCGCTCCGCAGAGGTGGTCGGCACCTGGTTGAGGTCTATGTAGTCTTCGAGCTGGGCCGAGCTCAGGCATCGGATCGGGTCGGACGCTCCCACGCCGCGCGGGTCGAACGACACCAGGTCGAAGTGCGACGTCAGCTGCCGGAACACGCTCGCCGCCTGAGCCACGAAGTCGACGCCCGACGCACCGGGGCCGCCCGGGTTGACGATCAGCGAGCCCTCGGAGTCGCCGCTGGCCCGCTCGCGGATCACCGCGATGTGCAGCCGGCGGCCGGTCGGCTTGCTGTAGTCCAGCGGGACGAGCAGCGTCGTGCACTCCAGCCCGTCACGGCACTCGTGCCAGTGCAGGTCCTGGTGGAGAAACGCCGCCAACCCGCCGCCCGCCGTGGTGGCCGAGGGGCTCGCCGACGCCGGCACCGTCGCCGAGGTCCGCGGCGTGGTCGGCGTCGAGGAGCCAGAGGACGAGCAGGCAGCGAGGACGGCAAGCCCGGCCAGGGCAGCGGCGACGGTTCGGCGGCTCATGGCTAACAGTCTCTATGGCACGCGAAGCGTGACGGCCATCGCTTCCACAGCCAGCAACGGCGCGACGTTGGCGTCGATCGCGACGCGGGCCTCGAGCACCGCCTCGATCCGGCGCAGCGTCGCCTCGGCATCGGACTCCGCGGCCAACGTCTGCACCGTCGCTTCCAGGTCGGCGTTGACCAGATCAACGTCCGCACCGAGCTGTACGACGAGCACGTCCCGGTAGAACGCGGCGAGGTCGACCAGCGCGCGGTCGAGCACGTCGCGCTGGGTGCGAGTGGCCCGCGACCGCTGCCGCTTCTCCAGGTCCGAGAGGGCGCCCGCCACGCCCCGCGGCTTGGGCATCCCGCGCTCGCCGGTGTCTCCGTACGCCTCGCGCAGCGCCGCCTTCTCGTCGGCGTCGAGCGACTCGCTGACCGCCACGGCCTCCGCCTTGGCGGCCTCGACCAGCGAGGCGGCGGCGGCGAGGCACTGGCTGACCAGCCCGACCTGGGTCGGGAGGGTGAGGACCTCGCGGCGCCGTGACGCGGCCTCGTGGTCGGTCGCCAGGCGGCGCGCCCGCCCGATGTGCCCCTGCGCCGCGCGTGCTGCGAACGCCGCCGTCGCCGGGTCGATCCCTTCGCTCGCCAGGTGCGCGGCGACCGCGTCGTACGGCGGGACCCGCAGCGTCACGACGCGGCATCGGGACCGGATGGTGGGCAGCAGGTCTTCCGCGGACGGCGCGCACAGCAGCCACACGCCACGCGGTGGCGGCTCCTCGAGCGCCTTGAGCAGGGCGTTGAGGGCCTGTTCGGTGAACCGGTCGGCGTCCTCGACGATCGTCACCTGCCAGCTGCCGCGGGTGGGCGCCATCGCTGAACGTGCGACCAGCGCCCGGGTCTCCGCGACGCTGTAGGACAGCCCGGTGGGCGTGACGATCTCGATGTCGGCGTGGCTGCCGGTCAGCGCCGTGTGGCATTCGTGGCACACCCCGCACCCGCCGTCCGGACACTGCAAAGCGGCCCCGAATGCCCTGGCGGCGACCGACCGGCCCGAGCCGGGCGGGCCGGTGAACAGCCACGCGTGAGTCATTCCGGCCGACTCGCCGCCGTCGACGATGGTGCGCGCGGCCTCGATCGCGGCGAGCAGCTGCGCGACGACGCGGTCCTGCCCGACGAGGGCGTCGAACACGCTCACTGCAGCACCTTCGGCAACGGAACGGTCGGCACCGATCGCAAGAGCGGCTCCAGGCGCTTCGCGACAGCGACGTGGATCCGGTCACTGGACTCCGTCGCATCGATCACGAGGTAGCGGTCGCGGTGATGAGCGGCAAGCTGGAGGAACATCGCGCGAACCCGGTGGTGGAAGGCGAGGCTCTCGTCCTCGAGCCGGTCACCCGGTCCGCCCCGCCGCTGCAGGCCGACCTCCGGAGCCAGGTCGAGCACGATGGTGAGGTCGGGCATCAGCCCGCCGGTCGCCCACGCGGACAGCCGGCGTACCTCCGCTTCGGCCAGTGAGCGACCGGCGCCCTGGTAGGCCAACGAGGAGTCGACGTACCGGTCGGTCACGACGACCGCGCCGCGGGCGAGAGCCGGGCGGATCACCTCCGACACGTGCTGTGCGCGGTCCGCGGCGTACAGCAGCGCCTCGGCCTGCGGGCTGAGCCCTACCGAGTCCCGGTCGAGCAGGACCTGGCGAAGGGCGGCGCCGATCGCGGTCGCACCCGGCTCGAAGGTCACGACGACGTCGAAGCCGGTACGGCGAAGGCCCTCGGCGAGCAGCTGCACCTGGGTCGACTTGCCGGCACCCTCCCCGCCTTCGAACGCGACGAACAGCCCGGAGTCCGTGCCGCGGCCGAGCGGCGGGGTGTGGCGGCGCAGGACGGCGATCAGGTCCGATCGCAGCGGGATCCCGCGACGGTCGTCCATCAGCCGGAAGCACACGACTCCCAGCACGACGGCGAGCACGCCCGCGCCGAACAACGTGACGGTCACGCCGTCGAGCCGGATGCGGGCATCCGCGATGTCGACCCGGTGCGGCCCGATCAGGCCCGCGGTCGCCGGGGCGATGACCACCATCGCGAGCAGGACCAGCCGCATCAGGTTGTAGATGAACGAGAAGGTCCGGCCGCGTAGCTCGTCGCTGACCTCGGACCCGACCAGCGTCAGCGAGACCACCCACACGAGCCCGGCCCAGAACCCGAGGATTGCGGTCGCGAGGATCGCGAGCGCGAGGTTGGGCACGACCGCGTCGATCGACAGCGTGATGCCGCTGGCGACGATGGCGAGGCCGACCAGTCGCCGCCGCGACAGGCCGCCGGCCAGCCGCGGGCCTAGGAACATGCCGGTGGCCAGCCCGACGAACACCGTGCCGAACAAGGTGCCGTACGCGGCGTCGCCACCTTTCAGGTCAGCGGCGAACGCCTTGGACAACCCGATGACCGCGGCACCGGCTCCGGTCGCCCCGCAGACCCCGAGCACCAACCCCTTGAGCCACCGGTGCTGGCCGAGGAATCGGACCCCCTCGGTGATCGACTGCCACAGCCCGACCTGTTCCTGCTGGCCGCCCTCGTTGTCGCCACGCGCTCGCGCGCTCGAGATCTCCCGCAGGTTGATGATCGTGAGCGCGGAGACAAGGAAGGTCAGCGCATCGATGTAGAGCGCGAGGTTGACCGGGTTGGTCCGGAACCACGAGAAGTTGTGCGCCAGCACCCGGTTGACGAACGACAGCGCGGCGAACAGCACGGCGGCGACCGCACCGAACCCGTAGGTCGTCACGAGGCTCAGCTGGTTGGCGGTCTCCAGTCGTTCCTTCGGCACCAGGTTGGGAATCGACGCTTCCTTGGCGGGGATCCAGAACAGGCTGTTGCACTCGATCAGGAACGACGCGACGAACAGCCACCACAGCGACTGCTGGAGAGGGATGGACAGAAACAGCGCGAAGCGGACGAGGTCGGTGACGACCATCGTCGTACGCCGGTTGAACCGGTCGGCGAACGCGCCGGCCACCGGGCCGATGACCAACGCGGGAAGCAGTCGCACGAACAGCACACCGGCGATCGCGTACAGCTTCGCGGAGTAGGAGGAGGACAGCTCGGTCGCCAGCGCCGTGGTGGCGAGGAACCCGAGCCAGTCGCCGAGGCTCGACAGCGACAGCGAGATCCACATCATCCGGAACGGCCGGATCCGCAGCACCGCCCGCAGCTCGTTCTCTCGTGGCGGCGCGGCGGCGACCTCACCGAGGCCGCGGACGTGCGCTCCGTTGCGCACCAGCCGACGTGGTCTCGCCATAGCGCCCACACGCTATCTAGCGATCAGGACCACCGGTAAAACCCCAGAACCGACACACAATCGTTGCGTGCGCTACCGCTTGAGGCGCTGAGTCCGTCTCAGGAGGCAACGCGCGGAACGTTTGTGTGTCGGTTCAGGGGTTGGGGGCCCTCTTGGCGGTCTTCTTGGCGGTCTTCTTGGCCGTCTTCCTCGCGGGAGCCTTCTTGGCGGGGGCTCGCTTCGCGGCCTTCTTCGACGGCCCCTGGGCTCGCCGCTCCGCGAGCAGCTCCGCGCCGCGCTCGGGCGTCAGCGCCTCGATGCTGTCACCCTTGCGCAGCGACGCGTTGGTCTCCCCGTCGGTCACATAAGGCCCGAACCGGCCCTCGCGCACGACCATCGGCTTGCCGCTCGAAGGATCGTTGCCCAGCTCCCGCAGCGGTGCCGCCGCCGCGCGCCGTCCCCGCGTTTTCGGCTGGGCGAACAGCGCCAGCGCCTCGTCCAGCGTGACCGTGAACAGCGCCGGCTCGGACTCCAACGACCGCGAGTCCGCACCACGCTTCACGTACGGCCCGTACCGGCCGTTCTGCGCCGTGATCTCCTCGCCGGTGCCCGGGTCCACGCCGAGCGATCGCGGCAGCGACAGCAGGCGCACCGCATCTTCGAGCGTCACCGACTCGACGTCCATGTCCTTGAACAGCGAGGCGGTCCTGCTCTCCCCGCCGTCGAGCGGCTGCGTCGTGACGTATGGCCCGTAGCGACCCGTGCGGGCCAGGATCGGTTCGCCGGTGTCGGGGTGCTGCCCGAGCAGCCGCTCGTCACTCGTCTTGTTCAGCAATGACAGCGCGCGCTCGACGGTGAGCTCGTCGGGCGGCATGTCGTCCGGGATGCTCGCCCGCAGATCGCCCTTCTGGACGTACGGACCGTAGCGACCAACACGCGCGACGACTGCCTCGCCGTCGTCGGCCTCCCCGATCGGCAGCGAGTTGACCTCACGCGCATCGATCTCGGCCAGCCGGTCGGTGACCAGCTCCTTGAGCCCGTGCGGGTCTTCGGCGGTGGACGAGTCGTCGCCGAAGTAGAACTTCGTCAGCCACTGCGCCGACTGCGCTGACCCGCTGGCGATCTCGTCGAGGTCGTCCTCCATCGCCGCGGTGAACCCGTAGTCGACCAGCCGCGCGAAGTGCTGTTCGAGCAGCCCGACCACTGCGAACGCCGTGAACGACGGCACCAGCGCGGTGCCGCGCTTGAACACGTAGCCGCGGTCCTGGATGGTGCCGAGGATCGAGGCGTACGTCGACGGCCGGCCGATCCCGAGCTCCTCGAGCGCCTTGACCAGGCTGGCCTCGGTGTAGCGCGCCGGCGGGGTGGTCGCGTGCGACTGTGGCGCGATCGCGACCGCGTCGAGCCGCTGCCCCTCGTCGACCTGCGGCAGCCGGGTCTCGCGGTCGTCGCGCTCGGTCGAGTCGGCGTCGGTCTCCTCGACGTACGCGCGCAGGAACCCGGGGAAGGTGATGATCTTGCCGCTGGCCGAGAACTCGACGTCCTCACCGGCCCTCGCGCCGTTTGGCGCGGCGAGTCCGCCGACCCGCACGGTGACCGAGCGACCAACCGCGTCCGCCATCTGCGAGGCGACCGTGCGCTGCCAGATCAACTCGTAGAGCCGGTACTCGTCCGCGCCCAACTCGGCGCGCACCGACGCCGGCGTCCGGAAGGTGTCACCGGCCGGGCGGATCGCCTCGTGTGCCTCCTGCGCGTTCTTGACCTTGCGCTCGTAGCGGCGCGGCGCGTCCGGCACGTACTCCGCGCCGTACAGCTCCCGCGCCTGCGCGCGAGCCGCGGTGAGCGCGGTCTCCGACAGAGTGGTCGAGTCGGTGCGCATGTAGGTGATGTAGCCGTTCTCGTACAGCCGCTGCGCGAGCGACATCACGAGCCGGGCGGTGAGCCGCAGCTTGCGGCTGCCTTCCTGCTGCAGCGTGCTGGTCATGAACGGCGGGTACGGCGAGCGGCGGTACGGCCGTTCCTCGACTCCGCGGACCGAGAAGTCGGAGTCGGCGAGCCGGGCCGCGAGCGAGGTCGCGGCGGCCTCGTCGAGATGGACGACCTCGCGGGTGAGCTGCCCGCTGTCGTCGAAGTCGCGCCCGGTCGCGACCCGCTTGCCGTCGACCGAGACGAGCGTCGCGTCGAACCGCGTCGGGTCACCGGGAGTCATCGCGCTCTGCGCCTCAGGGGACACAGCATCGACGCCCGTGTCGAACGTTCCCTCGAGATCCCAGTAGTCCGCCGAGCGGAACCGGATCCGGGCACGCTCACGCTCGACCAGCAACCGGGTCGCGACCGACTGCACGCGACCGGCCGACAGCCGCGGCATGACCTTCTTCCAGAGCACCGGCGAGACGCCGTAGCCGTAGAGCCGGTCGACGATGCGCCGCGTCTCCTGCGCATCGACCCGAGCGCGGTCGATCTCACGCGGGTGCTCGACCGCTTCGCGAATGGCGGCGGGAGTGATCTCGTGGAACACCATCCGGCGGACCGGGACCCGGGGCTTGAGCACCTCGAGCAGGTGCCACGCGATGGCCTCGCCCTCGCGGTCCTCATCGGTGGCGAGCAGGAGCTCGTCGACATCCTTGAGAGCCGTCTTCAGCTTATGGACCTGCTGCTTCTTGTCGGCGTTGACGACGTAGACCGGCTCGAAGTCGTGGTCGACGTCGATCCCGTAAGTCGCCCACAGGTGCTTGCGCTCGGCGGGCATCTCCGATGCGCCACCGGGCAGGTCGCGGATGTGACCGATCGAGGACTCGACGACGTAGCCGTCTCCGAGGTAGCCCGCGATGGTCTTCGCCTTCGCGGGGGACTCGACGATGACCAGCCGCCGACGGCCGTCGGAGCCGGCGCCGCCGGCCTCCAGGTCGTCAGTGTCGCTCGCCACGCGCAGGTCTCCTCGTTGGTCGGATATGGGGTTCTGCCGTCGTCGTCAAGGCTGCGGCCAAGCGTCCGGCGGGACGCCGTCCGGCCGGTCGCCGATCAGCTCGACAAGCCTCGCGAGCCGTCGCCGGCCCACGATCCGGTACGCCGGACCGTCGGCCCGCGGCCCGACGAGTACGCCGGGAACTCCGACGGCGGACAGGGCAGACCCGACTGCGAGCCAGCCATGTTCGTCGTTCGCACCGAGCGCAAGGCTATACATGCCGCTCGCCGACCAGCCTGAAGCAAGACACCACCAGCGCAGCCGCGACCCGTCCAGGACCCACCCCGGCGGGGGGCACTTCACAGCGCCGCGACACCACGCGTCCGCAGTCTCGCGCAGCTCGGAAAGCCACGGCGTACCGACGGTCGTGCCGGTCTCTGCCGGTCCGACTTCGGCCTCGAGCCGCAGCGAGGTATGCATCTCTGCGGCGAGCGCGCCGACCCGCCAGTCCTCCGCGACAACGACGGAAACGCGTGCCGCATCACCGCGGCGGACCACTTGACCGTTGCCGGCGAGCAGACCCTCGATGTCGACCAGCGCAGGCTCACGCGCCATGGCGCCGAACAGCGAGAGCTGGCTCATCTCATCGATGATGCCCGCAAAAGCCGAAAGGGCGCCCCGGACGGGGCGCCCTTTCGGC
>CAZEAM010000233.1:0-22889 GCA_964510285.1 uncultured Frankiaceae bacterium | reverse complement strand
AGCCGCACGCTCGCGGCGTACTCCCTCGCTCGCGTGCTCCAGCACGCTTCGCTCAGTCGAGCCTTGCGAGCACACGCCTCAGCGGTTTCTTAGACCTCCACATGCGCCAAACTGGCGCGGTGGATCTGGGGGAGCTCGAGGCGGCAGGCCTTTACGACCCGGCCGCGCCCAACGCCGATGCTCGCCGCGAGCTGCTCGCCTACCTGGTCGATCTGGGCTGCACGCTCGAGGAGATGGTCGCCGCCAACGAGCGCGGCCGGCTGTTCGCTCTGGCCGGTGATCGGGTGATCCTGCCCGGGCGGGAGCAGTACTCACTCGCCGACATCAGTCTTGCCACCAACGCCTCGATCGCCGACATCCGCGCGATCTGGCGGGCGCTCGGCTACGTGGAGGCCGAGGACGACGAGCCCGTGGCGAGCGCGGACGAGGTAGCCGCGGTCCAGGTGTGCGCCGACATGGCCGCACTGCTCGGCATCCAAGGGGTGCTCGGCGTCTGCCGAGTCGTCGCCTCCTCGCTCGCCCGGGTCGCCGACGCGACGTCCACGGCGGTCCGCGCCCAGGTGCCACAGCTCGCACTTGGCGTCTCCGGCAGCGAGGTGGTCACGGCTCGGACCTTCGCGGGCGTCGCGACGTTCGTGCCGCGGATCGGTCATGCGCTCGACACGCTGTTCCGCCACCAGCTCGAGGTCGCCCGGATGCACTGGGAGCGCAGCGACAGCGGTGACCTCGCTGACAGCCACGGGGTACGGGTCGGCGTCGGCTTCGCTGACCTGTCCGGCTTCACCAGCCTCACCGAAGGCATGACGATGACGGAGCTGTCACAGCTCCTCAACGGCTTCGAGCAGGTCGCCGAGGACGTCGTACGCCGCGGTGACGGCAGAGTCGTGAAGTACATCGGCGACGCCGTCATGTACGTCACGCACGACGCGACGGCCGCTGTCCGGGTGGCGCAGGGCCTCATCGAGGCGGCGCGGATCCGTGGCATGCAGGCCCGGGCCGGCGTGGCGGTGGGGGTGGCCCTCGCGTTGGCCGGCGACTACTTCGGCCCGGTGGTCAACCTGGCTGCCCGGCTGGTGGCGATCGCGAGCGCCGGCGAGATCCTGGTTACCGACGAGGTGGTGAGTCAGGTCGGCGGGGCGGTCGCAGCCGATGCGCTCGGACCGCGATCGATCAGAGGCTTCAGCCACGAGATCGAGATCGCGCGGTTGCGATAGCAAACATCCGATGATTCGGCCTGCGATAAGTTCCACCCGCACACCCACCGCAGACCGCAAAGGACTCTTGATGGCCGCCACCGTCAGCTACGACGACGTCGAGGTGGGCACCGAACTGCCCGCGCAGAGCTTCCAGATCAGCCGCGCGACCCTGGTGAAGTACGCCGGCGCCTCCGGGGACTTCAACATCATTCACTGGAACGAGCGCACCGCGAAGGCGGTCGGGCTGCCCAACGTCATCGCCCACGGAATGTGCACGATGGCGCACGCCGGGCGGGTCGTGACCGACTGGGTCGGCGACCCGGGCGCGATCGTCGAGTACGGCGTGCGGTTCTCCGCACCGGTGCCGGTCGAGGACGATGACACCGGCACGACGCTCACGGTCGGCGGACGGGTCGAGGAGAAGCTCGACAACCGCCAGGTCGCGGTCGTCCTCGAGGCGAAGGCGCTGGATGCGACCGTCCTGTCGAAGGCCCGCGCGGTCGTCCAACTCGCCTAGCTCGGTGCGGGACGTCACGGAATGTCTGTGAAGTCCGGCTAATCGATCCGGTCGTTGCCGCCGATACGGCGGTTGTGACCGTTGCCACCTTCCTCCGACGTGGTCGCCGCGCGGCCGCGCCGGAATCGGCGGCTGCGCCGCGGGAGGTGGTCGTGCTCTCCGGTGGCGGTCGCCTCGGAGCCGCCCAGGTGGGTGCGCTGCGCGCCCTGCTGGAGGCCGGCGTCGTGCCGGACGCCGTGGTCGGGTCGTCGGTCGGGGCGATCAACGCGGCGTACCTGGCGATGGACCCGACCGTCGAGCGGGTCGAGGCCCTGGCGCAGATCTGGTGCGGCCTGTCGCGAGCCGACGTGTTCCCGGACCGCTGGCTCGCCGTGGCGCGCCGGCTGGCCGGGCGCGCCAACCACCTGTACTCACCCGACCGGCTGCGCGCGCTCCTGGCGGAGGCGCTCCCGCAGGGCGACCTTGCCGAGACCGCCATCCCGTGCCACGTCGTCACCACGGACCTGCACACCGGCGAGGCGACCTGGTGGAGCAGCGGCGACCCGGTCGAGGTGCTCAGCGCGAGCGCCTGCCTGCCCGGGCTGTTCCCGCCGGTACAGATCAACGGGCGGCTCTACGTCGACGGGGGAGTGTCCTGCCCGGTCCCGACCCAGCGTGCGATCGACCTCGCAGCGCGCCGGATCTGGGTGCTGAACCTCTCGCGTGACGTGTCCGGCTTCCCGCGGACCGAGAACCAGATGAGCGCACTAGACGTGCTGCTGGAGAGCTTTGCGATCTCGCGCGCCCACCTCGCGCACCGCGATCCGGTACCCGGCCCGGACCAGCGCATCGTGCGGCTGCCGGCGTTGCCGATCGACCGCCGTGACCTCCGCGACTTCTCCCAGACCCAACGACTGCTCGACGCCGGCTACCAAGCCGCCCAGGCAATGATCGCCGAGGAAGACCGTGGAACCGTTCCCCAGCAACGCCTCGCAGGCTGACTCCGCAGAAGCGATGCTTCGCGACTAACCGACCACCCCGGCGCGGCGTAGCAGCCAGCGGTTCTCAGGTCCGACGAGGCCGCACTCGTCGAAGAAGGCCAGCACCTTGCTCGCGGCGCGGGTCTTCGTTGCCCGCCAATGCGGATTGGCGTTGGCCGCCCGCATCGCACGTTTCGGGTCGAGACCGGCGTCCGCGTAGGCCCGCGGGTGGATCAACGACCTGGTTGCCTGGTTCACGATCATGCCGATCATCACGCGGTTGTAGGCCCGGCGCAGCCGTCCGCTGGTCGCCTGCGCACGCAGCGTCTCCTCGCGCGCGTAGCTGATGTGCCGGGCCTCTTCGATGACGTGGATCCGGCTGACCTGGCGGATCAACGGCTGCAGGCTCTCGTCGTCCATGATCTCGCGCTGGAAGGCGTCGAGGATCTCCTCGACGTACATCGTCCCGGCGAAGGTCAGCACCTGGTTGGAGATCGCCTTGAAGATCCGGCCGAGCTCGTGCGCGACCCGCCCGACGCCGTAGTTGGCCACGCCGAACGCCTTGATCATCGTGGCGAACATGACCGAGTGCCGGCACTCGTCGGCGATCTCGGTGAGCGTCCACTGGATGTCCTTGCGGGTGAGGTCGCGGTCGTAGGCGTAGCGCAGCAGCATTTGCATGAGGATCTCTTCGAACCAGATCCCGACGCTGGCCACGCTCGCGACCTCATGCTTGGTCAGGGTGACCTGCTGCTCGGTGCTCATCTGCTCCCACAGCTCGGTGCCGTACAGGCTCGAGGTCGTGGGCGGGCAGTAGTAGACGTCGGGTGGCTGGGCCACCTCCCATTCGACCTCCGTCACCGGGTCGAAGGACAGCTTCGCGGACGAGCGCAGCAGCCGGGCGCCGGTGCGCTCGCGGTCGGCGAGCTGGTCCGCAGGGGGCAGGTACTCGAGAGTCGAGGTACTCATAGCCACCATTGAACGTGACATTGGCTAATGGCGCAAGTGCAAGTGGTAGTGTTCTGGATCACTGTGAACGAGCCGGTGACCGAGTACCGCATCGACGACCTGGCGCGGGCGGCGGGGATGACCGTGCGCAACGTGCGGGCCTACCAGGAGCGCGGGCTGCTGCCACCGCCCCGCCTGCGTGGCCGCACCGGCTGGTACGACGACGGGCACCTCGCGCGGCTGCGCCTGATCGGGCGGCTGCTCGAGCGTGGCTACACCAGCGCCCACATCGCCGACTTCATCGCCACCTGGGAGTCCGGGCACGACCTCGGGCAGACCCTCGGGCTCGAGGCGGCGCTGCTGGCGCCTGCGTCGGGGGAGATCCCCGAGCTGCTGGCCGCCGACGACCTGGCCGCGATGTTCGGCCGGCTCGACCCGGAGGCGATCGCCGCGGCGGTCCGGATGGGCGTGCTCGAGCCGGAGGGCGAGGCCCACTTCCGGGTCCGCTCCCCGCGCCTGCTGCGGGCCGGGGCCGAGCTGGTGGCGCTGGGGATGCCCCTGCTGGCCGTCCTCGACCTCGGCGCGCAGCTGCGGCTACGTGTGCAGACCGTGGCGACGCTGTTCGTCCAGGCGGTGGCGCCGGTGATCGTCGGCGAGCACGAACCCGGGTGGGTGCCCGACGACAGCGAGATGGAACGGATCACCCGGCTCGTGTCGGAGATGCGTCCGCTCGCGCGGGTGGTCGTCGACGAGGAGCTGGCGAGCGCGCTGGAGGCCGGCATCGCCGACTACGTCACCCAGTGGCTGACCGCAGCCGTCGACGCCACGTCCGCCGACCCCACGTCCGCCGACCCCACCCACCGCCCTTCTGCGGACGGCTCCGCCGGCTGATCCAGGTCGCCGACCGCCCTACAGCTGGATCTCGCTGAGGATCTTCTGCAGGCGGCCGACCCCTTCGACCAGGTCGTCGTCGCCGAGCGCGTAGGACATCCGGAAGGCGCCGGGCGCCCCGAACGCCTCACCCGGTACGACGGCGACCTCGGCCTCCTCGAGCACGAGCTCGGCCAACTCGGCCGATGTCCGCGGGGTCCGGCCGCGCAGCGGCTTGCCCAGCAGCGCCTCGACCGAGGGGTAGCAGTAGAACGCGCCGAGCGGGGTCGGGCACTGCACACCGGGGATCTCGCGCAGCATCCGCACCATCGTCTGGCGGCGTACGTCGAACGCGGCGCGCATCATCGCCACCGCCGACAGGTCACCGCCGACCGCGGCCAGCGCGGCGGCCTGGGCGACGTTGGACACGTTGGAGGTGGCGTGCGACTGCAGGTTGGCGGCGGCGCTCACGACGTCGGTCGGCCCGATCAGCCAGCCCACCCGCCAGCCGGTCATGGCGTAGGTCTTCGCCACCCCGTTGACCACGACGCACTGGTCGGCGAGCTCCGGGACCACCACCGGCATCGATGGCGCCTGCGCCCCGTCGTACACGAGATGTTCGTAGATCTCGTCACAGATCACCCAGACGTCGTGCTCGAGCGCCCATCGCCCGATCGCCTCGACCGCCTCGCGCGGGTACACCGCCCCCGTCGGGTTCGACGGCGAGCAGAACAGCAGCGCCTTCGTGCGCGGGGTGCGGGCGGCTTCCAGCTGTTCGACGGTGGCCAGGTAGCCGCTGGCCGCTGTGGTCGACACGACCACCGGTACGCCGCCGGCCAGTTTGATCGACTCCGGGTAGGTGGTCCAGTACGGCGCGGGGAGGATCACCTCGTCGCCGGGGTCGATCAGCGTGGCGAACGCCTCGTAGACCGCCTGCTTGCCGCCGTTCGTGACCAGCACCTGGGCCGCCTGGACCTCGAAGCCGGAGTCGCGCCGGGTCTTCTCGGCGATCGCCTGCCGCAGCGCGGGCAGGCCCGGGGTCGGGGTGTAGCGGTGCATGGCCGGGTCGTGGCAGGCCTTCGCGGCGGCCTCGACGATCGCCTCGGGGGTGGGGAAGTCGGGCTCACCGGCCCCGAAGCCGATGACGTCGCGACCGGCCGCCTTCAGCGCCTTCGCCTTGGCGTCGACGGCGAGAGTCGCGGACTCGGCAATGCCGCCCACGCGGGCGGACACTCGTGAGGGGGCCATGGCTACATGGTCGCCTACCCGTGCCGCGCGATTCCATCCGGTTATGGCCCGTCACCTGCGGTTCGACCGCTCCCGACCACGGGACGTAGACTCTGTCGTTCGGTGGGCACCGGCGCCATGTCGGCCGCCCAACGACAACGAGATAAAGGGCAGTAGCTCAATTGGCCAGAGTCCCGGTCTCCAAAACCGGTGGTTGGGGGTTCGAGTCCCTCCTGCCCTGCGGTGACCGGAACAGGTACGACGAAGAGGAGGTGACGACACCGTGACACAGACCCGCGAAGGCGCGCCTGCGGCGGCGGGATCCGGCCGCGGCAAGGGCGGCGCCCGGCCCGGCTACCCCGAGCGGTTCGCGAACTACAACCGGCAGGTCGTCGCCGAGCTCCGCAAGGTCATCTGGCCGACCCGCAACGAGCTGGTGACCTACACGATCGTGTCGGTCGTGTTCGTCACGATCCTGATCGTCTACATCGGCCTGCTCGACTACGGCTTCACCAAGACCGTCTTCGAGATCTTCAGTTGACCGTTCTCTTCGCCTGCCCGACCGACCGACGACCTGCCGAGGAAGCTCACCGACCGTGACCGACTACGTGCCCGAGCCCGACACCACCGAGGCGCAGGTCGAGGCTGCCCTGGCGGAGCCGATGGATGCGGTCTCCGACGCGGTGAACCCCGAGGACGTGGCCGAGCACGCCGTCCCCGAGGAGGTCCGGGCCGACGAGACCCGCTCCGACGAGCAGTCCCGGATCGACCTCACCGAGGCCGACTCGGCGTCCGGCGCCGAGCAGCCGGCCGGTGCGGAACCGGCCGAACCCTCCGCCGCGGAAGACGCCGAAGCCGGCGCTGGCGCGGAACCGGTCGCAGCGGCCGTCGACGACGCCGAAGCGGGCGAAGAGGTCGACGAGGTGGAGGCGTTCCGCCGCAAGCTGGTCTCGCTGCCCGGCGACTGGTACGTCGTACACACCTACGCGGGCTACGAGAACCGGGTGAAGTCCAACCTCGAGTCGCGGATCGCCTCCCTCAACATGGAGGACTACATCTACGACATCCAGATCCCGACGCAGCCCGAGACGATCATCAAGCAGGGCAAGCGACAGACCGTCGAGTCGAAGGTCTTCCCCGGCTACGTGCTGGTGCGGATGGACCTGACCGACGAGTCCTGGTCGGTGGTGAAGAACACCCCGAGCGTGACCGGGTTCGTCGGGACGACGCACCCCACACCGCTGTCCACTGCCGACGTGGTGAAGTTCCTCGCGCCGAAGCCGACCGAGGCGAAGAAGGCGGAGCCGGTCCGGGTCGTCGACTTCTCGGTCGGCGAGTCCGTCACCGTCATGGACGGTCCGTTCGCGACGCTGCCCGCCACCATCAACGAGATCAACGCCGAGGCCCAGCGACTCAAGGTCCTCGTGTCCATCTTCGGCCGCGAGACGCCGGTCGAGCTGTCGTTCAGCCAGGTCAGCAAGATCTGACCTGCATCTATCGAGGAATCTGACGAATGCCTGCCAAGAAGAAGATCGCCGGTCTGATCAAGCTGCAGATCCAGGCTGGTGCTGCGACCCCGGCTCCGCCGGTGGGTCCGGCGCTGGGCCAGCACGGCGTCAACATCATGGACTTCTGCAAGCAGTACAACGCCGAGACCGAGTCGCAGCGCGGCAACGTGGTCCCGGTCGAGATCACCGTCTACGAAGACCGCAGCTTCTCGTTCATCACGAAGACGCCGCCGGCGGCGCGGATGATCCTCAAGGCGGCGGGCGTGGAGAAGGGGTCCGGCGAGCCGCACAAGACCAAGGTCGCGTCGATCACCGGTGCCCAGGTCCGCGAGATCGCGCAGACCAAGATGGCCGACCTCAACGCGAACGACATCGAGGCGGCCGCGAAGATCATCGCCGGCACGGCCCGCTCGATGGGCATCACCGTCACCGACTGACACCCCCAAACACCCTCATGTCGTGGGAGGGACCACCCGGTCCCGCACGCACCACCTAAGGAGTCAAGAAAATGGCCCGCAGCAAGTCCTACGAAGCCGCAGCGTCGCTCATCGACCGAGAGCGGCTCTACTCCCCGGTCGAGGCGGTCCGGCTCGCGAAGCAGACCTCGACCACCAAGCGCTTCGACGCGACCGTCGAGGTCGCGATGCGCCTCGGCGTGGATCCCCGCAAGGCCGACCAGATGGTCCGCGGCACGGTGTCGCTGCCGCACGGCACCGGAAAGACGGCTCGGGTCGCGGTGTTCGCGACCGGCGAGAAGGCCGAGGAGGCGCGTGCCGCGGGGGCGGACATCGTCGGTGGCGACGAGCTGATCGCCCAGGTCGAGGGCGGCATGCTCGACTTCGACGCGGCGGTCGCGACCCCGGACCTGATGGGCAAGGTCGGCCGGCTCGGCCGGGTGCTCGGCCCGCGCGGGCTGATGCCGAACCCGAAGACCGGCACGGTGACGATGGACGTCGGCAAGGCGGTCGAGGACATCAAGGGCGGCAAGATCGAGTTCCGGGTGGACCGCCAGGCGAACCTGCACTTCGTGATCGGCAAGACCTCGTTCTCCGAGACGCAGCTGGTGGAGAACTACGTCAGCGCACTCGACGAGGTGCTGCGGGCGAAGCCGTCGGCGGCCAAGGGTCGCTACATCAAGAAGATCGCGATGTCGACGACGATGGGCCCCGGCATCCCGGTCGACCCGACCAAGACCAAGGCCGGCGACGAGAAGGCAGAAGAGACCGCGGCCGAGTAGCTCGGCAAGGTCGAGCCTGCCGATATGGGCGTCTCAAGGGGGGTTGAGACGCCCAAAAGGGCGGGCTCGGCGGGAAATCGGGGCTGGGACCGCCGCCGGCCGGCGAAAGGCAGCCGGCAACGGCAGCCTCGCCCCTGGTTGCAGCGCTTTTGCTTTTGATCTGAGCGATCCGTAGCCTGATAACTGCCGAAGACCGCCGGACATCAGCCAGCTGATCGAAGGTCCCGCGCAAGCGGGCGTCCAGCGCAGGTGAGTGGTACGTCGTGGGCGCTCGTCGCGCCTGCCACGCCCCGCGCGCCTGGCGCCGGGGCGTTTTTCTTTGGCCGCCCGAGACGTTCCACGAAAGAGGAAGCCCATGGCCAGGCCGGACAAGGCCGCCGCGGTCGCCGAGCTCACCACGGCGTTCCGGGACTCCAGCGCAGCGGTTCTCACCGAGTACCGCGGTCTGACGGTCGCCGAGCTCAAGGAGCTGCGCCGCGCGCTCGCGGGCAACGCGACGTACAACGTCGTCAAGAACACCCTGACCAAGATCGCCGCTCGCGATGCCGGGCTCGAGCAGCTCGAGCCGATGCTGGAAGGGCCGTCCGCGATCGCCTTCGTCACCGGCGACCCGGTGACCGTTGCCAAGAGCCTGCGCGCCTTCATCCGCGAGCACCCGCTGCTGGTCCTCAAGGGCGGCGTGCTCGACGGGGCGCCACTGTCGGCGGAGGACATCCGCAAGCTGGCAGACCTCGAGTCCCGCGAGGTGCTGCTCGCCAAGCTCGCCGGTGGCTTCGTCGCCCCGGCAACCCAGCTCGCCAGCGTGCTGATGGCCCCGGTCCGCCAGCTCGCCCAGGTGCTGGGTGCGCTGGCCGCCAAGGCCGCCGCCGACCCGAACTGGGCCGGTGGCGACGGCGCGAGCGCCACGGACCCGGCCCCGGCCGGCGAAGCGCCCGCGGACGCCGCCCCGGCCGAGAGCGCCGAGGAAGCCGCCCCCGCGGAGGCAACCGAGCCTGCCGCTGCCGCCGAAGCCGGCGAGGACGCTGCCCCGGCCGCGGAGGCCGGCGAGCCTGCCGCTGCCGCTGAGACCACCGACGAAGCGCCCGCCGCCGAGTCGACCGAACAACCACCGACCGACGGCGTCGCTGACGCGTCGTCCGACAGCTGACCCCAAGGAGCATGCAATGGCGACCCTGACCAACGACGAGATCATCGAGGCGCTCAAGGAGAAGAGCCTGATCGAGATCTCCGAGCTCGTGAAGCAGTTCGAGGAGACCTTCGGTGTCTCCGCCGCCGCCCCGGTGGCCGTTGCTGCGGCTCCGGCCGCGGGCGGTGCGGCGGCCGGCGGCGAGGCCGGCGGCGGCGCGGACCAGGATGAGTTCGACGTCATCCTCGACGCGGCGGGCGACAAGAAGATCCAGGTGATCAAGGTGGTCCGCGAGCTGACCAGCCTCGGTCTGAAGGAGGCAAAGGACCTCGTCGACGGCGCTCCGAAGACCGTCCTCGAGAAGGCCAACAAGGAGACCGCCGACAAGGCGAAGGCTTCCCTGGAGGAAGCCGGCGCGTCGGTGACCGTCAAGTAAGCGCAGGCACTTTCCGTCTCAGGGCGGGCCCCGTCGGGGTCCGCCCTGAGACATTTCCGACGCGGCGGGGCAGGTGGTAAACCCCACCAATCGGGCGGTAATGTCTCCATTTGTGACCCGCCTCACATGCGGCGGCCGGTACGCCGGACGAAGAAAGCAGGGGCTGCGTGGGCGTTGAGGTCAAGGTCGAAGGGCTGACCAAGTCGTTCGGCCGCCAGGTGATCTGGGAGGACGTCACCCTCACCCTCCCGAAGGGCGAGATCTCCGTCCTGCTCGGCCCCTCAGGCACCGGGAAGTCGGTCTTCCTCAAGCACCTGATCGGGCTGCTGCGCCCCGACCGCGGGCACGTCTTCATCGAGGGCCATGACGTCCCGAACGTGTCCGAGCGTCACCTTTACGAGGTTCGCAAGATGTTCGGCGTCCTGTTCCAGGACGGGGCGCTGTTCGGGTCGATGTCGATCTACGACAACGTCGCCTTCCCGCTGCGCGAGCACACCAAGAAGAGCGAGTCCGAGATCCGCGGCATCGTGATGGAGAAGCTCGAGCTGACCGGCCTGATCGGCGCCGAGGAGAAGCTCCCGGGCGAGATCTCCGGAGGCATGCGCAAGCGGGCCGGGCTGGCTCGCGCGCTCGTCCTCGACCCGGAGATCCTGCTGTTCGACGAGCCGGACTCCGGGCTCGACCCGGTCCGGACGGCGTACCTCAACCAGCTGATCGTCGACCTCAACCAGCAGATCGCGGCGACGATGCTGATCGTCACCCATGACATCAACACCGCGCGGACCGTGCCGGACAACATCGGCCTGCTCTACCGCCGGCACCTCGCGATGTTCGGCCCGCGGGAGATGCTGCTGTCGAGCCAGGAGCCGGTAGTGCGGCAGTTCCTCAACGCCCAACGGCAGGGCCCGATCGGCATGGCCGAGGAGAAGGACGCCGCCGAGCTCGAGGCCGAGCGGTCCGAGGGCGCCGAGCTGCCGCCGTTGCCCCCGATCCCGCACCAGATCCTGCCGACAGACGGCAGGATGCGCACGACGCAGCGCCCGCCGGGTGAGTGGCTGCGCGAGCACGACATCACCCCGCCGCCGGGCTCGTTCACCGGTGTCGCTGGCTACGGCAACGGCGCGGGGCGGACGCAGTCCGCGCAGCGCCAGCGTCCGGCCGAGCCGGCCGAGCCGGAGAGCGTGCGGGTGCTGCGCAGCACGCCGGCGAAGCGTGCCGCGGCCGCGCCGGAAGCGGCGCCACGCAAGCGCACGACCACCGCATCGAAGCGCACCTCGAAGCAGGCCGCCAAGGAGACGCCGGCCAAGAAGACCACCGTCCGGCGCAGCGCGGGCACGTCGACCTCCCGTGGCGGCGGTACGCGGAGGCGCTCCTCGTGAGTTCCGTCGGCGTCGCTGCACCGTTCCGTGCCAGCGGCAGCTTCTTCGCGATGTGCCTGGACACCTTCGTGGCGTTCGGGCGCTCGGTCCGCCACCTGCGGTTCCAGTGGCGGGAGATGATCGAGCAGGCCTGGTTCATCGCCAGCGTCACGATCCTGCCGACGGCGCTGGTGTCCATCCCGTTCGGCGCGGTCATCGCCCTCCAGATCGGAAACCTGGCGCGCCAGGTCGGCGCACAGTCGTTCACCGGCTCGGCGTCGGTGCTCGCGATCCTCCGGGAGGCCGCACCGATCGTGTGCGCGCTGCTGATCTCCGGCGCCGGCGGTTCGGCGATCTGCGCGGACCTCGGCAGCCGGAAGATCCGGGACGAGATCGATGCGATGGAGGTGCTCGGGATCTCACCGATCGAGCGCCTCGTCGTTCCGCGGGTCGCCGCCAGCATGATCGTCGCGGTCCTGCTCAACGGCCTCGTGTCCGTGGTGGGCGTGATTGGCGGCTACGTCTTCAACGTGATGCTGCAACACGGCACACCGGGCGCATACATCCAGTCGTTCACCGCTCTGGCGCAGTTACCCGACTTGTACGTCGGCGAGATCAAGGCGCTCCTGTTCGGTGCGATGGCCGCACTGGTCGCGTCGTACAAGGGGCTCAACCCGAAGGGTGGCCCGAAGGGGGTCGGGGACGCGGTCAACCAGTCCGTGATCATCGCGTTCATGCTGCTGTTCGTGATCAACTTCGTGATCACGCAGGTGTACTTCACCGTCGTCCCCCCGAAGATCGGTTGACGACGTGTCCAACGCCCCGGTCTCACTGCCGCGCCCGTTGCGCGTGGTCAGCCAGGTGTTCATGCGCCCGGTCAATCTCGTCCTCGGCGGGCTCGAGGACGCCGGCGAGCAGATGTCGTTCTACGGCCGTTCGCTGGGCTGGACCTACCGCACCGTCACGTCGTACTGGAAAGAGGTGGTGCGCCTCATCGCTGAGGTGAGTCTCGGCTCGGGTGCCCTGGCGATGATCGGCGGCGCGGTCGGCGTCGTGGCGTTCCTGACGTTCTTCACCGGGACCGAGGTGGGCCTCGAGGGCTACCAAGGTCTGCAGCAGATTGGCATCTCCGCTTTCGCCGGATTCGTCTCCGCCTACTTCAACACCCGCGAGATCTCACCGATCGTCGCGGGCCTCGCGCTCACCGCAACCGTGGGTGCGGGCTTCACCGCTCAGCTCGGGGCCATGCGGATCAGCGAAGAGATCGACGCGCTCGAGGTGATGGGCATCCCGTCGATCCCGTACCTGGTCACTACGCGGCTGATTGCCGGGCTGGTCGCCGTCATTCCGCTCTACGTCGTCGGGCTGGTCGCGTCGTACTTCTCGACCCGCCTCATCGTGACGCTGTACTTCCACCAGTCGGGCGGCACCTACGACCATTACTTCCATACGTTCTTGGTGCCTACGGACGTCTTGTATTCGTTCTTGAAGATCATCATCTTCGCGATCGTCGTGATGCTGATCCACTGCTACTACGGCTACTACGCCAGCGGTGGCCCGGCGGGCGTGGGCGTCGCCGTCGGTCGCGCGGTCCGGACCTCGATCGTGGCGATCAACGTGATCGACCTGTTCCTCAGCCTCGCGCTGTGGGGGGCGAACACCACCGTCAGGATCGCGGGCTAGCGCCGTGGCACGCAGCGAACGACGACACCGGGCGTACCGCCGCCTCCAAGGGCTGGCGTTCCTCGCCGTAGTCGTCGCGTTGCTCGGCCTGACCGTGTTGATCTACAACAAGGCGCTGCCGGGCCAGGGCAGTGACAAGGTCACACTCGAAGCGACCCGGATCGGCAACCAGCTGATCATTCCCGCCGACGTGAAGTACCAAGGTGTGCTCGTCGGGCGGGTCAGCTCGGTGCACAGCAACGGCGAGCAAGCCACCCTGACCCTTCAGCTGTCCAAGTCGCTGATCAAGAAGATCCCGGAGAACGTGCAGGCGCGGATCCTGCCGAAGACGCTGTTCGGGGAGAAGTACGTCGACCTCGTGCCGCCGCAGGCAGAGGTCACCACCCCGCCACCGGCCATCGGAGCGCTGCGTGCCGGCGACGTGATCCAGGAGGACCGCTCGCAGGTCGCGGTCGAGCTACAGCAGGTCTTCACCAAGTTGGTGCCGGTCCTGCGGGCGGCGAACCCGGCGGCGCTGTCGGTCGCGCTGTCCAACACGGCGATGGCGCTGCAAGGACGCGGCGAGAAGCTCGGTCACAGCCTGGAGCTGATCAACAGCTACTTCCGCCAGCTCAACCAGGACCTGCCGAACATCCAGCACGACATCTCCGGGCTGGCCGATCTGGCGAGCAACTACGCCGACGCCGCGCCCGACCTGCTCGCGACACTGAAGCACTTCTCGGTCACGGCGAAGACGTTCACGGTGAAGGCCGACCCGTACGCGCAGTTCCTTGCCGGCACGGCCGGTTTCGCCGACACCGCAGCGGACTTCTTCAAGAACAACGGCAAGGGTCTGGTCGACCTGGCCAGGTACAGCAAGGGCCCGCTCGACGTGTTGTCGGACTACTCGATCGTCCTCGAGTGCCTGCCGAACGGCTTGTCGATCTTCGACCGCGAGCGCCTCGAGCACGCGTTCAAGGGCGGGGAGCTGCACATCGACCTGATCCCGGTGAACAGCCGCGGCGTGTACACCCAGAAGGACCGACCGAAGCTGAGCGAGTTCACGCACGCGATCCTGCCCGCCAACTGCTACGGCTTGCCGTACGGCGGACGGGCCTTGCATCCGCAGAACTCGAAGTACCCGTTCGCGCCGGGCGGCAACTACGCCGCGGGCGGGTACGCCGGCTCGAGCGCCGCGACGCCGCACACGACGCGTTCGTCGTTGTTCTCGACCGGCGGCGTCGGTTCGGCCGCCGAGCAGGCGCAGATCCGGATGCTGGTCGCCGAGGTGACCGGCCAGGAACCGACCTCGGACGGGCTTACCGACCTGCTGCTGGGCCCGCTGCTGCGCGGCATGGTGGTGATCGCGCGATGAGGGGCCACACCTTGGGTGCGGCGATCAAGCTGATCGTCTTCGCCGTCGTCACGATCCTCGCCACCGCGATCCTCGGCGTCGTCGTCAGCAACCGCACATTCGGCTCGACGCAGACCTACAAGGCGAACTTCAGCGACGTCACGGGTCTGATCACCGGAAGCGATGTCCGGATGGCCGGCGTCCGGGTCGGCACCGTCAAGTCGATCAAGTCCGAGTCCGAGAACGGCAAGAACTTCGCCCAGGTGTCCTTCGACGTCGACACCGATGTGCCCGTCTACAACACCACCCGGGTCAAGGCGCAGTACCTCAACCTGGTCGGTCAGCGCTATCTCAACCTCGTCTCGACGCCCGGCGGTGGAGACCGGCAGGACCCGAAGGTGGTCATCCCCATCGACCGGACCAGTCCGGCGCTGGACCTCACCGCGTTGTTCAACGGCTTCAAGCCGCTGTTCCGTGCGCTCAGCCCGGCGGACGTCAACAAGTTCGCACTCGAGGTGATCAAGACGCTGCAGGGTGAGGGCGGCACAGTTCAGCAACTGCTCGCTCAGACCGCCTCGCTGACCAACACGGTCGGGCAGCGTGACGCGGCCATCGCGCACGTCATCGACAACCTGTTGACCGTGCTCACCACGGTGCAGAAGCGGGACAAGGGCCTCGACCAGACCATCACCCAGCTGCAACGGCTCGTGTCCGGGCTCGCCGGTGACCGCGACGCGATCGCGCAGTCGCTGACGAACATCAACACGCTCGCGACCAGCAGCGCGAAGCTCCTGACCGGGATCCGGCCCGTGCTTCCTGCCGATCTCCGCAACCTTCGCAAGCTCGCGCGCGTGCTGAACACGACCAAGGACCCGGTCGACAAGACGGAGAACGCGCTTGCCGCCTGGCTGCAGCGCGAGCCCGCGAAGCTGACCCGGATCATCCGGACCGGCAGCTACGGCCCGTACTTCAACTTCTGGGCCTGCTCGGTGGGTGTCGTCGGACTGCCTGCCCAGCTCCAGCCCGCCCGGTCGCAGTCCCCGTCCTGCCCGGCGGTGAGCTGATGCGACCGTTCAAAGAGCGCAGCCCCTTGCCGATCGGCATCGCGGGCGTGCTGGTCGTCGTACTGCTCCTGGTCTTCGCCTTCGAGATCGGGAACCTGCCGCTGATCAACAGCGGGCACACCGTGTACGCCGAGTTCACCGACGCGGCGAGCCTACAGAAGGGCGCGAACGTCCGGATCGCGGGCGTCCAGGTCGGCAAGGTCACCTCGGTCAAGCTGCAGTACGTCGAGGGTCAGGGCAACCTGGTCCGGGTCGGCATGCGGGTCAGCGGCGGGCCACACATCGGCGCCGACACCACGGCAAACATCAAGATCGAGACCCTGCTCGGGACGGTCTACGTCGCCTTGAACCCCACGCCCACCGGCGACCTGGCGAACAACACGATCCCGGTCGACCGGACGACGACGCCGACGTCGATCACCGAGGCGTTCATCGGTCTCGGCAAGCGCGCCGGCGAGATCGACACGAAGCAGCTGGCGAAGTCCTTCCGGGTCCTCGCCGACACGTTCAAGGACACGCCGGGTGAGGTGCGGGCGTCGTTGGTCGGTCTGGAGAAGGTGTCGCGGGCGATCGCGTCACGCAACAACCAGCTGACCTCGCTGCTCGGCAAGGCGAACGACGTCACGGCGACGATCGCCAGTCACGACGAGGAGATCAGGAAGCTGATCGACGACTCGAGCTTGATCCTGCGCACGATCAGCCAGCAGCGCGCCGTCGTGCACCAGCTGCTGGTCAGCACCGCCCAGCTCGCCCAGCAGCTCACCAAGCTCGTGGCCGAGAACCGCAAGGTCATCGGGCCGGCGCTCAAGGAGCTCGATCGCACGCTGCGGATCCTGCGCGCCAACCAGCGCAACCTCGACCAGACCCTGCACCTCGCCGCGCCGTTCGTGCGTGACTTCACTGAGACGCTGGGCAACGGCCGCTGGTTCGAGACCACCCTCACCAACCTGACGAACTCGGCGGGGACGCTGAAGCTCGGGAACTCGGGAAAGCCGTGATGAGGCGACTCGGGGACATCTTCGGCGACCTGGTCCGCCGGTTCGGCGCCGGCGTCGTCGCCTTCGTCGCGGTGGTCATCCTGCTCATCGTGGGCGTGGCCGTCGCCGTGACGACCGGCGGCGGCAAGACCTATCACCTGACGGCGTACTTCTCCCGCACCATCGGCCTGTACACCGGCAACGACGTCCGGATCATGGGGGTGAAGGTCGGCAAGATCGACAGCATCACGCCGGTCGGGCCGAAGGTGAAGGTCGTCATGGAGTACGACGGCGACGACCGCGTTCCGTTGCACGCGAGGGCCGTGGTCGTCACGCCCTCGATCGTCAGCGACCGCTACGTGCAGCTCGCTCCCGGTTATGTCAGCGGCCCGACCCTGCCGGACAACGCCACTCTGGGCTGCGCACCCGACGCGACCAACTCCTCCGACTGCGCGTCGCAGACCGCCGTCCCGCTCGAGCTCGATGAGATCTTCAACAACATCAACGACCTCAACGTTGCGCTCGGACCCAACGGGGCGAACAAGCACGGCGCGCTCGCGGAGCTGGTCAAGATCAGCGCCGAGAACCTCAAGGGCAACGGCAAGATCTTCAACCGGGCGTTCCGCGACTTCTCCACGGCCATCTCGACGCTGTCCGGAAGCCGTACCGACCTGTTCGACACCATCAGCAGCCTGCAGAAGTTCTCGACCATGCTGGCCGAGGACAACGGCGGCGTGGTCGCGCTCAACCGGAACCTGGCCAAGGTCGGAGGCCAGCTGGCGCACGAGCGCAAGGACCTCGGCGCGGCGCTTGCCAACCTGGCATCGGCGCTGACGGTGGTGCAGAGCTTCGTCGCCGACAACCGGCAGAGCCTGAAGACCGACATCCACGGGCTCGCGAAGGTCACCGACGTCCTGACGAAGGAAAAGACTGCGATCACGCAGTTCACCGACCTCGCCCCGCTCGCCCTGTCGAACCTGAGCCTTGCCTACGACCCGGCCGCGAAGACCCTCGACACCAAGGCCGACCTCAGCGAGCCGCTGGTGAAGACTGGGCCGTCGGGTGCGCTGTGCCAGCTGTTGTCGACGCTCGGGCTCGAGACGGTGATCGGCGACGCGGTCGGATGTCACGCGAACTCACCGGTGCTCGGCTCGAGCAGCACCAACCACGTGCCGCCCACCCTGGCCCAGCTGCTGACGGGGGGCATGTCGTGACCGGGCTGCGTGCGCTGGCCGCTGCGACGCGACGGGGCGGGTCGGCGAAAGCGATCCGCAAGCTGTCCGCGGCGGCGGTTGCGGTCGTCGCGCTGGCCGGCTGCGGGTTCCACGGCGCCTACGACCTGCCGCTGCCCGGCGGCGCAGCCACCGGGCCGACGTACACCGTGACGGCGGAGTTCAAGGACGTCCAGGACCTCACGCCGCAGGCGGCGGTCCGGGTCAACGATGTCGCGGTCGGCGACGTCAGCGACATCACGCTGGACCCGGTGACGCTGAAGGCCAAGGTCACGATGCGAGTGAAGAAGTCGGTCGTGCTGCCGGCCAACGCGGTCGCCACGCTCCAGCAGACGACGTTGCTGGGCGAGAAGTTCGTGGCTCTCGCGCCGCCGACCAAGCAGCCCCCGACCGGCCGGCTGCGCGATGGCGCGACGATCTCCTCCGCGAGCGAGCTGCCTAGTGTCGAGGAGGTCTTCGGGCTGCTGTCGCAGGTGCTCAACGGCGGTGACCTGGGCGACCTGCAGACCATCAACCTCGAGGTGTCGAAGGCGCTGTCCGGCCGCGAGGCCGACGTCCGCGGCGCGCTGCAGCAGCTCACCACCTTTGTCGGCGGGCTCGCCGACCAGAAGCACGAGATCGTACGGGCGATCGACGAGCTCGACCGCTTCACCTCCGAGCTCGCCGCGCAGAACACCACCATCGCCACAGCCCTCGACGAGCTCGGTCCGGGCCTTCGGGTCCTTGCCGACGAACGGGCGCAGTTCACCGGGCTGCTCACTCACCTTTCCCGGTTCGGCAAGATCGCCGGGCGGGTCATCAAGGCCTCGAGCTCGCAGACGATCGCCGAGCTGCACGACCTCAAGCCGGTCCTGCACCACCTCGCCGCGGCCGGCGCGAACCTGCCGAAGGCGCTGGAGATCCTGATCACCTTCCCGTTCCCGCGCGACTTCAGCGAGGCTGCGCCGGGTGACTACGTGAACCTCGACTTCAAGGTCGATCTCGTCCCGGTCCTGTGCGCGCTGTTCGCCGGCCAGACGCCGGCGCAGCTCGCGGCGACCCTCGGACCGCTCCAGGCGCAGCTGATCCAGCTGCTCTCCGGTGGCACCGAGAGCTGCCCGGTGGCCGGCAGCGTCGCGAGCCCGGTCCCGCACATCGGCGGTCGGGGCGCTTCGGTGCCGGCCGGCGAGTCCGATCTGGCGCGGCTGCTCGCCGGCGTTGGGGGGCCCCAGTGATCCGCGTCGGGACGAAGGTCCAGCTGGCACTGTTCGCGATCATCACGGTGCTCGGGATCGCCTACGTCGGGGCCAACTACGTAGGTGTGAACCCGCTGCGCAAGCCGTTCGTCGTCAAGCTGCAGCTGCCCTCGACGGGTGGCATCTTCACCAACGCCGACGTCGACGAGCGCGGCGTGGTGATCGGGCGTGTGGGATCGATCCACCTGCCCGACCGCCCGGGCGACCCGCTCACCGTCGACCTGAAGATCAACAACGGGCAGAAGATCCCGGAGCGGGGGCTGACCGCGAAGGTCTCGAACCTGTCCGCGGTCGGTGAGCAGTACGTCGAGCTCGAGCCGGCGACGACCGGGCCGCCGTACCTCACGTCGGAGTCCGCCCCGATCCAGGGCACCATCCCGGTCGATGACGCCGTCATCCTGCGCAACCTCGAGCAGCTGTTCGACAGCGTGAACGTCCACGACCTGTCGACCACGGTGACCGAGCTCGGCAAGAGCTTCGCCGACCTCGGGCCGAGCCTGCAGAAGCTGATCGACGGCGGGGAGGCGCTGACGCAGGCCGCGGAGGACGCGCTGCCGCAGACCGAGCAGCTGATCAACGACGGCAAGATCGTGCTCGACACCCAGCGAGAGGTGTCCGCGCAGCTGAAGAAGTTCGCCGCCACCTTCAACCAGTTCACCGGCGAGGTCAGCGACCGTGACACCGCCCTGCGCACGATCCTCGACAACGGCACCGCGGCGGCTCGGCAGCTCAAGTTGCTGATCCAGGACAACGAAGACGTGGTTCCCGAGCTCCTCACGAACCTCAACAACTTCAGCCAGATCCAGAGTGTGCGGCTGCCGCAGCTGCGGGCCGTGCTCGAGCTCTACCCGGCGATCGTCGCCGACTCGTTCTATGCGCTGCCCCCGCCCGGCAAGGACGGGATCTCGACCGCCCGGTTCGGCAACGTCCTCGATGTCGGGCCGTTCTGCACCAACGGCTACCAGAGCACCAAGGCCCGCTCGAACAAGCCGAAGGACTGGGGCGGTGCCGCCAACCTGGACGCGCACTGCGCGCAGGACTCGAAAAACGACCAGCGCGGCGCCCGCCTCGCGCCCCGACCCAAGGGCGACCACGCGAACGTGACGAACGCCACGCCATACGACGGCCCCCGGTACGGGCAGCCGTTCCCCGGGGCCGGGCCGGTCGGACCCTGCGGCACGCCGACCTGCCCGACCTCGAAGTCCGCGTCGAAGGCGAAACCGGCTCCGGCGGCCTCCGACGCGGCCTACCAGCCCCCGACGTTCCTTGCCCCGTACGACCCCAAGACCGGCGTCCTGCGCGGCCTGGACGGCAAGCTCTACCAGCTCGGCCTGTCCGGGCCGCTCGCGCCGGTGTTCGGCTCGTCGTCGTACACCTGGCTGCTCCTCGCACCTACCCTGCGTTAGTGCCGGGGCGAAGAGGGCGGGGAGCTAGCTAGTGCGACGTGCGGTCTGGGTGCTCGTTGCTGTTGTCGCGGTGCTCGTCACGGTGGGTGTGTTCGCGGGCATCGGCGTTCACAAAGCCTCCAACGCGAACGCGAAGGACGACGACCGGCAGCGCATCGCCCTGCTGGCCGGCAAGTACGCCGTCGACTTCACCTCGGTCGACTACCGGCACCTGCAGGAGGACTTCGACGCCGCCTCGAAGAACGCGACCGAGGAGTTCGCGAAGAAGTACCTCGCCACGGTGCAGGTCTTCGCCCCGATCTACACCAAGGGCAAGGTGGTGCAGACCACGTCGGTGGCGCTGGCGGGGGTCTCCTCGCTCACGCCGACCAGTGCGGTGGTGTTGGTGGCGCTCAAGGGGGTGGCGACCAACACCAAGACCACCATCGGCACGAAGCAGCTGTTCCGGATGCAGATGTCGCTCACCAAGGTCGGTGACCGGTGGCTCACGAGCAACGTCGTGCCGCTATGAGCGAGCACGACGACAAGAGCGCCCCGGATGTTCCGGAGTTCGTCGCGGTGACGCCGAGGGGCTCCGCGCGTGAGGAGTCGGTCCCCGCGCCGGCGTCGCCGCAGGCCGATGCCGAGTCGGCACCGGACCCCGGCGACGACGCGTCGCCGGACGCCGAGCCGTCGCCGCAGGACGCGGCCGGTGAGGCCGAAGCGGTCGAGGGCACGGCCGCTGCGCCGGACTCGGATGAAACCGGCCCGGCGGAATCCGGGGAGGTGACTGCCGCGCCCTCAGCGGTGGCTGCCCCTTCCCCGACCTCCGAGCCCGCGCCGCCAACCGTCTCGTTGCACTGGACACCACCCACGTTGGACCGGCCGGTACCTGAAGCTCCCGGCCCCGAGACTCCCCGCCCCGAGACTCCCAGCCCTGAGGCAGCAGCCCCCGGGCCCGAGGCGGAGACCCCCCAGCCGGGGGCGGAGGTCGACCAGTCCGAGCCGGCAGCGCGGCAGACCCTGGCAGCCGAGGCGGAGCCGAGCGCGGCCGAGCCGGAAGCGCAGGCCGACGGCGCCCCCGCCATCTCCGTCCGCGCGGCGGCAGAAGGCCTGGCCGCGGCGCTGTCCGGTGAGGCCACGGCCGGCCGGGAGGACTCGAGCCGCTCGGTCGGCCCGGTCGCGCTGGCGACCGCGGTGTGCGTCGTGCTCGCGATCGCTGCCGCGGTGCTGCTGGTGGTGACCGCCCGGTCGAACTCTCGTCACACGGCGATCGACGCCGCTCGAGTGGCGGCTCTCGACGCGGCCAAGCGGGAGACGGCGCTGGCGCTGACCTACGACTACCGCACGCTCGACGCGGACTTCCAGCGCGCCGAGGCGGGGATGAGCCGCCGGTTCCGCGCGAGCTACGCCGACACCGCGGCGACCACTGTCACCCCGCTGGCCAAGCAGACCCACGCGGTGACCACGGGAACGATCGCGGCCGGCGGGGTCGTGGCGGCCACCCCCGACACCGCCCGGGTGCTGGTGTTCGCCAACCAGGTGGTGCAGAACCGCCGGCTCAACGCCACGTCGCGCCTCGACCGCTCGGTGATCGACGTCCGGATGGTCAAGGAGGACGGCCGCTGGGTCATCGACGACCTCCGGCCGTTCTAGGAGGCACCGCACCACAAACCCGTGAGGGGACTTGACGCGGGGCCGCCCGGAGGCCATGCTGCCGCGCAGCGTTTGACGACGTGCCGCTGCCGCCTGGCCTCGGCATGGACAGATGGCCCTTCTGGGGCTATGCTGCTCGTTTGCGCTGCCTCCTGATGCCTCCGTGCCTTTTCGGGCCGGGTCCATCGGCGTGCGCGCACGTTGACAGCGGGCACTAGAGAAGGACCCCACTTGGCCGCCTCGCGCACCACAGCTCCTGCTCCGTCCACCCTCGCACCACGCCGCATCTCCTTCGCGCGGATCAACGAGCCGCTCGAAGTGCCGAACCTGCTGGCGCTGCAGACCTCCTCGTTCGAATGGCTGATCGGCTCGCCGGCCTGGCGAGAGTCGGTCGAGGCCGGCACGCCCTCCGGGCTCGAGGAGATCCTTTCCGAGATCAGCCCGATCCGGGACTTCTCCGACACCATGTCCCTGGAGTTCCGCGAGCCGAAGCTCATGGACCCCCCGCACTCCATCGAGGAGTGCAAGGACAAGGACATGACCTACTCGGCTCCGCTGTTCGTGATCGCGGAGTTCACGAACAACGAGACCGGCGAGATCAAGAGCCAGACCGTGTTCATGGGCGACTTCCCGCTCATGACCGCCCAGGGCACCTTCATCATCAACGGGACCGAGCGGGTCGTCGTCTCCCAGCTCGTCCGCTCGCCCGGCGTCTACTTCGACCGGACCCTCGACAAGGTGACCGACCGTGAGGTCTACACCGCCAAGGTGATCCCCGGCCGCGGCGCCTGGCTGGAGTTCGAGGTCGACAAGCGCGACCAGGTCGGCGTCCGGATCGACCGCAAGCGCCGCCAGCCCGTCACGGTGCTGCTTCGCGCGCTCGGTTGGGACGACGCGAAGATCCTCGACCGGTTCGGTGAGTTCGACTCGATGCGTCTGACG
>CAZEAM010000232.1:0-1634 GCA_964510285.1 uncultured Frankiaceae bacterium | reverse complement strand
TCTCGCCGCGCTGGTCTGCCGGACCGAGGTAGTGGACCCACATCAGCGCACTGCTCGGACCGTCCCACAGCGGGGTGTCGACCATGGTGCGTACGGAGTGCGACGTGAGCGAGTCGTCGAGGACCGGGTAGAGCAGCAGCTGGAAGGCGACGGCGGGGCCGCCGCGGTCCCGGGCGGCCAGGGCGATCGCAGCGGAGAGCCCGCCGCCCGCGCTCTCTCCACCCACCGCGATCCGGGCCGGGTCGACGCCGAGGTCGGCCGCATGGGCGGCCAGCCAGCCGAGCGCCGCATAGCAGTCCTCGAAGCCGGTGGGAAACGGGTGTTCGGGTGCCAGCCGGTAGTCGACATCGACGACGACCAGGTCGGCCAGGTCTGCGATCCGCCCGCAGTGCGTCTCGCTGAGGTCCAGGTCTCCGGTGACGAACGCTCCGCCGTGGATGTGCAGCATTCCGCCACGTGGGCCGGACGCGGCATCGGGGCGGTAGATCCGCACCGGGATCTCGTAGCCATCCGCGGCGGCGACACCGGCCCGGTCGACCGACACCCGCTGCGTCCAGGACGGCCGACGGCCCGAGCCCAGGGTGCCGAGCAGGCTGCGGATGTTCGCCCGGGCCCGCTCGGGGTCGGTCAGGTCGGACTTCGGCAGGTGCACGGCGAGGGCGGCGAGTTCGGGATCCACGGGTGCATCCTGCCGGAGCCGGCGGGCCCGGCGTGCGGTTCGCCGCTCGGCGCGGCAGGTGAAGGGATCCGGGCCGGCGAAATCAAGCATGTGCCGGAGTTGGAATCTGCCACGAAAAATCGGGACAATCTGGGTGACGGCAACGACGGACAGGACCCAGACTCGATGACCTTCCTCGACAGGTACCGCGCTCGCCGGGACGACCCGTACCGGGGCTACCAGACGCCCAGCGGGCGATGGGGCGTGCGCGTCGCGGTTGGTGCGCCCGTGGTCGTGGCAGCCGTCCTCGTGCTGAACGTCGCGCTCGCCGCGGTCCGGATCGGCGGCGCGCAGGCGAGCGGGTCGGGCCACTCATCGGGCCGCGGGTACCAGTCGCTACTGATCCCGTCCGGTGCTGCCGCGCCGAGCGTCGGCGCCGGCCGCGGATCGCACGCCCGAAACAGCCAGCGCGTTGTGATGGCCTACAACGCCGGGGCTGCCCAGAGTCAACCCTCGGCGGTTTCCGCGCCGCGAGTCCGTGCCGCCTCGGGCAAGAGCGGCTCGTCGTACCGCACCGACGAGAACGGCTACCGCCTCGCCCCGGCGCGGGACGCGGCGCTGGTTCCGGCCACGACGGTCGTGGCGCACCTCGAGCACACGACCAAGGGCTACCCGAGCGCCACCGCCTTCCAGAGCAATCGCAAGGTCCCCGGCTCCTGGTACGGGTACCCGTCGATCCTTCCGGTGATCGACAAGACCAGGGACCGCCTGCACGTGATGCTGGCGCAGCGACCGGACGAGTCGACGAGCTGGATCAAGCGCGGCGCCGCGGTGCTGACCCGCACCCACTACGCGATCCTGGTCGACATCTCGCAGCACTGGCTCTACGTGTTCTACAAGGGCGTCCAGCAGTCGTCGTTCCCGGTGGGGGTCGGCGCTCCAGGTACGCCGACGCCCACCGGCAGCTACTTCCTCG
>CAZEAM010000231.1:0-19517 GCA_964510285.1 uncultured Frankiaceae bacterium | reverse complement strand
ATCGGCCCCCAGCACCCGTCCACGCACGGGGTGCTGCGGCTGCGGCTGACCCTGGACGGGGAGCGCATCTCAGGGGCCGAGCCCATCATCGGTTACATGCACCGGGGCGCCGAGAAGCTGTTCGAGGCGCGGGACTTCCGGCAGATCCTGGTGCTGGCCAACCGGCACGACTGGCTGTCGGCGTTCGGCAGCGAGCTCGGCATCGTGCTGGCGGTCGAGCGAATGCTGGGCATCGAGGTGCCCGAGCGAGCGGTCTGGATCCGAACGCTGCTCGCCGAGCTCAACCGGGTGCTCAGCCATCTGATGTTCCTCGCCGGCACGTCGGCGGGCCTCGAGCCCGGCACTCCCGCCGCGGCCGCGTTCCGCGCGCGCGAAGCGATCCAGGAGGTCATGGAGGAGGTCACCGGCGGGCGGATCCATTTCATGTTCAACCAGGTCGGCGGTCTGAAGAACGACCTGCCGGCCGGTTGGTGTGCGCGGGCGCGCGCGGCGGTCGCGACCACCCGCAGCCTGGTCGCCGACCAGGTGGCGCCGATCCTTGCCGACGACGAGTTCCAACGATCCGCGCGAGGTGTCGCGGTGCTGGATGCGAAGCAGGCCGCGGCGTACGGCGTGTCCGGGCCGATCGCGCGCGCGAGCGGTCTCGATCTCGACCTTCGGCGCGACGACCCCTACCTCGCCTATCGGTTGATCCCGCCATCGATCATGCGGGTGGTGACACGCGCCGCCGGCGATGCGCTCGCGCGTTACGAATGCCTGGTCGAGCAGACCGAGGTCTCGCTCGAACTCGCCGACCATTGCCTGGACACCGTCGCCGGCCTGCCCGACGGGCCGGTCAACGTGCGGCTGCCCAACGTGGTGCGGACGCCGCACGGCGAGACCTACGCCTGGACGGAGAACCCGCTCGGTATCAACGGCTACTACCTCGTCTCGCGCGGTGATCGGACCCCGTGGCGGCTGAAGCTGCGCAGCGCGTCGTTCAACAACGTGCAGGCACTGTCAGCAGCGCTGCCGGGCACCCATCTGCGCGACCTGACGGTGGCGCTGGCGAGCTTCTTCTACGTAGTCGGGGACATCGACAAGTAGCCGCCAGCGTGCCTGAGCAGCTCAGCTGTGCGCTGGCAAGACCGCAGGGCGCGACGCGTGCTCGAGGCACGCGAGCGACCGAGAACGCCGCCAGCGTGCAGCTGAGCTAGCTCAGGTTTTGGGCGACGAACTGCTGGGCGACCTGCTGCGGCGTGCCCTTGTCGACCACCACGGCAGCGTTCATGGCAGCGAGCGTCGCCTGGTCGAGCTTCGCCGACACGGCATTGAGCGCGTTGGCAGCCGCGCCGGTGGCCAGCGAGCTCGCGACCAGCGGAACGACGTTGTCCGACGCCTGCAGCTGCTTGTCGTCGGTCAGCACCGTCAAGCCCAGGCTGGACAAATCGCCGTCCGAGGAGAACACCAGGCCGACGTCCGCCTTGCCGCTGGTGAGCGCCTTGCGGGTCAGCGGCCCATCGGCGTCGGTCTGCTGGAACTTGCCGATCTTCATGCCGTAGGTCTTCTCGAGGCCCGGCTTGCAGAACGGTCGGGTCGGGCACTCCGGCGGACCGGCCAGCGTCAACGGGTGGTCCTTGGAGTAGGCGGCGAGGTCGGACAGCGACGAGATGTTGTTCGCCTTGGCGAACGTCGTCTTCACCGCGAACGCGTTGCGGTCGGTCGCGTCCGCCGGGTTGAGCACGGCAAGCGAGGAGGGCAGCTCGGCCTTCAGCGCGGTGATCGTCGTATTGATGTCACCCGATGCCTTGCTCGGCGCTTTCGGCCCGTTCTCCTGCGCGTTGATGAAGTCGGTCAGCGTCGCGGCGTACTCCGGGACGACCTGGACCTTCCCCTTCTTGGCGAGGGGGTAGTAAGTCTCCCGGCTCGCGAACGTCCTCGTGCTCGCGTCGTACCCGCAGCCCTTCAGCACGTCGACGTAGACGTTGGCCAGTGTCTGGTTCTCGGAGAAGTTGGCCGCGGCTACCAGGACCTTCCCGCTCCCGGACTCGCCACCGCAGTACGCCGGTAGGGACGAGCCGGGAGAGGTGTTGACGCCGGCGTTACCGCCGCCACTGCTCGAGGAACCGCACGCGGTCGCGACCAACGCCAACGCGGCGCCGCTCACTGCGAGGGCGACATGGGAGGAATGACGGAGTCTCATCCGAACCTGCCTTCTGTGTCCCGCGACGGCCGCGTGCCCTCGCGCGTGTCTGGCGGGTCGGGACCCGCGTCGCCGTCACTCTATGCACGGCCGTACGACAGGTTCCACGTTGCTTCGGGTCACGGATTGGTCACTTTTGCCCCTCACGCAGGGCTAGCCGTGCGTCGGGGAGGCAGCGCCGAACCTCGTGCGCACCAGGGATTGCAAGCGTTGCATCAGCGCATCGAGCGCGATCGCGGTGACGGCGATGATGATCACGCCGCCGTAGACCTCGCCGTAGTACTGCGTCGCGTACCCGACGGTGATCAGCTGGCCGAGGCCGCCGCTGCCGATGATCGCCGCGATCGTTGCGGTCGCCCAGACCTGCACCGTGGCGAGGCGGACGCCGGCCGCGATCAGCGGGATCGCCAGCGGCAGCTCGACCTGCCGGAGCACCTGGAAGCGCGTCATCCCCATGCCGACCGCCGCCGCGGTCGTTTCCGGCTCAACCTCGGTGATGCCTGTGTAGGTGTTGGTGACGATCGGTGGCAATGCGAACACCACCAACGCGATGACCGCGGGCTCGGTCCCGATCCCGACCGGACCGATCGCCAGCAGCAGCATCACCCCGACGATGGGAACCGAACGGGCCGCGTTCGCGATGCTGGTCACCACCAGTCCGCCGCGCCGCCAGCGAGCCAGCACCGTCGCGAGCGGGATGCCGATCGCGCAGGTGATCGCGAGGGACAGCACCGAGATCCACACGTGCTGGTACAGCAGACGGAAGACCCCGGCGCTCCCGTCCGCACCGAACCAGCTCGACTTCGAGGTGAGCCAGGTTGCGAGCTGATGCCAGGTCCCGTTCATGCCGCCACCCCGCGTCGCCACGGCGTGAGCAGGCGCTGGGCGAGCAGCAGGAGCGCGTCGGCGACCAGTGCGAGCAAAACCGTCAGCAGGATGTACGTCGTCAACTCGGTGTGCGAGCGGGCCGAGAACGCCTCGAAGATCTTCGAGCCATAGCCGCCTTGCCCGACGTACCCGCCGATCACGACGAGCTCGATGGTGGACACCACGGCCAGCCGGATCCCGGCAATGATGGTGGGCAAGGCGATCGGCAACCGCACCCGGAAGAAGATGGCCGGGTTCGACAACCCCATGCCACGTGCTGCATCGACCGCCTCGGCGGATACCTCGTCGAGCCCGGTGAGGATGTTGCGCACGAGGATCACCAACGAGTAGGCCGCCAACGGGACGACCACCGTCAGGCTGCTCAGCTCGAACACGTCGACCAGGGCGACGATGAAGGCCAGCGAAGGGATCGCGTAGATCGCGGTGCACAGGTTGGAGACCGACGTGCGAAGCCACGGTCGCTGCCGGGCGAGCGCGGCCATCGGGATCGCGATCAGCAGGCCGAGCGCGACGGCCTCGACGGTTAACGTGACATGCGTGCGGGTCGCCGAAAGGATGGTGTCGGCGTTCGACGTGATGTAGTGCCAGCTGAGCCAGGGATCGTCCTGCTTGTGGAACGTGAAGTCGCCAGGAAGGCGCATCCGTGAAACCTAACCCGAACGGCGACAGCGGTCCCATGATCTCGCTGTGCGAGGTCAAGAAGCAGTACGCCGACGGGACGGTCGCCGTTCACGAGCTGTCCTTCGACGTCGCGGTCGGCGAGATCGCCGTGCTGGTCGGACCCTCGGGCTGCGGCAAGACGACCACGATGCGGATGATCAACCGGCTGATCGACCCGACCGCCGGGCGGATCACCGTCGACGGTGACGACGTGAGCAAGGTCGACCCGGTCGAGCTGCGGCGCCGGATCGGGTACGTGATCCAGCAGGTCGGGCTGTTCCCGCACCAGACCGTCGCGACCAACATCGCGACCGTTCCCAAGCTGCTCGGTTGGGACCGGGCTCGGACCTCCACCCGCGTCAACGAGCTGATCGAGCTGGTCGGGCTCGACCCGACCGCGCACGCGAAGCGCTACCCGCACCAGCTCTCCGGCGGCCAACGCCAGCGGGTCGGGGTTGCCCGGGCGCTGGCCGCCGACCCGCCGGTGCTGCTCATGGACGAGCCGTTCGGGGCGGTCGACCCGGTCGCCCGCGACCGGCTGCAGGTCGAGTTCCTCCGGCTCCAGGAACAGGTCCGCAAGACGGTCGTCTTCGTCACCCACGACGTCGACGAGGCGATCCGGCTCGGTGACCGGATCGCCGTGATGCGGGAAGGCGGTCACCTCGACCAGTACGCCGCTCCGTCCGAGCTGCTGTCCGACCCCGCCTCCCCGTACGTCGCCGAGTTCGTCGGCGCGGAGCGCACGTTGCGCCGTCTGTCCGTAGCGCCGATCACGAAGGCACTGCTCGTCGCCTGGCCGACGGTGCGCCCCGACGCGACGCTGGCCGAGTGCCTGACCGCGATGGACGCAGCGGATGCGCAGTGGGTGGTGGTGGTCGACGGCGCGGACGCGCCGGCCTGGCTGTCCCGCTCGGCAGCCACCGGCGACGGCGTCGCGTCCGATCGGGCCGAGCCGGCGACCGCGGTGGCGATCGGTGAGTCGTTGGAGAAGGCGCTCGCGGCGATCCTGGCGGGCACCGCCCCGGGCGCGATCGTGAGAGACGCGGGGCGCTACGCCGGCGTACTGCTCGGCACGGACGTCGTCGCCGCGGCGCGAGCGAGGGTCTAGAGAGCCTGGTCTCCCGCCTTCGACAAGTAGTCGATGTACCGCGCCCGCAGCAGCGGCTCCATCGACTCGTCATGCCGGCCGAGCAGGTCGCGGACCAGCTCGATCGCACCACTGATGCCCTCGCCGAGACCGCCCGCCGAGCCGTCGTCCGACCCGATCGACTCGCTCGCGCGCAGATGCTTGATGAGATCCCAGAAGAACCCGACGTCGTGCGCGTGCTCGGCCTTGTCGAAGGCACGTTCCCGCAGTTCCGCGGTCGGCAGGGCGTCGAGCGCCGCGAACTCTTCCGAGGTCATGCGGCGAAGATATCGGGATCGCCGTCGTCCGGGACGCGGCCGACCCACTCCAACGCCAAGGCAGCTCCGATCAGAGCGAGTCCCGCCACGATGCCCACCACGGCGGTCCGCAGGTCCCGGTGCGCGGTCGGCGAGTCGATCTGTGCGACCCAGCCGAGGAACCCGGCGTATCCGCCGGCGGCCAGCGCCCCCACGATCGACGACGCCTTGGCCAGGGCGACGAAGCGGGCCACCACGATCGGGTCGATGGGACGGGTCCCGGGCCGACCGCCCAAGCGGGCCTTGGTGATCGAGGCGGTATAGCCCTCCGCAATCGCGAGCACCACCAACGAGATCTGCGCGTACAGCGTCGGCGACGGCAGGTCGCTGTAGCTCGCCCGGGTAACGAGGTAGGCCACGCCGCCGGCGAGCGTGCCGACGATCACCAGGAAGTACCAGCGCGTCGGTCTCATCGCAGCCGATCCGCGACCCGCCGGACGTCTTGGTCGGCGAGACCCGCCACGAGCCTGCGTACCGGACCGTGGCCGGGCAGGGTCGCCGCCCGGTCGAGGTCGAGCCAAGGGACGAGGACGAAGGCACGCTCATGCGCTCGCGGATGCGGAAGGGTGAGGCGGGGGTCGGTGCTGATCCGCCCGTCGACGTCGATGATGTCGACGTCGAGGCTGCGTGGGCCCCAACGCCGCGACCGCAACCGGCCCTGCGAGTTCTCCGCCGACTGCGCGGCGACGAACGCGGCCTCGGGATCGGCCGTGTCTAGGAACGCGACGACGTTAAGGAACGCCGGCTGATCGGTCAGCCCGACGGCCGCGGTCTCGTAGACCGCCGAGACGACTTGCACCGCGCAGTGCATCCCGAGCACCTCGACACCGCGCCGCAGCCGGGCGCCGCGATCCCCGAGGTTGGAGCCGAGCGAGACGACAGCGGTCACGCGCGGACCGTCAGGCGGGTACGGTGGCGCTGGGTCACGTTCCTAGGCCCGGTCACGGTTTATCGTCACGCTGATGTCACCGAACGGCACGCCCGCCGGGGCGTCCGGCTTGTGCACAGTGACCTCGACCGAGGCGACCCGCTCCTCTTTGAGGCAGGCATCGGCGAGCCGCTGCGCGAGGGTCTCGATCAGGTTGACCGGATCGCCTTCGACGATGGCAACGAGACGCTGCGCGAGGCCGGCGTAGTCGACGGTGTTGTCGAGGTCGTCGCTCGCCGCCGCGAATCGAGTGTCGACGGCGAGCACCGCGTCGACGACGAAGAGCTGGCCCTGCTCACGCTCCATCGGGAGCACTCCGTGGTAGCCGAAAGCACGCACGCCACGAATGGCGATCTGGTCAGTACTCATTCGCCTTCCGTTCCCTCCTGGTCGTCAGCACCGAGCACCGGAGACGCATGATGCGACCACAGCCTCCACCCGTCTGGCCTGCGGCGAAAGACGTTCGACGCCACGACCCGGGCAGTCTCGCCGAAATCGGTATCCCTTTCGTCGGTCCGGGCAAGCAAGCCGTGCTCACAGGTCACGATCGCGACATCACCGTCGACCATGACGCCCACTTCGGTCGAGAAGAACTGGATGTACGCCGTGTTGGCCATGATGACCGCCCAGGAGCGAAGCACGCGCGACCGCCCCTGGACCGCAGGCCAGCCGGGGTGGACGCACGCGATGTCGTCCGACGTGTCCCAGATGGCGGTGAGCCGGTCCACGTCGCCGGCCTCGATCGCCGCATACAGTTCGGCGTTCGCGGCGGTGACGGCGGCAACGTCCGCGGAAGCGTCGGTCACCGTGCGGCCCGGACCGCGGCCACCACACGAACCGCGTCGGCGCTCGCCGCGGCCTCGTGGACCCGGACTCCCCACACCCCGGCAGCGGCCGCCAGCGCGGTGATGGCCGCGGTCGCGTCGTCGCGCTCGTCGATCGGCCGCGGGCCATCCTCGTCCGCGAGCAGCGCGCCGAGGAACGACTTGCGGCTCGCGCCGATCAGCACCGGCGGGCCGAGTGACAGCAGCCGGTCCAGCCGGGCCAGCAGCGCCCAGTTGTGCGCGGCGGTCTTCGCGAAGCCGATCCCCGGGTCGACGAGCACCTCCGACGGATCGACCCCGGCAGCCACGACCGCATCCAGGCGGGCTGCGAGCTCGGTGCAGACCTCCTCGACGACGTCGCCGTACGTGGCTTTGGCCTGCATGTCGACGCTGTGCCCGCGCCAGTGCATGACGACGTACGGCACCCGGGCGCTCGCCACCAGGCGTGGCAACTCCACGTCGGCGAGTCCCCCCGAGACGTCGTTGACCATGCGCGCGCCCGCCTCGAGCGCCGCCTCTGCGGTCTCACGCCGCATGGTGTCGACGCTCACGTAGATCCCGTCCCCGCTCAGGGCGGAGATCACCGGCAGGATCCGGCGCTGCTCCTCTGCCGCTGCGACCCGTTCGGCACCCGGTCGGGTGGACTCGCCGCCGACGTCGACGATGTCCGCGCCACTGGCGACGAGGGCGCGGCCCTGCAGGATCGCGGCCTGCGGGTCGAAGAAGCGGCCGGCCTCGCTGAACGAGTCAGGGGTGACGTTGACGACCCCCATGACGAGGGTGCGACCGAGGTCGGGCAGCACCACCCCGGAGACTTTAGGCGGTGGTCCCGGGTGCCTGGCGGCGGCGGCTCGAGGTGCGCTTGGCCGGAGTCGCCTTCTCCGGCGACTTGGCGGTCCGGTTGGCGCGCGATCGCGACCCGGCGGCCGACCGTGACCCATTGCCCGACTTCGCGCGCGACCCATTGCCGTTCGTCAGATCGGCGACGTCCTTCGGGCCCATCAGCGCGAGCTCGGCAGGGGTCAGAACGGGAGGTCGGTTCTTCGGGGCCTTGCGGGCCATGACGATCTGGCGGGCCGGACGCTTGTCGACCGACTTGAAGATCTCGGCGAGGTCGCTCTTGCTGAGCGTCTCCTTGTCGAGCAGCTTCAGCACGAGGTCGTCGAGGACGTCGCGGTACTGGACCAGGATCTCCCACGCCTCGTCGTGAGCGCGCTCGATCAGCTCGCGCACCTCGTCGTCGATCATCGAGGCGACCTCTTCGGAGAAGTCCCGCTCGTGACCGAGGTCACGGCCGAGGAAGACGTCGCCCTCGGTGCGGCCGAACTTCAGCGGACCGAGCTTCTCGCTCATGCCGTACGTCATCACCATGGCCCGCGCCGTCGCGGTCGCCTTCTCGATGTCGTTCGAGGCGCCCGTGGTCGGCTCGAGAAAGACCAGCTCCTCGGCGGCACGGCCACCGAGCGCGTAGGCGAGCATGTCCATCATCTCGGAGCGGGTCTGGTTGTACTTGTCCTCCTCGGGCAGCACCAGCGTGTGCCCGAGCGAGCGACCTCGGGCGATGATGCTGATCTTGTGCACCGGGTCGGTGTGGGGCAGCGCCCAGGCGACCAGAGCGTGACCGCCCTCGTGGTAGGCGGTGACCTTCTTTTCCTTCTCGCTCATCACCCGGGTCTTGCGCATCGGGCCGGCGATCACGCGGTCGATCGACTCCTCGAGCAGCCCGGTGGTGATCTGCTTGGCGTCGGTGCGAGCGGTGAGCAGCGCGGCCTCGTTGATCACGTTGGCCAGGTCCGCGCCGGTGAAGCCCGGCGTACGGCGCGCGATCACAGACAGGTCGACGTCCTTCGCGAACGGCTTGCCCTTGGAATGCACGCCCAGGATCGCCTTGCGGCCCTCGAGATCCGGACGGTCGACGACGATCTGGCGGTCGAAGCGGCCCGGGCGCAGCAGCGCCGGGTCGAGGATGTCGGGCCGGTTGGTGGCCGCGATGAGGATGACGCCGCGATTGACGTCGAAGCCGTCCATCTCGACCAGCATCTGGTTGAGGGTCTGCTCGCGCTCGTCGTGCCCACCGCCGAGACCGGCACCGCGATGGCGACCCACCGCGTCGATCTCGTCGACGAAGATGATCGCCGGAGCGTTGGCCTTCGCCTGCTCGAACAGGTCACGCACCCGGGACGCACCGACGCCGACGAACATCTCGACGAAGTCGGAGCCGGAGATCGAGTAGAACGGCACCCCGGCCTCGCCGGCGACTGCCCGCGCGAGCAGGGTCTTGCCGGTTCCGGGGGGGCCGTACAGAAGCACGCCCTTGGGGATCTTGGCGCCGATCGCCTGGAACTTCGCGGGATTCTCGAGAAACTCCTTGATCTCCTGGAGCTCCTCGATCGCTTCGTCCGCCCCGGCGACATCGGCAAAGGTCGTCTTCGGGGTGTCCTTGCTCACGAGTTTGGCTCGGGCCTTGCCGAACTGCATGACCCGGCCGCCGCCGCCCTGCATCTGGTTCAGGAAGAACATCATGATCAGGATCACGATGGCGAAGGGCAGCAGATTCTCGATCAGCGAGACGAACAGGTTGCCGTGGTCGACCTTCGGCGTGTAGTCGACCCCGGCGTTGCGGAGCTCCTCGTCGAGGACGTTGTCGTAGTGCAGCGTGTAGTCCGACTGGACTTTGGTTGCACCGTCGATCCGGTTGTCACCGCGTAGGGTGACCTGGATCACCTGCTCCTTGTCGAGCATGTTCGCGGACTCGACCTGGTGGTTCGCGATCGCCTGCTGGATCTTGGGCAGCGGCACCCGCTTGTACCCCCCACCGGCGGTAGCGACCTCCAACAGCACGAAGACCACGAGCACCGCGAGGACAACCCAGAAGATGGGGCCCCGGAAGGTCCGTCGAAGGTTCATGGCTCCTGCTCGCCGCGGCGGGTGTCAAGGGGTGGGACTACTTCAAAGACACGTCCCCCCGCTCCAATGACGGTACACCGGGGCCAACGAGCCCGTCGCCCGTCAGTGATGGGTGTGGGAGGCCTCGGACGGCCCGGAACGGGCCTTTTTCAGCCTGCGTAGACCTCGGGACGCAGCGTTCCGACGTACGGCAGCTCCCGGTAACGCTGGGCGTAGTCCAGGCCATAGCCGACCACGAACACGCTCGGGATGTCGAAGCCCATGTACTTCACGGGCACCTCGACCTGAGCGGCCTCCGGCTTGCGGAGCATCGCCACCACCTCGACCGAGCGCGGGTGGCGTGCCCGAAGGTTGCGCAGCAGCCACGACAGGGTCAGACCGGAGTCGATGATGTCCTCGACGACCAGCACGTCGCAGTCGGAGATGTCGCGGTCGAGATCCTTGAGAATCCGCACGACGCCTGACGACGACGTCGCCGATCCGTACGACGACACCGCCATGAACTCCAGCGAGACCGGGATCGACAACGACCGTGCCAGGTCCGCCATCACCATCACGGCGCCCTTGAGGACCCCCACGAGCACGACCTCGCGCCCGGCGTAGTCGGCATCGATGCGCGCGGCGAGCTCGTGGATCTTCGCCGCGATCTGGTCGGCCGACACCAGGACCGACTCGATGTCCGGATGCTGGCGGTCGGGGGCGGAACCGTCCGATGCGGGATCGGTGTCCATCGGGTGCAACGACTCGACGGGCAGGAGCGGCGCGGTCATCGAATCCAAAGCCTGTCACACGCCCGGTGTGCCACCAACCCCCCGGGCAGGCTCACCGGGCCCTGACCCCTCCAGTCGACGACCAGCGCATCGATGTCGGCGACGTGCGCGGCGCTCAGGGCGCCCGCCGGAACGCCGCTGTCGATGGCGGCCCGCCGCAGCACGCGGGTGCGCACTGCCGTCGGGAGCTCGCGCAGTGCCACCACGTCCGTCGGGTCCCGGACCGTCGCCGCCCAGCCGTCCAGCGCGTCGGCGTCGGCCCGCAGCTGGTCGGCGGTGCGCGCGAGCGCTTCCGGCACGCCCGGGCCGAGCGCGGTCTCCAGCGCCGGCATCAAGACCTGCCGGACCCGGCTACGGGCGAAGCTCTGGTCGCAGTTGTGCGGGTCGTCCCAGACCACGATCCCGAGCTCCGCGCAGGCCCGCGCCGTCGTGGCGCGCCGCAACCCGAGTAGTGGCCGGACGATGCGGTCACGGCGTGCCGGCATGCCGGACAGCGACCGCGCACCCGAGCCACGGGCCAGTCGCAGCAGCACCGTCTCGGCCTGGTCGTCGAGGGTGTGTCCGACCGCGATGGCGACCGCGCCCAGACGCTCGGCGGCCCGGTCGAGTGCGGCGTACCGCGCGTTGCGCGCCGCCGCCTCGGGCCCGCCGCGACCGTCGACGGTGACCGTCTCGACCTCCACCGGGTCGAGCCCCAGCGCCTTGCAGGCAGACGCGACCGCCGTGGCTCGCTCGGCCGAGCCGTCCTGCAGCCGGTGGTCGACCGTGACCGCCCCGGCCCGCAGTCCGAGCCGCGGCGCCTCGGCGGCGACACCGGCGGCCAGTGCCATCGAGTCGGCTCCACCGCTGACCGCGGCCAGCACCAGCCCGCCGCGCGGAAGATCGGTGAAGGCGGCTCGTACGGCGCCGCGTACTGCCGCGACCGCGGGCTGCATCTTCACCGGCGCCTCCGCCCTCACGCAGTGGCGGCGCGCAACGGGTCCGTCCGCTCGAGCCACAGCCGTGGCTGGCGGATCTCGTCCCCGGTCGGGAGCAACTCCGGCCCCGACCACACGGTGTTGAGGCCTGGCATGCCGATCTCGTCGATGACCTCGCGCACGAAGCGCGCGCCCTCGGCGTACTGCTTCATCTTCATCTCGAGCCCGATCAGGCGCCGGAGCACCTTCGCGACCGGGCCGACGTCACGCCGGCGGTTCTCGAACCGGGCCCGGATCGACTCGACCGACGGGACGGAGGTCTTGCCGGCGAGGTCCATGATGACGTCCGCGTGCCCTTCGAGCAGGCTCATCAGTCCGGTGAGCCGGTCCAGTACGACGCGCTGCTGCGGAGTCTGGACGAGTTCCATGATGCTCACCTCGCTGCGGCCACGGGCCACGTCGATGATGCCGGTGAGCGCGGAGCGCAGCCGGGCGATGAGCGCCGCGGTGTCGAGGTCGGAGGCGAGCAGGAACTCGCGGATCTGGTCCTGCACGTGGCCGTGCAGCCATGGCGCAGCCGCGAACTGGGTGCGGTGGGTCACCTCGTGCAGGCAGACCCACAGCCGGAAGTCCGAGGGGTCGACCCCCATCGCCCGCTCGGCCGCGACAATGTTCGGCGCAACGAGGGTCAGCCGCCCGGGCACGTCCTCGTCGGGCGACGTGCGGGGCGGGCCGAGCAGCTCAAACTGGCCCAGAACCCGGGTCGCCAGGTAGCTGAGCACGAGGCCGACCTCGACGCCGGTGACCCGGGCGCCGACCGACACGACCAGCGGGCCGGGCATCGCCGTACCGCGTTTCTCGAGCAGCGACTCGATCAGCGGCTCGGTGAGCAGCCCGAAGCTCTCGGCGTTGGCCCGGATCCAGGCCGGCCGGTCGACGACGACGGTCGTGGCCGAGTGGGCGGCGGCGTCGAGCCCGGTGATGGCAGCGACGTGCTCGTCCGCCAGGGAGGCCTTGTGGCGCAGGTCCTCGACGGTGGCCACCGCCTCGCCGAACGGCACCCGCGGCCCCGGGGGAACCACCCGGGCGCCGGTTGTGGCGGCGAGCCGCCAGTCGATGATGCGCACCGCCATCTATCCAGTGTGCGCTCGGCCCGAAGCGGCGAGGGCCGAGGCTGCCGCGTCGAGACCGGTTTGGACCGCGGCGGTCTCGACCGTCCCGAACCCGAGCAAGGCGAATGCCAGCAGCCGCCCGGACCGGTCGACGACGATGCCGGCGAGCGCGTTGACCCCGACCAGCGATCCGGTCTTGGCCCGCACGATGCCGGTGCCCGCTCCGCCCTCGGTGCCGCGGTATCGGTCCGCCAACGTCCCTGTGAACCCGCCGACCGGCAGCCCTTCGACCAACGGGCGAAGATCGGCGTCCCGCGACGCCGCTCGCAGGACCGTCACCAGCGCGGCGGCGGTGACCGTGTCGTCATGGGAGAGCCCGCTCGCGTCCTGCAGGTCGAGTTCTTCGCGCGGTACGCCGAGCGCGACGGCCTGCGCGGTGACCGCGGCGGCGGCGCCGGCGAACGTCGGCGGGAGGCCGTCGTGGATCGCGAGGGCCCGACCGATCGCCTCCGCGAGGTCGTTGTCGCTGGCGGTCAGCATCCGCGCCACGAGCGCCGCGAGCGGCGGCGAGCCGACCTGTGCGAGTTGCACCGCACCGGCCGGCGCGGGGGCTCGCCTGAGGGGTCCGCGCACCGTGACGCCGTCCTTGCGAAGCAGCGCGGCGAACGCGTCGCCTGCTTGCCCGACCGGGTCGGCGGTCCGTGGCGAGTCGAGCTCCGCGGGATGCAGCCGCCCGCCGTTGAGCTCCAGGGCGTTGGGGGGCGTCACGTCGCCTTCGGCGACGTAGCCGTCGTTCCATCCCTTCGCGAGCGTCGGGCTCGACCACGCGGAGTCGTCGACCCGCAGCCGGATCGGCTGGCCGGGCGGCAGGGCGGCTGCCGTCCGGGTCGCGAGGTCGGCGAGCGATGCCGGAGCCGGGTAGCTGATCGGTCGCTCGTCGCGGTCGGCGGTGCGGGCCAGCGTGGCGTCGCCGCCGCCGACGAGGTAGACCGTGCCGCCGACCGACCGGGTCGTGGTGGTGAACCGGAAGCTCGGTCCGAGCGAGCGCAGAGCGGCGGCCGCGGTGAGCAGCTTCAACGTCGAGGCCGGAGCGATGGCGGTGTGCGCGTCGCGGCTCCACAGGGTCGTGCCGGTCGCGACGTCCACGACGGCACCGCCGACCTGCTCACCGGTCGGCAACGTGCGAAGGGCCGGCTCGAGGGCTTTGCGAACCGCGGCGGCGGCCGGCGCCGCGGTCGGCGTACCGAGTGCCGGGAGACCCGGCGGACGGGTCGGTGCCGGCGTGGCGTTGCCGGCGCGAGTCGGGGTCGAGGAACCCGTGCGGTCGACGACCACGAACGCCGCGCCGCCGCTCACCGCGAGCGCCAACACCAGGGGTAGGACGACTCGCCAACGCACGTGAAGGCAGACTAGTTGCCCACACACCGCTCGGATCCGACGCTCGGGAGGCTCGCATGGAGTTCGACGTCTTCATCGAGATCCCGAAGGGATGTCGCAACAAGTACGAGGTCGATCACGCGACCGGGCGGCTCCGCCTGGACCGGACGCTGTTCACCGCCACCCAGTACCCCGCGGACTACGGCTTCATCGAGAACACGCTCGGTGAGGACGGCGACCCGCTCGACGCCCTCGTGCTGCTCGCGGAGCCGACGTTCCCCGGCTGCCTGATCCTCTGCCGCGCGATCGGGATGTTCCGGATGACCGACGAGAAGGGTGGGGACGACAAGGTCCTCTGCGTTCCGGCGAACGACCCCCGGCAGGAACACCTGCGCGACATCCATCACCTGCCGGAGTTCGACAAGCTGGAGATCCAGCACTTCTTCGAGGTCTACAAGGACCTCGAGCCAGGCAAGAGCGTGGAAGGCGCCACCTGGGTCGGGCGGGCCGAGGCCGAGGACGAGATCGAGGCCTCGCGGCAGCGGCTCCGCGGGTCCGCGGGGAAGCACTAGCTGCGCGGCGAAGCACCCAAGACATGCGGCCGCCCGCCGTACTCGGGGAATCGGTACGGCGGGCGGAGCGCAGTTACTTGCTAGGCAGCCTTGTGCCGGCTCCCGATGGAGATGTTGACCCCAAGGTTGCTGAGCAGGGCGCGCAGCGCCTCGCCCATACCCACCAGCACGACACCGGTGGCAACCGGGTTCATCCACTCAGCGCGCAGCGGCTGACCGAAGGCGCGGAAGACCGAGTAGTCGAGCGCCCACGCCACGAGGATGGCGATCCCGACACCGACACTGGTGGTCAGAGCCTTGGGGGCCTTCACGGGCAGGACCTCGTTGAGCACCTCGCCGACCGTTGCAAGCGCGAGGGCTAGGCCTGCGAACACGACGAACGCGTACATCTGGATCACTCCATATCTGCGACGCACGGCGCGTCGCTTCACATGGTTGGACTCCGCCGGTCAGCCTTGGTTACAGAGAAGTTCCGCCGACTTCGTACTTGGCGGTAACCAACCGGGGCGCAAAGGAGTCGAACGCAGCGGATGGACGTCGATCCGGCGCTGGTGCGGGCCTGCCAGCGCGGCGAGCGTGGAGCGCTCGACGCGCTGATCCGCGCGACGTACGCCGACGTCTACAAGCTGGCCAGGCGGATGCTCGCCGACCCCGACGAGGCCGCCGATGCGACCCAGGAGGTGTTCGTCCGCGTGATGCGATCAGTGGTCGGCTTCCGCGGCGAGTCGGCGTTCGGCACCTGGCTGCACCGGGTCACGGTCAACGTCTGCCTGACCATGATCAAGAAGCGCAGTCAGGCTCGCGAGACCGGCATGGTGGCGGGACGTACGCCGTTCGCGCTTCCGAACGAAGGGCTGGACATCGCGGGCGACGAGGCCGCCCCGGAGGACCGAGCGGAGACCGCCGACCTGGTCCGCCGCAGCGAGATCGCATTGACCAAGCTGAGCGAGGAGGCGCGCGCAGTCGTCGTGCTGCGCGACATCGAAGGTTTGTCGACGAAGGAAGTGGCCGGCCTGTTGGGAGTGACCGAGAACGTCGTGAAGGTCCGGCTGCATCGCGCACACGCGAAGCTGCGCGAGCTCGTGCTCGGCGGGGACGGAACCGCAACCGCGGGCGGTGCGGCATGAGCCGCGACGAGCTGCCCCGCTTCTGCCGCGAGGCGCGGTCACAGCTTCCGGCGATGGTGTCGGGCGAGCTGACCGGCTGGCCCCTGCACGTCGTCCGCGCGCACCTGCGCCGGTGCGCCGACTGCTCCGCAGAGCTCGAGCGCCAGCAACAACTGGCCGGCGCGCTGTCAGCCCTTCGCGACACCCAGGTCGAGCCACCAGCCGGGTTGCTCGACGACCTGCTCGCGCAGGCCAGCCGGCGCGGAGTACGAGAACGCGCCGCCGTCCCCGCCCGCGGGGCACTCAGTGGCGCCCGTCCCGGCCTGTCGATCGCCTTCCTGACCGTGGGCGCAGCAGCGTCGACCGGGATCGGCTACGGACTGTGGCGAGGCGCCCGTGCGCTGCGCAGCAGGTCCAACGACTAGCCGCCTGCGCGGTAGCGGAGGCAGACCACCCCTGACCCGAGCGTTCGGGAGTCGATCAGCTCCAGGTCGATCTGAGGCGCACCCTTCGGAAAGAACGGAGTGCCGCCGCCAACGATGACGGGCAGGACCCTCGGCCGGTACTCGTCGATCAGACCCGACGCGGCCGCTTGAACCGCGAGGGTGGCCCCGCCGATCGCAATCTCGCCCTCTCCCGCCTCCGCACGCAGGCGCTCGATCTCCTCGGCGACACTGCCGGTCGCAAGCCGCGCGTTTCCCTGCACCGTCGACAACGTGGTCGAGAAGACCACCTTCGGGAGCGGGTTCCACAGCGCCGCCCACTCGCGCTCCGCATCACCGAACGCCGGATCTTCTTCCTCGGCGGTCTCCCAGTAGAGCATCGTCTCGTACAGCCGCCGCCCCATCAGGTGGACATCGACTCCGCGGACCTCATCGATGCAGAACCGGAAGAACTCCTCGTCGGGCGCGGCCCACGCGAACTCGCCGTCCGGACCCACGATGTAGCCGTCGAGCGACATGCCCATGGAGTAGGTCACCTTGCGCATGGCGCTAGAGCACCGGCCGGCGGCTGTCCGGGGCCACCAGGCGCCGGGCGTCGGCGTTGACGTCGTCGGTCTGCTCCTGCGACAGCCGCTCCGCCTCGACACGGGCGATGTACGCCGCGACCTCGGCGTTGCGGGTCTCCTCGTCCCAGCCGAGGATCGTGCCAAGCATCAGCGCGACCGGCGCCGCCGAGTCCACGCCGCGGTGGGTGGTCTCGATCGAGATCCGGGTACGGCGGGTCAGGACATCGTCGAGGTGCAGCGCGGCTTCGTGCGTCGCGGCGTAGCGCGCCTCCGCCATCAGGTACATGCCCGCACCCGGGATCGGCTCGAGCAGCGTCGGGTCGTCGGCAGCCGGCGCGAGCACCTCCTCGACCAGCGCGCCGTACCGGTGCAGCAGGTGCTCGTAGCGCCAGCGCGGCAGCCCGAGCTCCGCGGAGATCGACTCGGTCTGGTTGGCGAGCGCGTGGTAACCGTCGGCGCCTAGCAACGGGATGTGCTCGGTCACGCAGGGCGGGACGTGGCGGCCGAGGTCGTCGACCGCCGCGTCGACCGCGTCCTTCGCCATGAGCCGGTACGTCGTGTACTTGCCCCCGGCGACCGACACCATCCCGCGCGGCGACCGGCTGATCGCGTGCTCCCGGGACAGCTGTGAGGTCTCCTCGTGCTCGCCGGACAGCAGCGGCCGCAGCCCGGCGTACACCCCGGAGATGTCCTCGCGGGTCAACGGCACCGACAGCACCTCGTTGACGTGCCGCAGCAGGTAGCCGATGTCGACCCGGCTGGCCGCCGGGTGTGCCTTGTCGTAGTTCCAGTCGTCGTCGGTCGTCCCGATGATCCAGTAGTCACCCCACGGGATGACGAACAACACCGACCGTTCGGTCCGCAGGATCAAGCCGGTCTCGGAGGAGATCCGGTCCCGCGGTACGACGATGTGCACGCCTTTGGACGCGCGGACCTTGAACTCCCCGCGCGAGTCCGCGAGGCGCTGAACGTCGTCGGTCCAGACACCGGTCGCATTGACGACGACGGCGGTGCGCACCGTCGCGCTCGCACCGGTCTCGGTGTCGCGAAGCTCGGCGCCGACGATCCGGCCACCCTCACGGACGAAGCCGACGACTTCCGTGGACGACCGCACGAGGGCGCCGTACTCCGCGGCGGTGCGCGCCAGGGTCAACGTGTGTCTAGCGTCGTCGCACTGGGCGTCGTAGTACAGAACGCCGCCGACGAGCGCATCGCCCCGAAGTGCCGGTGCCAAGGCCCGCGCGCCGCGGCGGGTCAGGTGGCGATGCCGAGGTAGCGCATGGGAACCGCCGAGCGCGTCGTACAGGGTGAGGCCGGCGGCGACGTAGGCGCGTTCCCAGCCGTAGCGGGTGAGCGGATAGAGGAACGAGACCGGACGCACCAGGTGCGGCGCCAGCCGGGTCAGCATGAGGTCGCGTTCCTTCAGTGCCTCACGGACCAGGCCGAAGTCCATCTGCTCGAGGTAGCGCAGCCCGCCGTGGAAGAGCTTGCTCGACCGCGAGGAGGTACCGCTGGCGATGTCGCGAGACTCCACCAGCGCGGTGGACAAGCCGCGGGTCGCGGCATCGAGCGCAACCCCCGCGCCGGTCACGCCGCCGCCGATGACCAGCAGGTCGAACGAGCCGCCGTCGAGACGCTTCCACGCGTCCTCGCGCTCCTGCGGGCCGAGCCGCGACGTACCCCTCACTGAATCCAGCCTAGGAGGACTTGCCCGCCTGGAGCGAAAGCCGGAACACCGGATGGCGAGGAGCGATCCGATCGATCTCGGCGTCGGGTGACGTCGCGCTGACCCCGTCGAAGAAGACGCCGACCTCAGCCTTCCACCGCCTGAGGTACGCCCGGAGCAGCTCCGGCTTGTCCGCATCGGCCAGCTCGACCGCGGTGAACGGCTGCCGCCTGCCGCCGAGGATCAGTACGCCGTCTCCGGCTGCCCGTAGGTTGCGCACCCACTGGGTCTCCCCGCGTGGCGCCACCAGGTACTGCTCGCCGTCGTGAGTGAGCAGGTTCACCGGCACCCGCCGCGGCTCGCCGCTCTTGCGGCCCTTCACCTCGAGCACCCGCGAGCCCCACACCGACAGGCCGAGCCGGGTGAAGCCGGCAACGACCGGCATCATCACGTGCCGGTCGAACCAGTTGGGCCGCTTGTAGTGGGCCTGCGCCTCAGACATGGGGTCATCTTGGCCCACCGGTCCGCGGAGCGCCCGCTCGATAGGATTTGCTGACAATGGCTGCCCCGACGACCGACGAAGCCGGCGTTCGGCGCTGCATCGTCTGCGACGCCCGGGCGCCGTTCCCGACGTACTTCAGCTGGAGCAGGTATCGCCTCGCTAGGTGCGAGTGCGGGCTGGTGTTCCGCGACCCGCAGCCCGACGACAGCGAGTTCGAGGACAGCGGTTACTACCAGGACGAGACCTTCTCGGAAGCCCTCCTCGGCGAGCTTCGCGAGACGACGATGTTCAACGCACGCCGCAAGGTCGTCCTGCTGCGCGACGCCGGGGTGAATCTCGACGGCGCACGAGTTCTCGACGTCGGTGCATCCTCCGGCGCTTGGCTCGAGGTCGCCACGGCCCAGGGCTGCCATGCGACCGGTGTCGAGCTCGGCGCCACGACGGCCGCCGCCGCCCGGGAGCGCGGACTCGACGTGCGGACCGGCACCCTCGACGACGCCCTCGGTCTTCTCGGTGACGAGCGGTTCGACCTCATCACGTTCTGGGACGTGCTCGAGCACTTGCGCGATCCCCGCCACGAGCTCGCCCTCGCCCGGGGCCTGCTCAAGCCCGGCGGCCGGCTCGCGATGACGTTCCCCAACGTCGAGGGGCTCT
>CAZEAM010000230.1:0-9133 GCA_964510285.1 uncultured Frankiaceae bacterium | reverse complement strand
CTCCATCGCCAGCGCGCGGGTGAGCCCGATCACGCCGTGCTTGGCAGCGACGTACGCCGAGTTGTACTTCGTCGCCCCCGACCCTTCGGTCGACGCGATGTTGACGATCCGGCCCTCGCCACTCGCCTTGAGGTGCGGCAGCGCGGCCCGGATGGTCCGGACGTGGGCCACCAGGTCGACCTCGAGCGTGCGCAGGAAGTCATCGACGTACGCCGGCCCGTCGACCGGGCCGCCGCTCACCATGCCCGCGTTGTTGACCAGGACGTCGAGCGACCCGAAGGCATCGACGATGTCGGCCACGACTCGGTCCACGGCGAGCTGGTGGGAGACGTCCAGCACCCAGCCGCGGGCGGTGCCGCCGGCTGCGGTGATCTCGTCGACCACGACTTGCACCCGCTCCACGGACAGGTCGGTGACCGCGACCTTCGCGCCCTCGTCGGCGAACAGGTGCGCCGTTGCACGGCCCATTCCACTCGCGGCGCCGGTGACGAGGACAGCCTTGCCCGCGACCGACCGGCTACCAGTTGTCAGCCTCGGCATGCACAGTGCCTACCACGCTCCCGCTGCGTCGGAGGTCCGCCGGCAGCGCCCGGCCGACCAGGAGCGGGCGGGTGTCCCCATGCGGTAATAGACAGGATGAGGTCGTGAACACTGCCTTCACCACGCTCGTGGGATGCACTCAGCCGATCCAGCTCGCGCCGATGGGCGGCGGGGTGGGCACACCCGGGCTCGCGGCCGCGGTATGCAAGGCGGGCGGGCTCGGCATGCTCTCCTCAGCCGGTCCGGGTCCGCTGGCGGACCAGATGTCCGCGTTGCGCGAGCTCGTCGCGGCGCCGTACGGCGTCGGGTTCTTCGGCTTCGACCTTCCGCATCGTGCCGGGGAGCTCGAGCTCGCGGCGGCTGCGGCCCGCGTCATCGACCTGTTCTGGGGAGAGCCGGACCCCGCGGTGGTGGCGCGGATCCATCGCGGCGGTGCGCTCGCGTTCTGGCAGGTGGGTTCCGCGGACGAGGCGGTCGCCGCCGCCGATGCCGGGTGCGACGTGGTGGTCGCGCAAGGCGTCGAGGCGGGCGGACACGTGCGCGGCACCACGCCTCTGCGTCTCCTCCTCGACCGGGTGGTCGATCGGATCGGTGTCCCGGTCGTCGCGGCGGGCGGGATCACGACCAGCAAGCACGTCCGCGCCGCCTTCGATTCGGGCGCGAGCGCGGTCCGCGTCGGGACCCGCTTTCTCGCAACGGCTGAGTCCGCCGCGCACCCGGAGTACGTCGCCGCTCTCCTGGCGGCCGGCGCCGACGACACCGAGCTCACCACTGCCTTCCACCGGGGGTGGGAGGACGCGCCGCACCGCGTGCTACGCGGCGCGGTCGCGGCGGCCACCGCCGCGTCGGAGCCGGTCGGCTGGTGGGAACAACACGGTCGACGCCATCAGGTCGACCGCTGGTCCGCCCTCCCGCCGACCAGGTCGTGCACCGGCAACGTGGCGGCGATGGCGATGTACGCCGGGTCCGGCGTCGGCGAGATCACGGACGTCATGACCGTGGCGGAAGTCGTCGACCTGTTGTTCCGGGAAAATCCGTAGCGAGCGCGTGTTCAATGGCCAGATGAGTCACGAGTTCTCAGCCGGTCAGGTCGTCACGGTGTTCCGGTCCCGCCTCATGCCCGACGCGAATCCTGCGTATGCCGAGCACGCCAACCGGATGAGCGAGCTCGCCCGGACCATGCCGGGATACGTCGACCACAAGGGATTCACCGCCGAGGACGGCGAGCGGGTGACCATCGTCACTTTTGCCGACCGCGACAGCCACGAGGCGTGGCGGAAGCAGTCCGACCACGTCGGTGCGCAGCGGGCTGGCATCGCGAGCTACTACGAGACGTACTCGCTGCAGGTCGCCACCGTCGACAAGGTGTCTGCCTTCGCCCGGGCGGGCGACTGACCCGGGGAGGGAGGCGCCGCGCGGTGAGGCCGACGCCGTTCGCCGGCCGGTCAGAGGGAGCGGTACAACCCGCCGTCGACGAGGATCTGCGCGCCGTTGATGTAGCCGGCCGCCTCACTCGCGAGGAACACGCACAGCCCGACCAGATCGTCCGGCCTGCCGATTCGTCCGAGCGGGTTCATCGCGGCCGCCTGCTCCTTGAAGCCCTCCGGCCAGGCGAGGGTGATGTCGGTGTCGAACGCACCCGGCAGGATCAGGTTCGCCCGCACCTTGGGTGCCCACGCACCCGCGAGAGCGAGCGTCAGCGCGTTCAGTCCGGCCTTCGCCATCGCGTACGGAAGCTCGACGGCTGTCGGCCGCAGCGATCCGGCCGTCGAGACGTTGATGATCGAGCCGCCTTCCGCGGCCGCCATGCGAGCGCCGAGCAGCGCAGCCAGGCGGAACGGCCCCCGCGCGTTCACCGCGTGAACCTTGTCGTAGAGCTCCTGGCTGACCGAACCGAGGTCGTCGTAGCGTGGTGACATCCCGGCGTTGTTGACGAGCACGTCACAGCGCCCGAACTCGGCGTACACGGCGTCGACGAGCGCGTCGCAGTCGGACCACTCCCCGACGTGGCATCGGACGGGTACGACGTGACGTCCGGTCGCCCGTGCGATCTCCTGGGCAGCCTGCTCGCACCGCTCGAGCTTGCGGCTGGCGATCACGACGTCCGCGCCGGCGGAGGCCATGCCCTCGGCAACCGCGCGGCCGATGCCGCGGCTGCCGCCCGTCACGACCGCTACCTTGCCGTCCAGGTCCGAACGCGTACCACCCATGTGCACATCTTCACCGATCGGCTTCACGGATCGGCATGGGAGCGGCTGCCATCCGCGATCGACGGGACGGTCAGCCGACCGCGGGCTCCACCGCCAGGATCCGGTTCAGGCGAGTGGCCGCGAGCAGGCGGCCGACCCGCTCCGGCACGTTGCACAGGACGAGCCGGCGTTCCCGACGCTCCGCAAGTCGATGCGCGCCGACCAAAACCCCGAGTCCGCTGGCGTCGATCGTGTCCACGCCGCTGATGTCGAGCACTAGATCACCGCTGCCGTGCTCGGCGACCGCGACAAGCGTCGAGCGAACGTCAGCGACGGTGGCTGCCGACAGCGCCCCCGCAACGGTGACGTGTGCTCCCGGATCGTCCACCGAGATCGAGACGTGCGCGTCGTGCATCGGCCCCTCCGAACGACTGGCCCGTTTGCCTTGTCTGCCTTGTTAGACGCGCCCGGCGGCCGGAGGGTTGCCCCGGAATGCGATTCGATATCCGGTTTTGCCGCTCAGAGCAGCGTGTCGTCCTCGACCCGGCGGATGTTGGCACCCAGCGAACGCAACGTCTCCACGAACGACTGGTAGCCGCGGTCGACGTGGAACGCATCGGCAATGGTCGTGACGCCGTCTGCGACCACACCGGCGAGGACCAGCGCGGCGCCCGCACGGATGTCGGTCGCCCGTACCGGCGCCCCGGACAGTCGCTCCCGGCCGCGGACGATCGCGTGATGCCCGTCGGTGCGCACGTCCGCGGCGAGCCGGACCAGCTCGTCGATGAACATGAACCGGCCCTCGAAGATGTTCTCGGTCACGAAGGAGACGCCGTCGGCCACCGAGTTCATCGCGATCGCCATCGGTTGGAGATCGGTCGGGAACCCGGGATAGGGAAGTGTCACGACGTCGACGGCACGCGGCCGGCCGTCGCAGGTGACCGCGAAGCCGTCGTCGTACGTCGTCACGGTCGCGCCGGCCTGGACCAGCTTGTCCAGCGCGAGCTCGAGATGCTCGTGGGTTGCGCCGCGCACTCGGATGTCGCCCTGCGTCATTGCCGCGGCAAACGCCCAGGTTCCGGCGACGATGCGGTCGGCGACCACCCGATGTTCGGCGGGATGGAGCGCATCGACGCCTTCGATCTCGAGCGTCGACGTTCCGACCCCGCCGATCTGGGCTCCCATCGCGATCAACATCTCGCACAGATCGACGATCTCCGGCTCGCGCGCGGCGTTGTCGATCGTGGTGGTGCCCTTCGCAAGAACCGCGGCCATCAAGATGTTCTCGGTAGCTCCGACGCTCGGAAAGTCGAGCCAGATCTGCGCGCCGGCCAGCTGCGCCGCCTCGGCCACCAGGTACCCGTGCGTGTTGTCGAACACCGCTCCCAGCCGCTCCAGACCCATCACGTGCAGGTCGAGGGCGCGCGACCCGATCGCGTCACCGCCGGGCAGCGCGACCTTGGCGCGGCCGGTCCGCGCCAGAAGCGGGCCCAGCACGCACACCGAGCCGCGGATCCGCCTGACGTGGTCGTAGTCCGCCTCGTGACCGATCTCGTCCGGCACCGAGATCGCGACGTCAGGAGCGTCGCCGTCAACGGTTGCGCCGAGCCCGTTCAGCACCTCGGCCATGATCGGCACGTCACCGATGTCCGGGACGTTGGTCAGCCGGGTCGTACCGGTGGCGAGCAGCGACGCGGCCATGACCTTCAGGACGCTGTTCTTTGCGCCGGCAACGGTTGCTTCACCCGCGAGGCGGGTGCCGCCGACCACCTCGAACAGCTCCACGTGCGAAGGGTACGTCGACGCGGGAGCGGCCGCCGCCGACTAGGGTCGGGATCGTGAGCGCTCGCGAACGCAAGTCGTCGACGGTGCATCTCACTCGGATCTACACCCGGACCGGCGATGACGGCACCACCGCGCTCGGGGACATGTCCCGTGCCGCAAAGTCCTCACCTCGGGTGGTCGCGTACGGCGACGTCGACGAGGCGAACTCCGCCATCGGGGAGGCCCTGGCACTCGGCGGACTCGACGCCGAGCTCACCGAGCTGCTCACCGCGGTGCAGAACGACCTGTTCGACGTCGGGGCGGATCTCTGCACCCCGATCGTCCCGGAGCCGAAGTGGGAGCCGTTGCGGGTCGAGCAGTCCTACGTCGACCGGCTCGAGGCCGCCTGCGACACGTTCAACGCGCGGCTGGCAGCCCTCGACTCCTTCGTCCTGCCCGGTGGCACGCCCGGTGCGGCGCTGCTGCACATGGCACGCACCGCCGCGCGTCGAGCCGAACGCGCCGTATGGGTCCTGATCGGCGCCGAGCCGAAGGCAACCAACCCGCTGACCGCGACCTATCTGAACCGGCTGTCGGACCTGCTGTTCATCCTCGCGCGGGTCGCGAACCTGCCGACCGGCGACGTGAAGTGGACGCCCGCCGCGGGCCGGTAGGTCCCGTCTCGCTACGCGGCGTTACTCACCCTCGATGCTGACGCTCTCGGCGAGGATCTTCACGCCCTCCGCACTGACCGACAGGAACCCGCCGGTGACGTTGGCCACGATGTCCGCCTCGCCGGCTCGCTTGATCGTGACCGGCGCCTCCACCAGCGCTCCCAGCAACGGGATGTGCCGCGGCAGGATCCCGAGCTCGCCCTTCGGGGTGCGGGCGTGGACGAACTCCGCCTCGCCGGACCACACCATGCGGTCCGGCGCGACCAGCTGCACCTGCATCGTTGCCATCGACGCGTCCCGCTACTCGGCGGCCAGCCGCTTGGCGTTGGCCTCGACGTCCTCGACGCCCCCGCACATGAAGAACGCCTGCTCCGGGCGGTCGTCGAACTCGCCCTCGCAGAGCCGCTTGAACGAGTCGATCGTCTCCGAGAGGGGGACGAACTTGCCCGGGATGCCCGTGAACTGCTCGGCGACGAAGAACGGCTGGGACAGGAACCGCTCGATCCGGCGGGCCCGCTCGACCGTGATCCGGTCCTCTTCGGAGAGCTCGTCGATACCGAGGATCGCGATGATGTCCTGCAGATCGCGGTAGCGCTGCAGGATCTCCTGGGTACGACGGGCGACCTGGTAGTGCTCGTCACCGACGTAGCGCGGGTCGAGAATCCGAGAGGTCGAGTCCAGCGGGTCGACGGCGGGGTAGATGCCCTTCTCCGAGATCGACCGCGAAAGCACCGTCGTGGCGTCGAGGTGGGCGAACGTGGTGTGCGGCGCCGGGTCGGTGATGTCGTCCGCGGGAACGTAGATCGCCTGCAGCGACGTGATCGAGTGACCACGCGTAGAGGTGATCCGCTCCTGCAGCTCGCCCATCTCGTCGGCCAGCGTGGGCTGGTAGCCCACCGCCGAGGGCATCCGGCCGAGCAGCGTCGACACCTCGGACCCGGCCTGGGTGAACCGGAAGATGTTGTCGATGAACAGCAGCACGTCCTGCTTCTGAACGTCGCGGAAGTACTCCGCCATCGTCAGGCCGGCCAGCGCGATCCGAAGCCGGGTGCCCGGCGGCTCGTCCATCTGGCCGAAGACGAGCGCGGTGTCCTTGAGGACGTCCGCCTCTTCCATCTCGAGGTAGAGGTCGTTGCCCTCGCGGGTGCGTTCCCCCACGCCGGCGAACACCGAGCGGCCGCCGAACTGCTGGGCGACCCGGCGGATCATCTCCTGGATGACGACCGTCTTGCCGACGCCGGCACCGCCGAACATCCCGATCTTTCCGCCGCGCACGTACGGCGCGAGCAGGTCGATGACCTTGATGCCGGTCTCGAACATCTCGGTCCGGGGCTCGAGCTCGTCGATCGGTGGCGACGGCCGGTGGATCGGCCAGCGCTCGGTGACCTGGATCTGCTCCATGGGGGTGTCCAGCGACGAGCCGAGCACGTTCCACACGTGGCCGAGCGTCGCGTCGCCCACCGGCACAGAGATCGGCGCACCGCTGTCCAGCACCTCGGCACCGCGGATCAGGCCGTCGGTCGGCTGCATCGAGATGGCGCGCACCATGTTGTCGCCGATGTGGCCCGCGACCTCGAGGGTCAGCGTGCGCACGTCGTCGCCGAGAGTCCGCTCGACGGTCAGCGCGTTGTAGATCTCCGGCATCTCGTCGGGCGCGAACTCGACGTCGACGACCGGTCCGATGACGCGGACGACGCGGCCGGTGCCCCCGGTCTCGTTGGCCGTCTGCTCCGTTGCGGTGGCGGTCACAGTTCGCTCCCTGTCCCGGCGAGCGCCTCTGCGCCGCCGACGATCTCCATGATTTCTTGCGTGATCTCCGCTTGGCGGGCCGCGTTGGCGTCCCGGGTCAGCTTCTTGATGAGCTCATCCGCGTTGTCCGTCGCGGACTTCATCGCACGCCGCCGCGCCGCCTGCTCGCTGGCCGCTGCATCGAGCATCGCGGCGAAGATCCGCGCCGTGAGGTAGCGCGGCAGCAGGGCGTCGAGCACCGCGGCGCCGCCGGGCTCGAACTCCATCAGCCCGCTCGGACCGGGGTGCTCCGCCTCATCGCCTTCGGCGGCCTCCGGAAGGTCCGCCGGATCGAGCGGCAGCAGCCTCGAGACCGTCACCCGCTGGGCCGCCATGGACTCGAACCGGGTGTAGACCAGATGGATCTCGTCGATTCCGCCATCCGCGGAGCCTTTGACGAACTGCTCGAGCAGTGCGTCACCGACCGCCTTCGCGTCGTCGTACGACGGCTGCTCGGAGAACCCGCTCCAGGCGTTCGACGTATCACGGCCGCGGAAGCGGTAGAAGCTCAGTGCCTTGCGACCCACGAGGAACGGCTTGACCTCGGCACCCTGCTCACGCAGCTTTGCCGTGGTCTGCTCGCCGGCTCGCAACACGTTGGCGCGGTAGCCGCCGGCCAGCCCGCGGTCGCTCGTGATCAGCAGCAGCGCCACCGTTCCCACGTTGTCGCGCGGGGTGGTGAGCGGGTGGACCGACGACACGACGCCGGGCGCGGTCACCGTGCGGACCACGTCGGTGATGGCCTCGGCGTACGGGCGCGAGGCCGCGATCCGCTGCTGTGCCTTGACGATGCGAGACGCCGCGATGAGCTCCATCGCACGCGTGATCTTCTTCGTCGACTGCACCGACTTGATGCGTCGACGAGCCTCGCGGAGCTGAGCGCCCATTAGCTGGTGGTCTCAGTCACAGAGGTCTCGAAGGTCTTCTTGAACTCGTCGATGGCCTGCTGCAGTTGGTCGACGATGTCGCCCTCGATCTTCGTGTCGGCCAGGATCGCGTCGTAGATGCCCTTGTGCTGGCGGCCGACGTAGTCCAGGAACTCCCGCTCGAACCGCGAGATGTCGGCGACCGGGATGTCGTCGAGCGCGCCCGACGTACCCGCCCAGATCGACACGACCTGACGCTCCACCGGGTACGGCGTGTACTGCGGCTGCTTGAGCAGCTCGACCAGCCGCGCGCCGCGCTCGAGCTGCGCCTTGGAAGCCTTGTCGAGGTCCGAGCCGAACGCCGAGAACGCCTCGAGCTCGCGGTACTGCGCGAGGTCGAGCCGTAGGCGGCCGGCGACGCTCTTCATCGCCTTGGTCTGCGCGTTGCCGCCGACCCGGGAGACCGACACAACGACGTTGATGGCCGGGCGGACACCGGAGTTGAACAGGTCCGTCTCGAGGAAGATCTGGCCGTCGGTGATCGAGATGACGTTGGTCGGGATGTACGCCGATACGTCGTTGCCCTTGGTCTCGATGATCGGCAGGCCGGTCAGCGAACCACCGCCGAGGTCGTCGGAGAGCTTCGCGCAGCGCTCGAGCAGGCGCGAGTGCAGGTAGAAGACGTCGCCGGGGTATGCCTCGCGGCCGGCCGGCCGGCGAAGCAGCAGGGAGATGTTGCGGTACGCGTCGGCCTGCTTCGACAGGTCGTCGAACACGATCAGCGCGTGCTCACCGTTGTACATCCAGTGCTGGGCGATCGCCGAGCCGGCGTACGGCGCGATGTACTTGAACGCCGCCGGGAAGGAAGCCGGCGCGGCGACGATGGTCGTGTACTCCATCGCGCCGGCCTCTTCGAGGGCCGCGTGCACCTGCGCGACGGTCGAGCCCTTCTGCCCGATCGCGACGTAGACGCACTTCACCGCCTTGTTCTTGTCGCCGGACTTCCAGTTGTCGCGCTGGTTGATGATCGCGTCGAGGGCCACCGCCGTCTTTCCGGTCTGGCGGTCGCCGATGATCAGCTGGCGCTGGCCGCGCCCGATGGCCGTCATCGCGTCGATCGCCTTGACACCGGTCTGCAGCGGCTCCTTCACCGGCTGGCGGGCCATCACGTTCGGCGCCTGCAGCTCGAGCTCGCGACGCTCGGTCGCGGCGATGTCGCCCTTGCCGTCGAGCGGCCGGCCCAGCGGGTCGACGACACGCCCGAGGAAGCCGTCGCCGACCGGGATCGACAGGACGTTGCCGGTACGGCGGA